>JANMCU010000264.1:0-13150 GCA_031361415.1 Chloroflexota bacterium | reverse complement strand
GATCGTGAACGTCAGGCCATGGCCCTCGAGCCCGTCGCCGGCGTCGGTCCGGACGATGACGTACGCGGCCGAGTAGTCCGGGTCGGGGTTCATCGCGTCGGAGCCGTCGAGCGAGCGAGAGGTCGGGAAGCGGACGTCGAGCACGTCGAGCTCGGTGATCGTGGCCATCGACTACCCCTTGAGCGCGCCGACCAGGATGCCCCGGGTGATGAACCGTTCGAGCGCGACCGCCATCACCACGACCGGGGTGATCATGATGATGATCAGGACCGACATCGCCCACCACTGCGGACCGCGGGTCGCATTCTGGGCGGCGACCTGGAGCGGCATCGTCTGGGCGTTGGCGCTCGTCAGGACGAGCGCGATCAGGAACTCGTTCCAGGCGAAGATCAGCACGATCAGGAACGTCGCGACCAGGCCCGGCACCGAGATCGGCAGGACGATCGAGCGCACGATCCGGTAGACCGACGCGCCGTCGACGGCGGCCGACTCCTCGAGCTCGCGCGGCAGCGACGCGAAGTAGTCGCGCATCAGCCAGACCACGATCGGCAGGTTCGTCGCGACGTAGGTCAGGATCAGGGCCGTGATGTTGTCGAGCAGGTGGACCTGCTGAAACAGCACATAGAGTGGGACGGCGACCGCGATCGGCGGGAGGATCCGCTGGGAGATCAGCCAGAACGCGATGTCGCTGTTGCCGAACGCGCGGACGAACCGCCGACCGATCGTCTGGGCGAGGACGACGAACACCGCCAGCCCGGAAGCGACCGCGATCGGTGGTGGGACGCCGCCGACGGTGGCGATGGTCGCAAGCGCGAACGAGCCGATGAACAGCCCGACGATCCCGAGCCGCGGAGCGTAGCTGAAGCGGACCAGCGCATAGGCAGCGAGCGATCCGAGGATCAGGGCGATGACCGAGCTGCTCAGTCCGACGATCACCGTGTTCACGTACGGCCGGATCGTGTCGTTGCCGAGATCGAACAGGATGTACTTCCAGGCGTCGAGCGTCGGCTGGAAGTCGACGAACGGGATGTAGAACGGCCCTTTGTCGACCTGGTACGGCGTCTTGAACGAGGTCACGAACAGCCAGTAGATCGGGAACAGGACGACCACCGCCCAGCTGAGCAGCAGGATGAACGCGCCGAGCTTGGCCGGCGGCGACAGGTCGGTGGCGGACCGCCGCCTGAACGGGTTCGTCATCCGAGGTTCGTCATGCGAGGTCCGTGACCCGCCGCCGGACGAAGCTGACATAGACGGTCGCGACGACCGAGACGAGGATCAGCAACAGGTACGCGACCGCGGCGGATCGACCGAGATTCAGGGTGTTCCAGTCGATGAACGCCTGGAGCGTCATCGACTGGGTCGCGGTGCCGGGACCGCCGCCCAGCAGGATGTTCGGCATATCGATGATCTTGAAGCCCTCGATGATCCGGATCAGGACGATCGTGGTCGTGACCGGCAGGATGGCCGGCATCGTGATGTGGCGGAAGCTCTGCCAGCGCCCGGCCCCATCGACCAGGGCCGCCTCGCGGACCTCCTGATCGAGGCTCTCGAGAGCCGCCAGCAGGACGATGAAGACGAACGGCGTCCACTGCCACGTGTCGCCGACGATCACCGCCAGGCGGGCCAGCCACGGGTCGGTCACCCACGTGAAGTTCCGCAACCCGAACGCGACCCAGAGCGGCTCCAGCGGCCCCTTCGAGGTGTCGGTCATCATCAGGAACATGTACCCGACGCCGACCGGCGTGATCGTCAGCGGGATGAGGAACAGGATCCGGAAGAAGCGCCGCCACGGGACCTGCTGGACCGCGAGGATGGCCAGGCCGAGGCCGAGGACGAGCTGGAGCGCGATCCCGCCGAACACGAAGATCAGGGTCACGACGACGGCGCCAGGCCGGCCGCCGTCGCTCAGCAGGGTCTGGACGATCAGTCCCACGAACCCGACGAGCACGACTCCGCCGACCAGGCGCAGGGCGAGCCCGAGGACGCCGACGCGGCCGCTCCGCGCGGTCCGGGCCCAGGCCAGCGCCGCGAGGGCCGCGGTCCCGCCGAGAACGGCCCAGCCGAGCGGCGAGGGCGCCTTGAGGACGCCGAGGAAGTGCGATCGCTCGAGCCCGAACAGGAGCTGCTGGTAGTTCTGGAGCCCGATGAACGAGAGGTCGACCCGACCCGGGTTGAAGACCAGCTTCGAGACCGATAGGGCGAGCGACGCGACGAGGGGGAAGAGGGAGAGGGCGAGGATCAGGAGGACGGCGGGCCAGATGAACAGCCATCTGGCTGCACCGTCGGAACGCCAACCGCCGAGCGCGTTCGACGCCCGGCCGGCTGCAGCACGGCGCGGAGCCGGACCTGCAAGGCCCGGCTCGCGCGACGGCTCATCGTACGGAGGTTTACTTGATGCCAAGACTCGCGACATAGGCAGCGAGCTGCTTGTCCTTGCCGGCGGTGTCGGTGATCTGGTTCCAGCCATCGGCGATGGCCTGCTCGGTGCCGGCTTCGTCCAGCTCCTTGGCAAGGTACTGCGCGATGGCGGTGTCGAGCACGTCCTGCTCGTACTGCTTGGTCTGCGGGATCCGCAGATCGAGCACGAAGTTCTTGTTGGCGAGGCTCGTCTTGATGGCCCCGAGGTAGTTGTCGGTCGCCGCCTGGCTCAGTCCCGCGGCGAGCCACGGAGCGGGGTTCGTGAAGTGCGAGGTTCGATAGGGATTGAAGCCGGTCTTTCCGAGCGTCACGTCGATGCTCGACTGGGCCGGTGCGCTCATGTACGACAGGAAGTCGTACGCGGCATCCTGATTGGCGGCCGGAGACTTCGCATTGATCGCGCCGGACCAGCCGCCGAAGGAGCCGAACGGGGCGTAATTCACGCCGTCGACGGCGTTCGGGCAGGTGGTCGCGTCGCACGGGACGAGCTTGCCGGTCGCCCGATCGAGGACCTGCTTCCAGCCGGGCGTGATCGTCGCACCGGTCTTGTCCTGGGCGTACGTGCCCGGGGCCAGGGTCCCGATATCGCCCCAGTCCATCGTCAGGGCGCAGCGCCCGGTCGTGAACAGGCCGCGCGACCCGCCGACGTCCATGTTGAGCTCATCGGGCGGACCGAAGGTCGCCGTCTTCGCATACGTCTGGAGCGCGAGGGTCATCGCCTCGTTCGGGCCGAACAGCGGCTTGAGGTCGGTGGTGTCAAAGAACGCACCCTGGCTCGTGCCCTTGCTCTGGAGGAGGCCCGCCGCCAGCGAGATGATCCACCAGTAGCTCTGGGCGCCCTTCTTCTTGGCGATGCACGAGCCGTAGTCCGGCTTGCCGTCGCCGTTGAGGTCCTGGCCGTTGTACTTCTGCGCGATCGTGAGGTAGTCATCCCACGTGGCCGGCGGCTTGAGGCCGTCCTTGGTCAAGAGGTCGCTCCGGTAATAGACCATGTGGAAGTCGCCATCGAGCGGGATCGTGTAGTTCTTGCCGTTGTAGACCGAGTTGTAGTCGCGGAAGAACGGCACGATGTCCTGCTGGTTGAGCTGGGCGTCGTTCTTCTCGCGGTCGGTCAGATCGAGCAGATAGCCCGGGCCGACGAAGTCGCCCATCCACTGCGGGTCGAAGACATAGCCGTCGAACGAGTTCGTCCCGGTCGAGGCGTCGAGGAGCGCCTTGTCGTAGATCGTCTGGAATCCGACCGCCACGACATTGACATGGCCGCCGGTCAGCTGCTCCCAGTCGGGGGCCCGGCGCTGGAGCGGCTCGGCGACCTGGGGTCCGTTGAACGTGAGGATGTTGACACTGACCCCGGCGAACTTCGTGCCCGGTTTGACGGCCACGGCCGAAGCCGAGGGGGCCGTCGATGGAGCCACGACGGACGCGCCGGGCGTGGCGGCGGGCGCCGTGGACGGGGATGGGCTGGCGGACGTGTTGCACGCCGACAGCACGAGAATCGGGATGATCGCTGCCGCGACCATGCGGTACCGCGACACTGCGGGAAGCCCTCCTCTTGACATCCGGCGCCGATCGTTCAGCATACTGAACAGATGGCGGTATACTGGCCAGTATGCGGATGGGTTGCGGCGGAGTCAAGATACCGCACGCGGTTCAGCCGGCTGGCCGCGCAAACGTTGCCAACGAGCGCCGCGAAGGAGTTCGAACGATGACAGACGCCGGCCCGGGGCGTGACGAGGTTGCGGAGAGCGAATCATTGGCCCCGGCCGTCACCCGGGCCGGCGCGATTCTCGACGTCCTCGCCGAGCGTGCCGGTGAGGCGCCGGGGCCGAGCGAGCTGGCGCGCCGCCTGGGCCTGCCGAAGTCGTCGATCGCCAACATCTGCAATGCCCTCGCCGAGATCGGTCTCGTCCGCCGGGTCGGGACCGGCTTCGCCCTCGGCCGAAAGCTTGCCGAGCTCGGCGGGGCGTATCTCGCCTCGGTCGACCAGGTCCAGGAGTTCTACGAGGCCTGCCGGCTCCTGATCACCGGCTCCGAGGAAACGATCCAGCTCGCGATCCTCGACGACCTCGAGATGACCTACCTCGCCCGCCACGACGGCCGGCAGCCGGTCCGGCTCACGTCGCGGATCGGTCGGCGGTTGCCGGCGTCGCACACCGCGACGGGAAAGGCCGCCCTCGCCTCGCTCGACGCGGCCGACCTCCAGCGCCGCCTGGCCGGGATCACCGAGCTGCCGACGCTGACGGTGAACTCCCTGGCCACGGTCGACGCGCTCCTCGCCGACCTCGAGCTCGTCCGGGCGCGCGGCTACGCGATCGATGACGAGGAGACCGTCGAGGGCGTCGTCTGCTACGGCGTGATGATTCCGGGCCGCCAGCCCGGCGAGGGGCCGTACGCCGCCAGCATCACCCTCCTCAAGGCGCGCGCAACCGACGAGCGGATGCCGCTCCTCATCGACGATCTCCACACCCTGGCCGACCGACTGTCCGATCCGCTTCGAGCCGATCAGCCGATCCGCCGCGACGGGTCGATATCGAGGCGGTAGACCGCATGCGCCGTCGCGCCGAGGATCGCCGCCTGCTCGCCCGGCGACAGGCCCGCGATCAGGGAACGGGCCGTCGCGAGCACGGCGTCATAGGGGGCGGCGAGGAGGCAGACCGGCCAGTCGGAGCCGAAGAGGATCCGGTTCGGACCGGCGATCCCGAGAACGCGATCCACGAACGGCTGGAGATCGGCCGGCCGCCATGACCGCCACTCGGCCTCCGTGACCAGGCCCGACAGCTTCCACCACACGTTCGGCTGGTCCCCGAACGCCGCAAGCGCGTCCATCCAGGCGGGATCGGCGCCGGCCCGGATCGCGGGCTTGGCCAGATGGTCGACGACGAACCGGACGTTCGGCAGCGCGCCGACGAGCGCGCGGGCGGCCGGCAGCTCGCGCGCCCGGACGAGGAGGTCGTACGCCAGTCCGGCCCGGCCGACGGCGGCGATCCCGCGCCGCACGTCGGCTCGTCCCAGCCAGTCCGGGTCGGGCTCGTCGTGGACCTGATGGCGGATCGCGACGAGCCGCGCGCCGCCCGGACCGGCCCGCAGCCGGGCGATCGTGTCGTCCACCGCCGGGTCGCGGAGATCGACCCAGCCGACCACGCCGCGCACGAACGGCGACTCGGCGGCGATCGCGAGGAATGCCTCGGTCTCCGGGAGGCTCGAGCGGGTCTGGACCAGGACGGTCGCGGAGATCCCGGCCGCCGCGACCAGCGGCGCGAGATCGGTCGGCCCGAACGGCCGGCGGATCGCCGCCAGCTCGTCGGTCAGCCACGGGTAATCGGCCGTGGCCGGATCCCAGAAATGGTGGTGGGCGTCGACGATCATGCGGCGGCTTCGGCCGGAACCGGGGCGGCCGGATCGATCAGGCCCTCGGCACGGAGGTCGGCCCACAGCTCGGCCGGGATCGGCCGGCGCAGGAGCTCCGGGTACTCCTCGAGATGGTCGACCCGGCGGACGCCGGCGATCAGGCTGCGGACCGCCGGATGCGCGAGCGGGAACTGGGCTGCGGCGGCGCGGATCGGGACGCCGTGGCGGGCACAGGTCGCGGCCAGCCGGCGGGCGCGATCGACAACCGCGGGCGGCGCAGGCGCGTAGTCGAAGCGGCCACCCGGCCGGGGATCGGCGAGGATCCCACTGTTCATCACGCCGCCCGCAAGCACGGCGATGTCGCGCTCGAGGCACAGCGGGAGCAGCTCGCCGAGGCCATCCTGGTCGAGGAGGGTGTAGCGGCCCGCGAGCATGAACACGTCGAAGTCACCCTCGCGCGCGAACCGGGCGAGCATCGCCGACTGGTTCATGCCGACCCCGATCGCGCGGACGACCCCGGCCTCGCGCAGCCTGGCCAGCGCCGGAAACGCCTCGTCGATCGCGGCAGCCCAATGCGCATCCGGATCGTGGATGAGGGCGATGTCGATCCGGTCCAGACCGAGCCGGGCAAGGCTTTCGTCGATCGACCGTCGAATCCCGTCGGCGCTGTAGTCGAAGACCATCCGGACCGGCTCGGTCCGGACATAGAACGCATCCTCCCGGCCGTCGAGCGCCTGACGATCGACATCGGCGGTCGACGCGATGGCGTCGACCCGGCGGACGAGCCGGCCGACCTTCGTCGAGAGCACGTAGTCGTCCCTGGGTCGATCGGCGAGGACCGCCCCGAGACGGCGCTCGGCCAGGCCGTACCCATAGAGGGGCGCGACGTCGAACGTCCGGATGCCGAGCTGCCAGGCGCGCTCGACGGTTCGGCGCGCATCGCCGTCGTCGACGGCCGCATACAGGCCGCCGATGGGCGCCGCCCCGAACCCGAGCCGTGTGACGCGCAGGCCCGTCCGGCCAAGGTCGACACGCTCGGTCGGGTCGAAGGGCATTGCCGCTCCTCGTCGTGGTCGCCGCCGGTTGACGGCGCGTCCTGCGCTATCGTATCGTTCAGTCCGCGGGCCGTCGGCCAGTATACTGAACAGTTGGAGCACCTGTGCATCTGGCGTCGCTGCGAGTTTCCGGCGAGGAGGTGCTCGCCGTCGTCGCAGGCGACCGTTGGCTCGCCGCGACCGAGGCGCTCCCGGGCGGTCCGGCCACGATGATTCACTTGATCGCCGGCGGTCCCGCCAGTATCGCGGCGCTTCGGCTCGCGGCCGACCCGGCGGCCATCGCCCAACACGGACGCACGCTCCACGACGCCGAGCGGCTCGCGCCCGTGCCTCGGCCCGGCAAGGTCGTGGCGATCGGTCGCAACTACCGCGAACACGCCGCCGAGGAAGGCGTCGAGCCGCCCGCCGCACCGCTGATCTTCGCGAAGTGGCCGAGCTCGGTGGTCGGAACCGGAGCGGAGATCCGCTGGGATCCGGCGCTGACCGGTCAAGTCGACTACGAGGCCGAGCTGGCCGTCGTCATCGGCCGGCGGGCCCGGCGGATCGATCCGGCCGACGCGCTCGCGCACGTGTTCGGCTACACCTGCCTGAACGACGTCTCGGCCCGGGACATCCAGTTCGGTGACGGCCAGTGGGTCCGCGGCAAGTCGCTCGACACGTTCTGCCCGATGGGCCCGGTCCTCGTCACGGCCGACGAGATCGGCGATCCGCAGGACCTCGCGATCAGCTGCACCGTCGGCGATGAGCGGGTCCAGGACGCGCGAACGTCGGCGATGTACTTCGGGATCGCGGAGATCATCAGCTACTGCTCGCAGTCGTTCACGCTCGAGCCCGGCGATGTGATCGCGACCGGCACGCCAGGCGGCGTGGGCGTGTTCCGCGACCCGCCGCGGTTCCTCGCCGACGGCGACCGGGTGGTCGTCGAGATCGAGCGGATCGGGCGCCTCGAGAATGTCTGCCGGCACGACCCCGCCGGAGCAGCAGCATGACCGCACAACCCGGTTCGGAGCGGTTCCTCGTCACCGGCGCGCTCGGCTGCATCGGCGCCTGGACGGTCCGCGAGCTCGTCCGCGAGGGCGTTCCGGTCGTCGGCTACGACGTCGGGACCAATGCCCGCCGGCTGGCCCTGGTGATGAGCCCCGATGAGCTCGACCGGGTGACCCTCGTCGGTGGCGACATCACCGACCTCGACGCGCTCGACCGGACGCTCGCCGAGCACGACATCACGAACGTCATCCACCTCGCGGCCCTCCAGGTCCCGTTCTGCCGCGCGGACCCGCCGCTCGGGGCACGGGTCAATGTCGTCGGCACGGTCAATGTCTTCGAGGCCGTCCGGCGGCGCGGCGACAACGGTCACCCGATGGCCCCGGTCGTCTACACGGGCTCGATCGGAATGTTCTCGCCGTCCGACGTCGATGCCACGTCCGGCCGGCTGCTCGAGTCGGCGGAGCCGCACCCCGGCAACCACTACGGCGTGTACAAGTTCGCGAACGAGGGCACGGCCCGGATCTACCTCGCCGACGCGGGCGTGCCAAGCGTCGGGCTCCGGCCGATGACGGTCTACGGCGCGGGGCGTGACCAGGGGATGACGAGCAGCCCGACGGTCGCGATCGCCGCGGCGGTCCTCGGCACGCCGTTCCGGATCTCGTTCGGCGGCAGCACGCTGTTCCAGTACGCGCCCGATGTCGCGCGGACCCTGATCCTCGCCAGCCGTGCCGAGCCGGCCGGTGCGCGCGTCTTCAACCTCGGTGGCAGCCCGGTCGCGATCGCCGACTGGATCGATGCGATCGAGGAGATCGTGCCGGGGGCGCGCGGCCTGATCACCGCGGAGCCGACTCCACTTCCGTTCCCATCCGACATCGAGCACCGCTCGCTGGCGGCACTGGGCGAGGTGCCGGTGACGGCGTACCGCGACGCGATCGCCGAGACCGCGGACATCTATCGACGCCTCCTCGCCGACGGACGCCTGGTCGGGTCGGAGCACGGGGTACCGGCGCCGGCGACGGAGCAGCCTGCGACCGAGCCGTCGGCGGCGGCCGTCCGCTCGGTGCCCTGAACCTCGGGCCGACAGCGTCGCGGAGCTCCGCCTCGGACCTCGGCGAGCCGGCCGCAAGTCAGCTCTCGCAGACACGCGTCAAACAGTCCACTCGCCGCCCGGACCGGCCTCCTCCGGGCCTGGGCGGCGAGGCCCCTCGCGAGGCGTCGATGTCGGGGCGCGCCGGGCCGGCCCGCGGCGTGCCGACGGCCGATCCAGCGCTCAGCCCGCGGCGACCGGCTCCGACGGATCGGTGACCGTGGTCGGCAGCCCCTCGAGGAGCGGTTCGGTCCAGGTCCAGGCGGCGCCGTAGCGCGCGCCGACCGCCCCATGCCGCGCCGCCTCGACCCGCAGCGGAAGCCCGAAGATCGAGATGAACCCGACTGCAGCTGCGTGGTCGAACGCGTCGCCCGTGTCGTAGGTCGCGAGGTTCTTGTCGTACAGCGACAGGGGCGAGCGCCGGCCCGTGACGACGGCCGAGCCGTGGTCCAGCCGGATCCGGACCTCGCCGCTGACGACCCGCTGGGCCGACGCGATGTACCCGCGTAGATCGCGGTGCAGGGCGCTGAACCAGAGCCCGTCGTAGGTCAGCTGGGCGAGCTCGCTTGCGACGAGGCGGTTGAATCGGAGCGTGTCCCTGGTGAGGGTGAGCCCCTCGAGCGCACCGTGGGCCGCATGGAGGATCGTCGCCGCCGGCGCCTCGTAGATCTCGCGGCTCTTGATCCCGACCAGACGGTCCTCGACATGGTCGATCCGGCCGACGCCGTGCGTTCCGCCGAGCTCGTGGAGGCGCTCGATCAGCGCGACCGGCTCGAGCCGCTCGCCGTCGATTGCGACCGGGATCCCGCCTTCGAACTCGACCACGAGCTCGACCGGCGCTGGCGCGTCCGACGGCGCGACCGTCCACTCGTAGGCGTCGGGCGGCGGGCTGACCCACGGGTCCTCGAGGACGCCCGTCTCGCACGACCGGCCCCACAGGTTGACGTCGATCGAATACGGCGAGGCCTTGGTGATCGGGATCTCGATCCCGCGCTCGATCGCGTAGTCGATCTCCTGGTCGCGGGTCAGGCCCATCCCGACCCGCATCGGGGCCACGACCTCGAGACCCGGGTCCAGCGCGTGGACCGCGACATCGAACCTGACCTGGTCGTTGCCCTTGCCGGTGCAGCCATGGGCGACCGCGTCGGCGCCCTCGCGCCGGGCGACCTCCACGAGGAGCTGGGCGATGAGCGGCCGGGCCAGCGCGGTGGCCAGCGGGTAGGCGTCCTGGTACATCGCGTTGGCCTGGAGGTGCGGCCAGACGAAGTCGCGGACGAACCGGTCCCGCGCGTCGACCACGTAGGCGCGCGACGCGCCGGCACTGATCGCGCGCTTCTCGACGCCGGCCCGGAGCGAGCCGCCGCCGACGTCGACGGTCAGGCAGACGACCTCGCAGTTGTACTTCTCGCGCAGCCAGGCGACGGCAACCGATGTATCGAGCCCGCCGGAGTAGGCGAGGACGACTTTCTTCATGATCAGCGGGCCTCCAGGAACGGGGTCACGGACAGGTTCGGACAGGTTCGGGCGGATCGGGCGGATGGTTCAGGCGCGGTCTGCCCTGCCGACCGCGGTCGACCGGATCTCATCGAAGCGCTCCTGCCAGGCGAGGAGGCAGGCCTCGTCGGCGAACAGGACAAGGAGCGTATTGTCGCCCGCGAGCGTGCCTTCCTGCTCCGTCAGCGACGACTCGTCGATCGCCTGGGCGATGACGCTGGCCGTCCCGGGCGAGCCGGTCAGGAGCAGGATCAGCCCGCTCCGTCCGACGCTCACCGGGATGTCGGCGAGAATCCGCCGGAGGCGCTCGTTCGTCGGTCGCTGCGTCGGGCCTGGACCGGTCGACCCGCCGAATGCCTCGGCCAGGACGTACACGTGGCGGCCGTCGCGCGGCGCCTTGACCAGTCCGAGCTCCGCGATGTCACGGCTGACCGTCGCCTGGGTGACAGCGAAGCCACGCTCGATCAGGAGGTCGGCTAGCTCCTGCTGGCTGCCGATCGCGGCCGCCCGGGCGAGCTCGCGGATCGCGCGCTGGCGATCGCGCTTCGAGCCCGCCGCGGCGATCGCCGGATCGGCGACGAGCGACGGGCCACGGACCGCCATCGAAGCCGATGCGCCGGCCGGCGTCGGGCGGCCCCGCATCAGGCCGCTCCGACGGCCGACCGGCTGGCCGTGATCCGGGTTCCGAACGTCGGATCGGTCAACGCCCGCTCGAGCGCGCGGTCGGCCGATGCGTCCGCGATGATCGCCTCGGACCCTTCCCAGGCGAGCGCCGCGAGCGCAGCCCGGATCTTCGGGACCATGCCGCCCGCGATGACACCGCTCTCGATCAGGCGTTCCGCCTCGCCGGCGGTGATGGTGTCGAGCCGCTTCCCGTCGGCGTCCCGTACGCCATCGACATCGGTCATCAGCACGAGCTGGCGGGCGCCGAGGCCGGCCGCGATCCCGGCGGCCGCGTCGTCGGCGTTGACGTTGCAGACGATGCCTTGCTCGTCGCGGGCGAGCGGCGCGACGACCGGCACCTGACCACCGACGAGGATCGCGTCGAGCAGATCGCGCCGGAGGCCGACGACGTGGGCGACGAGCCCCATCCCAGGCACCCGCTCGCTCACGAGCAGACCGCCATCGACCCCCGACAGCCCGACCGCGTCGACGCCGAGATCGCGCAGGGATGCGACGAGCTCGCTGTTGACGACGCCGCGGAGGACCGCGGCCGCGACCTCGAGCGCGGCCTGATCGGTGACGCGCAGTCCCTGCTCGAACTTCGAGGGGACACCGAGCCGCTCGAGCCATTCGGTGATCCGCTTGCCGCCGCCGTGGACGAGCACGACCGGACGCTTCCGTGCGACCGCCGCGACCTCGCCGAGGACCTGCGCCTGGTCGGCGAGGGTCGTCCCTCCGAGCTTGACGACGAGAATCTCGGACATCAGGTCGTGTACTCGCTGTTCTCGGTCACATACGTTTCGGTCAGGTCGCAGCCGAAGGCTTCGCCCCGACCGTCGCCCATGCCGAGATCGAGTCGGACGAGGAGCTCGGGAGCGTCCATCGCGGTTCGGGCGGCCGCTCGGTCGAACGCGACCGGGCCGCCGCTCGTCCCGTCGAACACGAGATGACCGGCGATCGCGATTCGCAGCCGGTCAGGATCGAGCTCGGCCGCGGTGCCGGCCCGGCTCCGCGCCGCGGACATCGTGAGTCCGGCCGCCACGAGGACCGCCTCGTCGGCGAGCGCCGCATTGCCTGCGGCGCCGGCGATCCGCCCCCAGTTCGGATCGCGGCCGTGGACGGCGGCCTTGACCAGCGACGACGAGATGACGGCGCGAGCGACCGCACGGGCGTCTGCGTCGTCGACCGCGCCCGACACCTGGCAGGTGATCAGGGTCGTCGCTCCCTCGCCGTCGGCCGCCTGCTGCCGGGCGAGATCCCGAGCGACGGCCTCGATCGCCCGGCCCAGCTCGGCAGCCTCGTGCGTCCCGGCGGAGACGGGTGCCGCGCCGGCCGCCCCGGACGCGAGGACGAAGACCGTGTCGTTGGTCGAGGTGTCGCCATCGACGCTGAGCTGGTCCCAGGTCCGGGCCGCCGCCGGCCGGAGCAGCCCGTGGAGGGTCGCCGGATCGACGGTTGCGTCGGTCAGGACGATCGACAGCATCGTCGCCATCCGCGGGTGGATCATGCCGACGCCCTTGGCGATGCCGGTCACCCGGATCGAGCGGACCGCGAGCCCGTCGGGATCGGGCAGGGTGATCGTGGTCGTGGCCGCCTTCACGAGCGAGTCGGTCGTGCGGAGCGCCTCGGCCGCGGCCGCCAGGCCGTCATCGCTCGGTGCCAGGGTCGGCGCCACGGCCGCGATCCCCGACCGGACGATCGCGAGCGGCAGCCGGGTCCCGATGATCCCGGTCGAGAGCAGCAGGGTCTGGCTGTCGGGTGTCGAGAGGGCTTCCGCAAGCATCGTCGCGACCTCGGCCTGATCGGCATCGCCGGCCGCGCCGGTCGCCGCATTGGCGCACCCGCTCGTCGAGATGATCCCGGTCGCCCAGCCGTATCGCCCCGCGCCCGCCGGATCGGTCGCCGCAAGGTGGGCCTGCGACAGCCGGACCGGCGCGGCGGCGAACGCGTTGGGCGTGAAGACCGCGGCGGCGGCCGCCGGAACCCGGGCGCCGTCGGAGCCGGCAAGAGTCGCGACGAGCGCCAGGTCGGGCCGGCCGGAGGCCTTGATCCCGGCCACGCCACCGGTCGCGACGAAGCCAGCCGGGATCGCGGCCCG
>JANMCU010000237.1:0-9104 GCA_031361415.1 Chloroflexota bacterium | reverse complement strand
GGGGGGGGGGGGGGGGGGCCCCCCCCCCCCCCCCCACCACCACCACCAACCCCGTCGCCTTGGAGGAGGACACGTGGCGATCAACTCGGCTGCAGGCGTTGCGACGCCATCTGCGCTCGCCCGGCTCGGCGCGGCAATTGCACGTCTCGGCGTCTCGCTGCTCGTGCCGATCGTGGCATTCGTCGTCCTGTGGGCGGGCTTCACGTTCCTCAAGGACAGTGGCGCGCCGAAGATCGTCATCGTCCTCGTCGCGATCGTGTGGGGTGTCGGCGGCGTCGCCACGCTTTACATCGTCGCGAACTGGCTGACCGAGAAGCTCCCGCGCGTCTGGCAGGGGAGGGTCCTGCCCTTTGTGTTCGTCGGCCCGGCGATCGCGATCCTGACGTTCTACCTGCTGATCCCGGCGATCCTGACGGTCTGGGGCAGCTTCTTCAACGCGACGGGTGCCAAGTTCATCGGTCTCGACAACTTCATCTACGCCTTCACGAACCCCGAGATGCTGTTGGCGATCCGGAACAACGTCCTGTGGCTGGTCCTCGGGACGGGCTTCAGCACCGGCCTCGGCCTGATCATCGCGGTCCTCGTCGAGCGATCGCGAATCAATCGACTGGCCAAGACCCTGATCTTCCTGCCGATGGCGATCTCGTTCGTCGGGGCGAGCGTCATCTGGCGCTTCGTCTACTCGTTCCAGCCGGCCGGCCAGCCCCAGATCGGGTTGTTCAACGCGATTCTCGGCCAGTTCGGCATCGGACCGGTGTCGTGGCTCACGGGTGACCCGCTGAACACGATCCTGTTCATCGTCATCCTCGTCTGGGGTCAGGCCGGGTTCGCGATGGTGATCATCGGAGCGGCCCTCAAGGGCGTCCCGGACGAGATCCTCGAGGCTGGCCGGATCGACGGCGCCACCGAGTTCCAGATCTTCCGGCGGATCATCATCCCGACGATCTGGCCGACGATCGTGACCGTCGCGACGACGATCGCGATCCTGACCCTGAAGATCTACGACATCATCATCGCGATGACGAACGGGAACTTCAACACCCAGGTCATCGCCACCCTGCAATTCAAGAACGCGTTCACGTTCTTCGACTACGGTCGCGGTTCCGCGCTCGCGGTGATCCTGCTGATCGCCGTCACGCCGATCATCTGGTACAACCTCCGCCAATTCCGGAACCGGGCGATCTGAGGACGATGCGATGAAGAAGCCCATTGCCTGGTCCCGCGTGGCCATCAACTTCGTGGTCATCGCCCTCGTCGTCGTCTGGACGCTGCCGACGCTCGGGCTGTTCATCACCTCGTTCCGGACGAAGGACGCGATCTCCAACTCGGGTTGGTGGACGGCGTTCTCCAACCTCGGCGGGTTCAGCCTCGACAACTACGACAAGGTTCTGTTCGGCGGCGACGGGATCGCGACGGCGTTCCTCAACACGCTCGCCGTGACGATCCCGGCAGTGATCATCCCGATCCTGATCGCGGCGTTCGCCGCCTACGGGTTCGCGTGGATGCAGTTCCCCGGTCGGCGGATCATGTTCATCGCGGTCGTCGCCCTGCTCGTCGTCCCGCTCCAGGTCGCGCTGATCCCGGTCCTGAAGGCGTATCTCGCGATCCATCTCAACGGAACGTTCCTTGCCGTCTGGCTGGCCCATGCCGGCTTCGGGCTCGCCCTGGCGACGTACCTCCTCTACAACTACATCAGTCAGCTGCCGCGCGACATGATGGAATCCGCGGCGATCGACGGAGCCTCCCACTTCACGACCTTCCGGCGGCTCGTCCTGCCCCTGTCGGTCCCGGCCCTCGCCTCGTTCGCGATCTTCCAGTTCCTGTGGGTCTGGAACGATCTCCTCGTGGCGACGACCTTCCTCGGGACGAACGCGGACGTCGCCGTCATGACGTCCCGTCTGGTCAACATCACCGGCTCCCGGGGATCGGACTGGCAGCTCCTGACCTCGGGTGCGTTCGTGTCGATGATCGTGCCGGTCATCGTCTTCCTCGGGCTGCAGCGGTACTTCGTTCGGGGGCTCCTTGCCGGTTCCGTCAAGGGCTAGCTCCGTGGGCGGCGACTCCTCCGCCGATCCCATCGGGCACCAATCGGCCGCTCCGCTGGCGGTCGCGCTCGATCCGGCTCGATCCGGCTCGCGCGCGGCCGTCGCGGGCGGCCGATCCGCCCCGCGCCGTCGGCGGCCGCCCGAGATCGGACCGAACGATCTCGCGGCCGCAGAAGCGACCGCCCGCGATCGGCTGGCCGGTCTCGCGCAACGCGACGTCGAGCTGTTCGCTCTCCGGCTCCGGCGGTTCTGGCCGGACCTGATCGACGGGCTGGCGGCACCCTACGGCCGCATCGAGCAGCGACGTGAGCTGCTCCGCGAACTGGTCCCGCGCCTGGCCGACGCGTACCGGGCACGGCCCGAGAGCCTCAAGCTCCTCGACCTCGAGCGGAGCCTCGCCCCGGACTGGTTCCAGTCGCCATCGATGATCGGGTACGTCTGTTACGTCGACCGGTTCGCGGGGTCGCTGGCCGGCGTGGCGGATCACCTCGACCACCTCGAGGCGCTCGGCGTGCGCTATCTCCACCTGATGGCGCTCCTCCGGCCGCGGCCCGGCGACAGCGACGGCGGCTATGCCGTCGCCGACTACCGCGCGATCGACCCGCGTCTCGGGTCGATGAACGATCTCGAGCGCCTGTGCCAGACCCTCCACGAGCGAGGGATCAGCGTCTGCGTCGACTTCGTCCTCAATCACACGGCCGCCGAGCACGCGTGGGCGCAACGCGCGGCCGAGGGTGACCCGGTCGCCGCCGCCCGCTACTGGATGTTTCCGGACCGGACGATTCCGAATCGCTACGAGGCCACGCTGCCCGAGGTGTTCCCCGACACGGCGCCCGGCAGCTTCACCCAGCTGCCCGACGGGCGCTGGGTGTGGACGACCTTCAATCGGTTCCAATGGGACCTGAACTGGTCCAATCCGAGCGTGTTCGTCGAGATGATCGACACGCTCCTCTGGCTGGCCAACCGCGGGATCGACGTCTTCCGCCTCGACGCGGTGGCGTTCATCTGGAAGCGGCTCGGAACGGACAGCCAGAACCAGCCCGAGGTCCACGACCTCGTGATGGCCCTCCGGGCGTGCGCCAGGATCGTCGCTCCCGGCGTCGTCTTCAAGGCCGAGGCGATCGTCGGCAAGGACCAGCTCGCCCCGTACCTGGGCAGCGGCCGGCGGTTCGCGCGGGAGTGCGATCTCGCCTACCACAACAGCCTGATGGTCCAGTTCTGGTCGGCCGTCGCGACCCGCGACACGCGCCTGATGACCGTCGCCCTCGCCTCGTTCCCGAAGAAGCCGGCGACGACCGCGTGGGCGACCTACATCCGCTGCCACGATGACATCGGCTGGGCGATCGCCGACGAGGACGCCGCGGCCGTCGGCTGGGACGGGCCGTCCCATCGGGCGTTCCTTTCGACGTTCTATGCGGGCGAGTTCCCGGGCAGCTTCAGCCGGGGCGAACGATTCCAGCCGAACCTCGCGACCGGCGACTCACGGATCAGCGGCACGTTCGCGAGCCTGGCCGGCTTGGAGGCGGCCCTCGACGCCGGCGATCCGCCGGCGATCGAGCTTGCAATCGGCCGGATCCTCCTCGGCCACGCCCTGATCCTGGCGTGGGACGGGTTGCCGCTGCTGTACATGGGCGACGAGATCGGCCTCCTGAACGATCGGTCGTATCTCGCCGACCCGGTCAGGGCCGCTGACAGCCGCTGGATCCATCGGCCGCCCATGGATTGGCGGTTGGCCGCCGATCGGTCCGATCCGTCGACTGTCGGCGGGCGGGTGTTCGCCGGTCTCGCGCGGCTGATCGATGCCCGCCGCCGATCGGTCCAGCTCCACGCAAGCGACGGGCTGGACATCCTCGACCCGGGCGGCGACGGGCTCTTCGCCTTCGTCCGGCGTCACCCGACCGGGCCGCTCCTCGCCGTGCACAACCTGACCGACCGGGCGCAGGTCATGCCGCCGTCGATCGGCCGGGCCGCCGGATTGCGCCGTGCCCGCGACATCATCGTCGACGACGGGCCGGCGTCGCTCGACGGACTGATCCAGCTGGCGCCCTACGCCGTTCGCTGGTGGGTCGCGAACGAGGCTCCGGCTCGATGACGGCGGAGTCGCGTCGTGGCTGACGACGAGCCGGCCTCGGGCACGGACTGGCGGGACGGCGTCGTGTACCAGGTCTATCCGCGGAGCTTCGCCGACCACGATGGGGACGGGACCGGCGACCTCGCCGGGATCCTCGACCATCTCGACCACTTCGGCCCCGACGCGCTGCCCGTCGACGCCCTGTGGCTGTCGCCGATCTATCCGTCGCCCGGTCGCGATCTCGGCTACGACGTGACCGATCACGCGACGATCGATCCGTTGCTCGGCACGGAGGCCACCTTCGACCGTCTCGTCGCGGCCTGCCACGAGCGCGGGATCCGAGTGATCCTCGACCTCGTGATGAACCACACCAGCGACGAGCACGCTTGGTTCCGCGCCTCGCGCGCCTCCCGCGACGGGCCGTACGCCGACTTCTATCTGTGGCGCGATCCGCGCGGCTTCGACGCGGACGGCCGGCCGATTCCGCCGAACAACTGGGTGTCGTTCTTCGGCGGTCCCGGCTGGGAATGGGTGCCCGAGCGGCAGCAGTTCTACTACCACACGTTCCTCGTCGGCCAGCCCGAGCTGAACTGGCGGAACCCGGCGGTCGAGCAGGCCAATTGGGACATGGTTCGGGGCTGGCTGGCCCGGGGCGTCGACGGCTTCCGGCTGGACGTGTTCAACGCCTTCCTGAAGGATCCGGACCTGCGCGACAACCCTGTGGCCGAGGGCGACTCGCCGTGGAGCCGGCTCGAGCACCGCAACGACCTCGATCAGCCCGACTTCCTCGACCTGATCGGCCGCTTCCGGGCGATTCTGGACGAGCAGCCGGGTCGGCTGTCGATCGGAGAGCTGTTCGTGGGCCAGACGGAGACGGCGGCTCGCTACACCCGCGTCCATCACATCGTGTTCGACTGGTCGCTCATGGAGTCGCCGTGGACGGCGGCGGCGTTCGCGGCCGGGATCGACCGACGAGAGGCGGCCTACGGCCCGGATCGCTGGCCGACCGTCGCTCTCTCGAATCATGACCGGGAGCGCCAGGCGACCCGCCTGTCGGTCTCGGTCGGACGGGACCGGGAACCCGATTGCGATGCCATCGCGAAGGCCGCCGCCGTGGTCGTGCTGGCTCTGCGGGGCATGCCGTTCCTGTACTACGGCGAAGAGATCGGCATGACCGACGTCGACATCCCCAGGGACGAGATCGTCGATCCGCCGGCTCTCCGAGCCGGGCCCGACTTCCCTTGGTACGACCGCTCGCGCTGCCGGACCCCGATGCAATGGCGAGCGGGCGCCCACGCCGGGTTCAGCACAGGCCGCCCGTGGCTCCGGCTGGCCGACGACGCGGATCGGCGCAACGTCGAGGTCCAGGCAGCCGACCCGGATTCGACGCTCGCGACCTATCGTCGCCTCCTCGCGTTCCGGCGGACCTCGGCGGGGCTCCGGATCGGGATGATGGAGCGGCTCGAGAGCGGCGATCCCGACGTCCTCGCGTGGACCCGAGTCGGCGACGGGCAGCACCTGCTCGTCATCGTCAACTTCGTCGGCCAGGCACGTCGGATCGACGTCGCGGGTCTGGCCGCGGGGACGTGGGTCGCCCGGGTCGGGACGCATCGCGACCTTCCGTCGCTTTTGTCCGATGGCGCGCTCGACCTCCGACCGGATGAGGCCGTGATCCTCGAGTCGGTCGAGGACTGAGCGCCCGTCGCCGCCGATCGCCATCCGGCGCCGGCTCGCGCTGAACGTACTGATGACCGACGCTCGTGCGCCGCTGCTACCATGAGCCCCGTTCGATCCTGACCAACCGGAGCCCGTCGTGCCGCTCGACTTCCTCAAACGCCGGAACACCGCCGATCACGCCACGCCGGCGCCCGGGGCGCCGTCCCCGGCGCCCCGGAGCAGCCACGCGGCGATCACGCTGCCCGAGGAGATCGTCGCCCAGGAGTACCAGCTCAAGCTGTACTACGCGGGCAAGTCGAGCGAGGGCGTCAGGATGACCGCCGGCCCGAACGCCCTGTCGGAGCTGCCGTCGATGCTCCACGGTCTGGCCCGGACGGAGATTGAAGTCGTCGAGCCGCTGCCGATCGAATTCAGCCAGGCCACGCCGATCATCGCTCGCCCGTCGGAGGCGATGCAGTGGCTGAACGCTCACCATGTCCATTCGCCGGTCACCCGACACGCGCTCGTCGTCCTCGAGTCGATCGACGCGATCGACCTCGCGTTCGACACGTTCGTGTGCACGCTGCTCGAGGGCGAGGTCGACACGAGCGGCTACCCGGACTACTCGGCCGTCATCGGCGGCGTGGCCGCCCATTGGGACGAGGCCACGGGCGACATGATCGTCCGGTCGGTCGTCGGCTGGGGAGGGAAGGGCGTCCGCGGTGACACCGACCGGATCGCGGCCAAGCTGCTCGCCGGCATCCTGACGAACGTTCTCGCCAACCAGCACGCCCTCGGTCTCACCGCCGTCGATCGCCCCGTTCCGGCGGCCGGCCGGGGCGGCCTCGTCTGCGCGCACTGCGGGTTCGCCTCGGCCCACGAGCGGGCGTTCTACTGCCCCAAGTGCGGCATGCGTCTCCTGCGCGGCTGACCGACCGGCTCGCCCGACACCCGATGCCGACGTACGACTATCTATGTCCGAACGGGCATCGGTTCGAGGTCATCCACTCGGTCACGGCCGAGGGCCCGTCCAATTGCCCGATCTGTGGCGCCGCTCCGGTCCGCAAGGCGTTCACCGCGCCGACGATTCACTTCAAGGGCACCGGTTGGGCGAAGAAGGATCGGAGCTCGACCACGCGCTCGTCGACGCACGCAGCGTCGGCGGACGGTGGCCCGGATTCGGACTCGCAAACCGGATCGGGCGACTCGGGATCCGGCAGCACCGGAACAGGCTCGGGATCCGGGACCGACCACGCTGACGGAGCGAGCTCGGACACGTCGAAGAGCTCGGATGCGAAGAAGGCATCGGACAAGGGTTCGTCGAACGTGACGCCCAAGCCGAAGGGTCCGGCGAGCTCGTCCGGATCGACGGCGGGCGACTGACGTGCCGACGTCGTCCGCCGACTGGATCAGCCTCGGGGAAGCCGCCGGCATCCTTGAAGCGGCCAACATCCGATTCAAGCCGTCGACCATCGGCAACTGGGCACGCAGGGGAAAACTCCAGAGCATCAAGCTCGGTGGTCGGCGTTTCGTCCGGCGCGGCGAGGTGAAAGCGCTCCTGGCCTTGCCCCGACGGCTCCGGGCGAGCGATCTCCAGCCCGGCCTCTTCGAGGAGATCCGGGGCTGACCGACGTCGGGCGCGACCAGCGTCCGGCTCGTCGCGTGGTCGTGCGCGAGCGCTTCATCGGCGTCGCGACCCGCGTCGTCGGAAGTCCGCGCGTCGCGATCGCGCGGCGCGTGCTCGCCCGGTTCAATGCCGCTGACGGTGGCCTGCTCGCCGCGGGCGTCGCCTACAACGTCGTCCTCGCGCTGATCCCGATCGGGATCGTGGCCAGCGGGTTCGCCGGCCTCGTCCTCGACGATCCGGCCAGCCGGGCCGGGATGGTCCGGACCATCTCGACCTTCCTCCCGCCGCTGTCGGGCGTCGTCGACGAGATCGTGGGCGGCCTCTCGCGCGCGTCGCCATCGCTTTCGATCCTCGGGCTGGTGCTCGCTGCGTGGGGGACGTCGCGGCTGTTCGCCGGGCTCGAGTCGGCGCTCGCCCAGATCGATGCGGGCGGTCCGCGTCGGAGCCTGGCCCGGCGGACGGCCCGTCGGCTCGGCTCGATCGCGGTCCTGGCCGGGATCGTCCTCGTCACCCTGATCGCCACGCCGGTCCTCGCGCTCGCCGTCGAGATGAGCGGGACGGGGCCGACCCGCCCGATCCTCGAGCTGTTCCTCGCAGTTCTGCCGCCCGTGCTCGGGGGCCTCGCGCTCGCGGCCGTGTACCGCCTGATTCCGCTGCCGCGACCGACCTGGCGAGCGATCACGCCGCCGGCCGTCCTCGGCGCCGTGGCACTCGTGATCCTGACCCGGGTGTTCGTCTTCGTTGCGCCGCGTCTGTTCGGCGCGAACCTGGTGTACGGGACGCTCGGCGCGATCCTGGTCGGGCTGACCTGGCTGGACCTCGTGTTCAGCGTGGTGCTGCTCGGCGCGGCATGGGTCCGCGAGCGGGCGACCACCGTCGAGGCGGTCGTGGTCTAGGCCGGATTCGGAGGGCGCAGAGCGATCCCGGCGGGGAGGCTCGTCTTGCCGGCCGCCGTCTCGAGCCGGCCGACCCGCGTCAGCCCTGGCGGGTCCCGCAGCGCCGGCAGAACCGGGCGTTCGCTGACAGCGAGAGCCCACAGCTCGAGCACGGCTGGACGCCGGTCGGAGCGCCGACGATGGGTACGGCCGGGCGAGCGAGGACCTCCTGCGCCGATGCGGCCCACAGGGCGTCGCTCGGCGAACCCTTCGCGCGGTTGGCCAGGAGCGCCATGGCCGGGGATTCCGCCTGATCGGGTCGGACCGGCCATTGGGGATCGGCCGAAGCGGCGAAGGTGGGCTGAGTCGGAGCGACGGGTGGCTCGACGCCTGTGCCCGGCGTGGCGTCCGGCGCGAAGATCTGCCAGGTGGGCTGCTGGATCCGATCGTCGCGTGCCTGGTCGGGCGGAGGCGTTTCCACCGACACCGGCCACACCGGGACGGTCGGGGCGGCGGCGGGCTGGTCCGGCTCGGCGGCGGCAACGGGCTCGGCAGCAACTGGCTCCGCAGCGATGGGCTCGGCCGCGACTGCCTCCGCTTCGACGGGTTCAGCAGCGACCACCGGCTCGGCTTCAGCAGGCTCTACAGCGGCCCCGGGCTCGGCCGCGACCGGCTCCGAGGCGACGGGCTCGGCTTCGACTGGCTCGGCGATCACGACGGGTTCGGACGCCGCGAGCGGTTCGACCACGTCCTGTGCGACCACGGGCTCGTTGGACACCGGCTCGGCAGCGGCGACCGGCTCGGCAGCGGCGACCGGCGCAGCGACGGCG
>JANMCU010000221.1:0-4271 GCA_031361415.1 Chloroflexota bacterium | reverse complement strand
AGCTCGGTGAGGACGATGTCGGTCTCCAATGAAGCCAGCAGGCGCATGCCTGTCAGCAGGGCGACCGGAGTGGCCGGGTCGAGCCAGCGCTGCAGCAGGGCCAGCACCACCTGCTGGTGGCGCGCACCGCGCGCGTAGTCGGAGTCTGCCCGGGTGCGCGAGAAGAGCAGCGCCCTGGCGCCGTTCAGGTGGACTGGACCAGGATCGAGGCGCAGGTGGATCTCGCCGTCGGAGATCCGGGTCTTGACCTCGACATCGATCCCGCCAACCGCGTCCACGATCCAGCCGAAGTCGTCCATGTTGATCATCAGGTATCGATCGATCGGCACACCGAGTAGCGCAGACATCGCCCTGCGAAGCCCATCCAGGCCGTACAGCTGGGCAATGCCGTTCACTTTGCCGCCATAGATGCGCCCGTTCCCCAGCGGCACGTCGACGGTGTCGCGCGGAAGCGACAGCATCGAGATCTGCGACTGATCGGCACTGATGCTGACAACCATCAACGCGTCGGTGCGCCAGGTCAGCAGGCCGCTGCGTCGTCGCGCCTGGCTGGCATCCGAGCCGACCACCAGGATGGTGAGGCGATGGCTGAGCATTTTTTGGTCGACGGGGATCGGTGCCAGCGTCGGTTGGAGGGTCGGAGTCGGCTCGATCGTCGCCTGTTGTGTGGCGCTGGGGGTCGGCTCGATACTTGGCGACGGCGTCGCGCTGGCGCAGGCTGACAGGACGAGCGCAGCCAGAGACAGGGCCAGCACGGCCCGCGAGGGATGGATCATCGCGTTCGATGATAGAACCCAGCGGCGTTGGGCACCTCAGCCGACGGCGGCGATCACCTGGGCGACCAGCCGCGCTGGCTCGTCCGTGGGCTCGTTGCAGGCGTAGCCCCGACACAGGTAAGCGGTCGGCACGCCGGCCGGCGCTCCCTTGCCAACGAAGAGCGGCAGGTCCGCCAGGCCGCTCTCCTTCGGCAGTGGTGCGATGACGAGATCGGGGGCGTATGGGCTCGCCGCGGCGCGGCGCAAGGCCACGGCCCGCGGGTCGTCGGAGGCCCCGGCGATCACCGCATCGACCGGCTGGCCGAGCGCTCGATCCGCCGCGGCGAGCATCCTCCCGAAGGCGGTCGGCTGACGCTCGAGGGCCGGTCCCGCGGCCCGCAGGATGCTGCGAGCCCGGCGATCGTGATCGGCATCTCCGGTGAGCAGCGCCAGTCGCAGCAAGACATCGGCCGCGACGGAGTTGGCTGCCGGCGTTGCCCCATCAAGCAGCGATCGAGGCCGCGCAACGACACGCTCGTGCTCCGGCCCGGTGTCGAACAGCGTTCCGCTTTCCGGGTCCCAGAAGTCCGCCACCAAGCGCGCCACCAGCGCTTCCGCCAGGCGCAGATCGTTCGGCTCGCCGTTTGCCGCGTAGGCGAGCAGCAGCCCATCGGCGAGGCAGGCGTAGTCCTCCGCGAAGGCGGGGGTGTGGGCCGCTCCATCGCGCGCGGTGCGCCAGAGCCGATCCCCCTCGCGAAGCAGCTGCCCCCGCACGAAGGTCACCAGCTGGCCGGCTGCCTCGGCGTATCGGTCCTCACCGAGCACCATTGCTCCGACCGACAGCGCCCGCAGCGCCAGTCCGTTCCAGGCGGCGAGCTGCTTGGCATCCCGGCCCGGCCGCACGCGGCGCTCCCGGGCTGCCAGGAGGGCAGCGCGCGCGCGGTCCAGCGCTCCGGGCGGCTCCGCATCGACAGCCACGTGCAGGATCGAACGGCCTTCCCAGTTGCCTCCCGCCGCGACATCCCAGTACCGCGCCACGTCGGCGATCTCCGCGGGTCCCAGGCCACCTTCCTCGAGAACGGAGCGGAATTCGTCCGCTGTCCAGACGTAAAAGCGCCCCTCCTCGCCCTCGCTGTCAGCGTCGAGTGCCGAGGCGAATCCCCCCTCCCGCGTGGCGAGCTCGCGCAGCAGGAAGTCGAGCGTGTCGCGCGCCGCGGCCGCGTAGCGCGATCGGCCCGTGGCCCGAAAGGCCTCGAGGTAGCAATGCGCCAGGAGCGCGTTGTCGTACAGCATCTTCTCGAAGTGCGGCACCAGCCAGTGCGCATCGGTGCTGTAGCGGGCGAAGCCGCCCCCGACCTGGTCATGGATGCCGCCATCGGCCATGCGGTCGAGGGTCACCGTCACCATGCGCAGCGTCTCGGGGTCCGCGCTGTGCCGCCACGCGCGGAGGAGGAACTCCAGCGTCATCGGCGCCGGAAACTTCGGAGCGCCGCCGAACCCGCCGTGGACCGGGTCGAACGACTGCTTCAGGCGAGCCACCGCCAGGTCAAGCTGTCCGCGATCCGGGTCGCGTATCCCGGCCGACACGTCGAGCTGCTCGCGCAGGTGCGTGGCCAGCTGGCGGCCCTGCGCGGTCACCTCGTCACGTCGCGTCCGGTAGGCATCGGCGACCCCGCTCAAAACGCGCGGGAAGCCCGGCAGCCCGTGCCGATCCTCCGGCGGGAAGTAGGTGCCCCCGAAGAACGGCTCCAGGTCGGGTGTCAGGAAGACGCTCATCGGCCATCCGCCACCCCCGGTCATGGCCTGGACGGCGGCCATGTACACGTCATCGAGGTCGGGGCGTTCCTCGCGATCGACCTTGATCGCCACGAAGTCCCGATTCAGCTGCGCGGCGATCGCCTGGTTCTCGAACGACTCGTGCGCCATGACGTGGCACCAGTGACAGGCCGAATAACCGATCGAGAGGAAGATCGGCCGATCCTCGATGCGCGCCCGCTCGAGCGCCTCGGGACCCCACGGATACCAGTCGACCGGGTTGTGCGCATGCTGGAGCAGGTACGGGCTCGTCTCGGCGGCAAGTCGGTTGGTCACGGCTGACCAAGTGTGTCACCTCGACAAGCCCGTCGCCTTCACCGCTACTGCTGCGGCTCGAGACCCGTCCAGCTGAGGGCGGTCGGCTCAGTGCTCCCCATGCAGGGTGGCACCGGGTCCACGCCACCGGTCGGGACGGGTACCGCTGCGAACGACTCCCAGCCGGACATCTTCAGCGCGAGACTTACCGGCGCCGCCGGAGTTGCTCCGCACCAGTTGCTCCAAGCCATCCCGATGGTAAACGAGACTCCTGGCGCTAGCGTTACCGGCTCCCCCGACTCGGCCGTTCCGGTCGTAGCAAGCACGGTTTCGTTGGCATCCCTAGTCTCGGCTGTCAGCCCCTTGCCGAGTGTGCAGGTGCCGCGTCCGGCCGCCAGGGTCACCATCACGACCGTGCCGCGTGACCCGGCCGCGCCGCCCCATGGCTCCGCCGCGAGGCTCACGTCCTGCGGGCCGCATGCGCCGCTACCCGAAGCCGGCGTCGAGGCCTCGGCCGACGGCGAACTCGATCCCGTCGCTCCGACGCCTGGGCCAAGGCCAAGGCCAGAGAATGCGCCCGCAGCGACGGCGACTGCCAGGGCACCGGCCACGCCCGCAGCCACGAACATCGCTGACCGTTGCAGGCGCGAGGGTCGTCGGCTGGCAACCGGCGCCTCATCAAGCGTCCCGGGCAGCCGAGCCGCCACGTATCCCTCTTCGCGCGGCCCGCGCTGCGATCGAAGCTGCCGTTCCAGATCCTGATCATTCATCGTGGTGCCTCCTCGCCGAGCGCGACGCGCAGGGCGTCGAGAGCACGGCTTACATGACTGCGCGCCGAAGGAGCTGCAATCCCCAGGATCGCGCCGATCTCCTCGTATGGCAGGTCTGCTCGATAGCGCAGATAGACCGCGAGGCGCTGGCGTTGCGGCAGGCTCTCGACGGCATCCCAGATAGCCAACCGATCGGCCACGTCGACGGTGGACCGTCGCTCTGGCTGCGCGCCGAGCCGATCGGCCAGGAGTCGAACGCGGCGACGCCAGCGATGACGATCCATCGCCAGCCGGTAGATCGCCCGGAAGGCCCAGGCGTCCAGTCTCTCGATGCTGGCTCCGCCGCGGAGCGCCGTCCAGAGACGAACGAGCGTCTCCTGCACGGCGTCATCCGCCTCGTCGGGTGAGAGGCCGAGATGACGGGCCAGGCCCCACAGCTCGGCGCCGCGATCCGCCTGCAGACCGACGATGCCAATACGATGGGGATCGGCCTCGGCCGACGACTCCGGGAGCACCTGTGTCAACGGATCCAAGGTCGTGCTCGTGATCATGCCCTTCCGACGCAGGGAGGCGCCGAAACGTTGAATTCCACGCTTGCGTCCGGCGTCAGACGGGCCGCTCACTTGCAAATTGCTCGGCGTAGAGGTGCGCGTAGATGCCCTCGTGGCGCAGCAGC
>JANMCU010000220.1:0-4647 GCA_031361415.1 Chloroflexota bacterium | reverse complement strand
CCACGATGGCGTCATGGGTGAGCACGAAGGCCGGACCGACGAGCATGGCGACATCGTCGAGCAGGCCCACGACCCCGATCTCGGCGGTCGGGGCGATCGGTCCGGCGGGCGATTCGTTGTAGAGCGAGACGTTGCCGCCGGTGACGGGCAGGCCGAGCGCGCGGCAGGCGTCGGCCAGGCCGCGGACGCCCTCGGTCAGCTGCCAGAAGGCCTCGGGCCGGGTCGGATCGCCGTAGTTCAGGCAGTTCGTCACGCCCAGCGGACGGGCGCCGGTGATCGCCACGTTGCGGGTCGCCTCGGCGACGCTCAGCGCGGCGCCCAGCCACGGATCCAGCGCTCCGACGGACTGATTCGCGTCGGTCGAGGCGACGAGGGCCTTGGTCGTGCCCTTGATCCGGATGATGGCCGCGCCATGGCCGGGCCCGGCGACCGTGTTCGCCTGGACCGTCGAATCGTACTGCTCGAAAACGGGCCGCCGGCTCGAGAGGTTGGCCGAGCCGAGCAGGGCGGTGAGCACTGCCCCGGGGTCCATCCCACGCTCGGGCAGCCCATCCGACACGGTCGCGGGCGCGCCTGGAGCCGGGGCGGCTCGGCGGCGAACCGGCGGCGCGGCCACCCGCTCGTGGACGATCGCATCGCTCGTCAGGGCTGAAGCGGGGATCCGCGCGATCTCGGCGCCGTCGTCGTCGACGACCGTCACGTCGCCGTCGTCGGTGACGACGCCAATGACGGCGACGAGCAGGCCCCAGCGCTCGCAGACGGCCCGGACCTGGTCCCAGCGGGCCGGCTCGACGACCGCCAGCATCCGCTCCTGCGACTCGCTGATCAGGACCTCGAACGGCTCCATGCCCGGTTCGCGGCGCGGGATCGCCGCCAGCTCGATCCGCATCCCGGTCCCGGCCCGGTCGGCGGTCTCGGACGTGGCGCAGGTGATCCCGCCGGCGCCCAGATCCTGGAGTCCGGCGACGAGTCGCCCCCGGATCAGCTCGAGCGATGCCTCGATCAGGAGCTTTTCTGCAAAGGGATCGCCGATCTGGACGGACGGACGCTTCGACGCGTCCTGGTCTCCGAACGTCGCGCTGGCGAGGACGCTCGCCCCGCCGATCCCGTCCCGCCCGGTCGTCGAGCCGAACAGGACGACGAGGTTGCCGGCTCCGGGCGCCGCGGCGAGGGTCAGGTCGTCGATCTCGAGCAACCCGATCGCCATCACGTTGACGAGCGGGTTCCCGGCATACGACGGGTCGAAGACGAGCTCGCCGCCGACCGTCGGCACGCCGACGCAGTTGCCGTAGCCGCCGACGCCCTTGACCACGCCCTCGACGAGGTGGCGCGTCCGCGCGTCCGCCGGGTCCCCGAACCGGAGTGCGTCGAGGACGGCGATCGGCCGGGCGCCCATCGTGAAGATGTCGCGCAGGATGCCGCCGACACCGGTCGCGGCGCCCTGGGTCGGCTCGACCGCGCTCGGATGGTTGTGCGACTCGATCTTGAACGCGACCGCCAGACCGTCACCGATCGCGATCACCCCGGCGTTCTCGCCCGGGCCGGCGACGACCCCGTCGGCAGCGGAGCCTGTGGGGAGGGTCTTGAGCAGCGGCCGCGAGCTCTTGTACGAGCAGTGCTCGCTCCACATCACGCTGAACATCGCGAGCTCGAGGTCGTTCGGCGCCCTGCCACCGAGCCGGTCGCGGATCGCCGCGAGCTCGTCGTCGGTCACGCCGAGCCGGCGGTGGAGCGGCTCGTCGGGCACCGGCGGCGCTTCCACGACCAGGGTCATCGAGCGGCCGCGGCGGCGTTGTTCTGCACACCGCCGGATCGCTTCCGGGTCGCCGCGCTGGCCACGAACGAGGCGATGATCCCGAGCCCATCGTCCGATCCGAGGACGGCCTCGACCGCCGTCTCGGGGTGGGGCATCAACCCGGCCACGTTGCCGGCGCCATTCGTCACCCCGGCGATCGCCCGGAGCGATCCGTTGGGGTTGGCCCGGTCCTCCTCGCCGCCGGCGCGCGACCCGTCGTCGTGGACGTAGCGGAAGAGGACCTGGCCGTTGGCCTCGAGCTCGTCGAGGGTTGCATTATCGGCGTAGAACGCGCCCTCGCCGTGGGCGACGGGCATGCGCAGCGCCCGATCGGCAAGCGCATGAGTGAACGGCGTGTCGAACCGCTCGGCGGCGATCGAGATCTCGCGCGACACGAACCGCAGGCCGCGGTTGCGCAGGAGCGCGCCGGGCAGGAGGTGAGCCTCGGTCAGGACCTGGAAGCCATTGCAGATCCCGAGGACGAGCCCGCCGTGATCAGCGAAAGACGACACGGCCCGCATGATCGGGCTGAACCGGGCGATCACGCCTGCCCGCAGGTAGTCGCCGTAGGCGAAGCCGCCCGGGATGAGGACACCGGCCACGTCGTCGAGCGAGGTGTCGTCGTGCCAGAGCACGACCGGCTCGGCGCCGGCGACCTCGAGGGCGTTGACCGCGTCGATGTCGCGGTTCGAGCCGGGGAAGAGGACGACCCCGATCCGGACGCTCATCCAGACGCCCCGGCGCCGACGATCGACTCGGAGTCCGCCGAGGATGCAGCCCCGAGTACCTCGATCTCGTACGCCTCGATCAGCGGGTTCGACAGGAGCTCCGACGCCAGGCGCTGGACGATCGCCCGTGCAGCGTCGTCGTCGGCCGCGGCCACGGTCAGCTCGACCCGACGCCCGACCCGGACCGCGCTGACGCCGCCGATCCCGAGATGACCGAGGCTGCCCTCGACCGCCCGGCCCTGCGGATCGAGGATGCCGTCCTTGGGTCGGACGTTGACCGCGAACCGGACGTCGACCGTCATGCGCCGGTCCCGACGACGTCGGCGTCGAGATAGCGCTGGAAGCTTGCGCCGGTGACCCGCTCGAACGCCTCGACGTAGCGGGCCCGCGTCCCGGCTACGACCTCGGCCGGCAGCTCCGGTCCGGGCGGCGTCTTGTCCCAGTCGAGCGTCTCGAGGTAATCGCGGACGTATTGCTTGTCGAAGCTCGCCTGGGCGCGACCCGGCTCGTAGTCCGCCGCGTCCCAGAAGCGGGAGCTGTCGGGGGTCATCACCTCGTCGATGAGGATGAGCTCGCGGGTCTCCCGGTCGATCCCGAACTCGAACTTCGTGTCAGCCAGGATCACCCCAGCCGGCTCGGCGATCTCGGCGCCGCGGCGGTACAGGGCGATCGCGAGATCGGCGACGCGCTCGGCAACGTCGCGACCGACGAGCGCGGCCGCCTGGTCGATCGAGATGTTCTCGTCGTGGCCTTCCTCGGCCTTGGTCGACGGCGTGAACAGCGGCTCCGGCAGGCGCTCGCTCTCGCGCAGGCCGGCCTGCAACGGGATCCCGCACACCGCCCCGGTCCGGCCGTAGTCCTTCCAGCCCGAGCCCGCGAGGTAGCCCCGGACGATGACTTCGATCGGGAGCGGGTCGACCCGCCGGCAGAGCATCATCCGGCCGCGCAGCTCGGCGGCTTCCGCGGCGTCGGCCGGTCCGCCGCCCGGGATCTCTTCGGGCGCGACGCCGACGAGGTGGTTGGCGACCAGGTCGGCGGTCCGCGCGAACCAGAACCGCGACACGCCGGTCAGGACCCGGCCCTTGTCGGGGATCGGAGTCGGCAGCACGACGTCGAACGCGCTCAGCCGGTCGGACGCGACGAGCAGCAGGCGGTCCTCGCCAACGGCATACAGGTCGCGGACCTTGCCGGAACGGAGGAAGGAGTCGGCGAGCGGGCTAGCGGGCGGCATGGATCTCGGCCTCCAGGCTGTCGAGTCGGGCGATGACGGCAGGAACATGGCGAAGGTGGGCGGCGTCGTCGAAACAATTGTCGAGGTCGGTCAGGCTCATCCGCTTGGCGACCTCCGAATCGACCGCGAGCAGATCGCGCAGCGGCGAACGGTCGTCGGCGGCCCGGAGCGCGGCTCGCTGAACGACGGCATAGGCGGCCTCGCGGCTCATCCCGCCGCGCTCGACGAGGACGCCGAGGACGCGTGAGCTCGCGTGCAGCCCGAGACCGCGCTCGATATTCTCGAGCATCCGCTCGCGCCGGACGACGAGGCCTTCGACGAGCCCGGCCATCTTCACGAGGAGGTAGTCGAGGACGATCGTGGCATCGGGCAGGATCACCCGCTCCGCGCTGCTGTGGCTGATGTCGCGCTCGTGCCAGAGGGGCTGGTTCTCGAGGGCGGTCTGGGCATAGCCGCGGAGCAGTCGGGCGAGCCCCGCGATCCGCTCGGCCAGGATCGGGTTGCGCTTGTGGGGCATCGCGCTCGAGCCCTTCTGGCCGGGCTTGAACGGCTCCATGACCTCGCCCAGCTCGGTGTGCTGGAGGTTCCGGACCTCGGTCGCGAACCGCTCGAGGGAGCCACCGAGGATGGCGATCGTGGTCATGAGCGCTGCATGCCGGTCGCGCTGGACGATCTGGGTGCTCGAGGGGTCGACGTGGAGGTCGAGCTCGGCGAGAACCTCGGCCTCGACGTCGGGCCCGAGGTGGCTGTACGTCCCGACCGGCCCGGAGATCTTGCCCGTCGCGATCTCATCGACGGCGGTGGCCAGGCGGCGCCGGCCCCGGTCGATCTCGAACGCCCCGCCGGCGAGCTTGAGCCCGAACGTGATCGGCTCGGCGTGGACGCTGTGGGTC
>JANMCU010000217.1:0-4954 GCA_031361415.1 Chloroflexota bacterium | reverse complement strand
GAAGAAGCAGTCGCAGTCGCGCAAGCCCGTGAGCGGCGACGGCGAGCGGAACGGCAGCTCGGGCCTCGCCGACGCGACCTCGAACAAGAAGCTCCCCACCGTCGGTGCGCAGAGCCTCGCGCCGCCGCGCTGAGCTACACTTCCGTCCCGAAGGGGCTATAGCTCAGCTGGGAGAGCGCCTGGATCGCACCCAGGAGGTCAGCGGTTCGAGCCCGCTTAGCTCCATATAATCCCCCTCAAGATGTCAAGGAATCCCTACAAACAAGCGGATTCCTAACTCGGCGAGACGCACGGATGCAGTTCGATCAGCCCTACGGGTCCCACAAGGCCCCTCAGATCGATTGGCATCGGCGTCGTCCCGAGCGCAGAGAGCGTTCCTTTGCATAGCCTGGTACGACGGTAGCCGCTGCCCGCCGAAGATCGCTACCGGTCGCGCGCGAACTCGAGCCGCGCGGCCGAAGGTCGACGCGATACCGTCAGGAGCGTGTCCGCGTTCAGGCAAGTGGAATCCACGTTTCCGTGCGCCGCGGCGCGATCGACCGCCACACCGCCATCCTCACCGACTACACCGAGGATGCCGAGTCCCAGGTGCTTTCGATCAAGTCGTCTGAGCGTCTGCCCCATCGGCTGTGGCGACTCTTCGCTCGTCGACGCAATCTCGCCTCGATGACGTTGCCCGAGGCAAAGTCATCGATCGTCGGCGGATGGGAGTTGCAGTTCAATCAATGGAATGCGTCGAAGCACCCTGCTGAGGGTTTCAACGAGGTGGCCGACGCGATCGAGTACCTCACTCGCGAGGCGCGCGGCAACGAAGCCTTCCCGAAGGATCAGACGGAGGCTGAGAGGCTCCGCATGACGATCGCCATGGCCACAAGGGCGATCATCACCGCGCTGACAATTCGGCGATCCAGCTAGTCGTTGTGACCCCAGCGGACCGTTGAGTGCCTCCCCGTTCGATGGGTACGGCGTTTGCATGACACCCGGATAGCTCCACTTGCAGACGCCCTGGGGTCCCGCTTCTCCGCTAGGCGGGGATGCCCGGAGGGCCGAGGATCTCGATGCCGTACTCGGCCGCGGCCGCGATCAGCGGCGCGATGTCCGCAGGCGGCGCGGCGGGCGGTGGGACGGTGAGCGTCTCGGCGGGCCGCCCCATCGCGCGCATGAAGTCCTCGAAGCCGGCCGGCTCCGCCACGAGCAGGAACCGGGCCTGCTCGGAGCTGACGAGGAAGGTGTGGGGCACGTCGCGCGGCCCGTAGACGAACGCGCCCGCTCCGGCCTCGAAGACGTCTCCGCCGACCCAGAACGTCACCGAGCCCTCGATCACGTAGAACCACTCGTCCTCGCGGCGGTGCACGTGCAGCGGCGAGCCGGCGCCCCTCGGTGCGAGGTGCTCGATCACGGCGACCCGCCCCGCGGTCGTGTCGCCTGAGGCCTTGATCGTCGCGAGTACGCCGAACGCCCAGAGCGCCTCGCCTTCACCGTCTCGCAGGGTGATCGCCGCGGGCGACGCCGTTGCAGGTGCCATGTCAGCCTCCATGTCGTCATTCGGAGAAACAGCGTGTTTCTCCATTTGTTGGCGCGACCGTAGCGGACGGAGCTCGATCCGTCAAGATTGGAGACACAGCCTGTATCATCAACGCCGTGGGTCGGCCGTACCAGCTCAGACAGCGCGCCGATCGGCAGCAGGAGACGCGGCAGCGGATCATCGAGGCGACGATCGAGCTGCACCAGACGGTCGGCCCTGCCGCCACCACGATCACGCAGATCTCGGATCGAGCCGGCGTGGGGCGCGTAACGGTCTACCGCCACTTCCCGGAGCAACTGGCGCTCGACCAAGCGTGCAGCGGCCTCTACTTCGAGCGCAACCCGGCCCCCGACCCCGACAGCTGGAAGCCGATCGCCGACCCGGTCGAGCGCCTCCGGGTCGGGCTGGCCGAGACGTACGCCTACCACGCCCGCACAGAGCGGATGATCACCCACGCGCTCGCCGACGCCCGTGACCATCCCGTGATGGCCCCCTACCACGATCACTGGAGCCGGGCAGTCGGGGTGCTGCTGGAGCCCTGGCCGACGAGCGGGAGGCGCCGCAAGCAGCTGAAAGCGGCGCTGGCGCTCGCCGTGAGCTTCGACAGCTGGCGCACGCTCGTGCGCGAACAGCGCCTCTCACACCCGCAGGCGATCGACCTCATCGAGCGCCTCACGCGAGAGGCCGCCTCGACCGAACGTCCCGAAGAGCATCCCGACGCGGTCGGAGAGGTTCGAAAACTGTCCGACTAGCTCCATTGCCTCGGCGACGCCGAGGCGACGTCACGTTCGCGGCGGCGACTCTCCGGGAACCACGAGTCCCGACTCGTAGGCGAGTACAACGGCCTGCACGCGGTCGCGCAGACCGAGCTTTGCGAGCACGCTCGCCACGTGCGATTTCACGGTCGACTGCTCGACGACGAGCTGGGTGGCGATCTCGGCGTTCGAGAGGCCGCGCGCGAGAAGGCGCAGGATCTCCCGCTCGCGCGGCGTGAGCTCATCGAGGCCGACCGGTGCTCGGGCCGTGGGCCAAGCGGCGAACTTCTCGATCAGCCGGCGCGTGATGGACGGGGAGAGCAGGGAGTCGCCCGCGGCGACGACGCGGACGGCGCGAACGAGCTCGTCGGCGGGCGCGGTCTTGAGCAGGAATCCGGCCGCTCCCGCGCGGATCGCCTCCCACACGACCTCGTCGAGGTCGAAGGTCGTCAGCACGAGCACGCGGGTCGGCGCCTCGACCCGCCGCGTCGCCTCGATGCCGTCCATCCCGGGCATGCGCACGTCCATCAGCACCACATCCGGCCTGGTGCGTGCGATCAGCGCGAGGGCCTGTTCGCCGTCCTCCGCCTCGCCGCTGACCTCGAAGTCGCTCTCGGCTTCGAGGATCAGGCGAAAGCCGGTGCGCACGAGCTCCTGGTCGTCAGCAAGCGCGATCTTGATCATGTCGCTGCGACTGGCAGTCGCGCCCGCAGGGACCAGCCACCCTCGGCCCGGTGCCCGGCGTCGAGCTCGCCGCCGAACAGGGCCACGCGCTCGCGCATTCCTATCAGCCCGTTCCCGGTCCCGCCGGCGGCCACCACTCCCGGACCGTCGTCGACGATCTCAAGCTCGACCGCACGCTCGAGGTAGCGGACCGACACGCTGGCGCCGCTTGCGCCTGCGTGCTTGAGCGTGTTCGTGAGCGCTTCCTGGACGATGCGGTAGGCGGAAAGCTCGAGCCCGGCCGGGAGAGTTCTCGGCACGCCCTCGATCTGGACGTCGACCGGCAGCCCGGCGGCGCGCATCCGGGCGGCGAGTGCGTCGAGGTCTCGCAATCCCGGCTGCGGCGCGAGCGCGAGCTCGTCGCTGGGCTCGCGCAGGACGCCGAGCATGTGCCGCATCTCGTCGATCGTCTCGCGGCCGGTGCTCTCGATCGCTTCCAGCGCCCGGCGCACGGCGGGTTGATCGCCCGTGAGCACCCTTCTTGCCGCCGCCGCCTGCACCCCCATGACGCTGATCTTGTGCGCGACGACGTCGTGTAACTCGCGTGCGATGCGCGCGCGCTCCACCGTCACCGCCTCCCGGGCACGGGCGTCGCGCTCGGCGGCCAGATCGCGAGCCATCTGCTCGAGCTCACGGGTGCGCAGGCTGTGGTTCCGGATGGTCCGCCCGACCGCCCACGCTCCCCAGGCCCAGACGAGCATGGGGAACCAGTCGCCGGAATTGACATCGGCGACGTGCCGCGCCGTGATGCCCCACGCGCCGACGCCGGCGAGCGTCGTCGCAACGACGACCGCCGCGCCACGCCGGCTCGGCAGGTAGACGCCGACCGAGTAGAGCGCGATCTCGAATGCGACGAAGGCCTCGAACGGACCCTGCGTCGGTGCCACGGCAACCCCCGACGCGAGTGCCGCGGCCACGACGATCGCTGCGACCGGAAGCGCGTGCGTGCGGCGCCAGACGAGCGGAAGCGAGCAACCGCCCGCGAGGGCGAGCTCAATCCCGCTCGGGCCGGACCACTCGCCGGCGCCCGTCGCTATCTCCACGAGGGACACGACGAGAATCGCCGCCGCGAGCACCGAGTCGCCGGCGATCTGGAAGCGGCGGTCGGCGAGAACCGCTCGGAGTCGCCGGCGCATGAGCGGACCGTAACGCCTGGCGACCCGAACGGCCATCCGCCACCAGACGGGACGCGCGCGGGCGAAGTTCCTCCTCGGGGAGGACGCGAGGATCCTGCGCGCGGCCGTGGCGGGCGGCGTGCGCGGCGCCCACGATCTCGGGCATGGAATCCCCACTGCTCACCCGCCTCGCCGCGCTCTGCGGCGCCCTCTACGTCGTCGTCGCCGTGCTCGCCAACGACGTCCTCGGCTCCGGCTCGCCCGGATCGACGGACAGCTCGCGCGAGATCGGCGCCTGGTGGGCCGCGCACCCGCCGAGCACCTCGGATTGGGCGCTCGGGTTTCTCGATCTGGTGGCGCTGCTCGCGTTCCCGGTCTTCGTCGTCGTGCTCGCCTGGTGGTTGCAGAGGAGCGACGACGGCTGGCTGCCATGGATCGTGCTCGGCTTCGGCCTCCTCTCGGCCGTGATCAAGCTCGCCTCGGCGGCACCGATCTTCGCCCTCGCCTGGCGCGCCGACACCGGCGTCTCCAACGGGCTCGCAGCCGCCCTCGTCGACATGAACTCCGCCGCCTTCATGCTCACCTGGGCGCTCGACGCGGTCATGCTCGCGGCCGCCGGCGGGATCATCCTGCGCAGGCGGTGCCTCCCGCGCTGGCTGGGCTGGTCCGGCCTGGCGAGCGCGCCGCTCGTGCTCGCGGGCGTCCCCTTGGCCACCTCGGGCCCGCCTACCTTCCTACTCGCACTACTCTGGATCGTCGCCGCAAGCATCGCACTCAGCCTCCGCGCCGCGCAGCGATCCGCAGTGCCGGCTGGCGTCGGCGCGACGGCCCCCTGA
>JANMCU010000160.1:0-5455 GCA_031361415.1 Chloroflexota bacterium | reverse complement strand
GGCCCGATGACGTCGCTCATGCCCCAGCGTCCGGCCATCTGGCGGGCGATCGCGGTCAGCTGGCGGATGTCGGCCTCCGCGCCCGTCGTCATGTCGCCGAAGACGAGCTCCTCGGCGATCCGGCCTCCGAGGGCGACGTCGATGCGGGCGAGTAGCTCGCTGCGCGTGTAGTTGAACCGATCGACGGATGCGGCCGAGAACGTCACGCCGAGCGTGGCGCCGCGGGGGACGATCGAGACCTTGCGTACGGGGTCGGCGCCGGTGGTGAGCATGCCGACGATCGCATGCCCGGCTTCGTGGTAGGCGGTGCGCCGTCGATCAGCCTCGCTCACGACGATGCGGCGCTCGGCGCCCAGCACGAGCTTTTCGAGCGCGTCACCGAAGTCGCTCATGGCCACGCTGTCGCGGCCTCGGCGCGCGGCCAGCAGTGCGGCCTCGTTGGCGAGGTTCGCGAGGTCCGCTCCGACCATCCCTGCGCCGGTCGCGGCGAGGCGCTCGAGCGAAACGTCGTCCGCCAGGGGCATCCCGCGCGTGTGCACCTCGAGGATCCGGCGCCGGCCGAGGGTGTCGGGCGGTTGCACCGCAACGCGCCGGTCGAAACGGCCGGGGCGCAGCAGCGCGGCGTCGAGCACGTCGGGGCGGTTCGTCGCGGCGAGCACGATCACGCCGGTCTCGCCATCGAAGCCGTCCATCTCGGTGAGGATCTGATTGAGCGTCTGCTCGCGCTCGTCGTGGCCCCCGCCGATGCCTCCGAGCGCGCCGCCGCGGGAACGCCCGATCGCGTCGAGCTCGTCGATGAACACGATCGCGGGCGCAGCGGCCTTCGCCTGGGCGAAGAGGTCGCGCACTCGGCCGGCGCCGACGCCGACGATCATCTCGATGAACTCCGACGCCGAGATCGAGAAGAACGGCACGTCCGCCTCGCCGGCCACGGCGCGCGCGAGCAACGTCTTGCCCGTGCCGGGGAGACCGCTCAGCAGCACCCCGCGCGGGATCCGCCCGCCGAGCCTGCGATAGCGTTCGGGGTGGCGCAGGAAATCGACGACCTCCGAGAGCTCGTCGGTCGCCTCGTCGATGCCCGCCACGTCGGCAAACGTCACCCGCGGCCCCTCGCCGCGCTGATAGCGCTTCGCGCGGGAACGCATCATGCCGCCCATGCCGCCCATGCCTCCCATGCCGCCAGCGGAGGCGCGTCGCATCAGGATCACCATCAGGCCGATGAAGAGCAGCGTTGGCAGGAAGCCGACGAGCAGCGTCCGCCACCAGGGCGTGGCGGTCTCGAGAGGATTCGCGTTCACCACCACGCCGCGCGCGCTCAGCTGCGTGAGCAGCGAGCTGGTATCGGCGAACGTCGGGATCTCGGTCTGGAAGCGGGTGATCGCCTGCGCCTTGGAGTCTCCTGGGGGGAGGTGGCTGACGGGGCGTCGGAAGGTTCCCTGCAGTGTCGCGCCGCGCGAGGTGACCGTCGCCAGGTTGCCCGAGGCGACCTCCTTCAGAAAGAGCGGGGTGTAAGGGATGCGGGTATGCGCAGCCGGGCGCGAGGATGTCGCGAGCGCGAAGATCCAGTTGACGGTCATGAAGACGACGACCGCGACGAGCACCGCGCGCAGCAGCGATGGCGGGGTCCCGGCCGGTCTCGGTGCGGCGCCGCGGCCGTCCTGTGATGGATCGACCCGCCAGGGCTGTCCCGACTCGGCTGCGTGTTCGTGTCTCGCGGCCCGGCCAGCGGGCGGCAGAGTTCCTGAGCTGCTGCCGCCCGGACTCGGAGGCTGCGCGTTCATCGCGTCAGGCTTTCGCGTGTCTGTCGGCCGGCCGTCGCCGCAGCAACAGCAGCGCCGCGGCGATCATCATCGCGCCGATGATCGCCGCGATCGCGCGTCCGTCGCCGCCGGTCGTGAAGCTCGTGCCGATCAGGTGGCGATCGTCAGGGTTGAAGGCCGCTTCGAGTTGGCGGCGTGCCGTTCTGGTGTCGCCTTGTGCGAGCGCTTGGTCGGCCGCGCGCAGCCGGTCGACGCGAACGTCGTCCTGATTGTCCGCGCGCAGCGCCGCTTGCACGCGGTCGCGCGCGTCGGTCGCGCCCATCTGCGCGTCGAGCATCGCAAGCGCCTGCACAGCGAGCGCCTGTGCGGGCACTTTCCCGCCCGTCGGCTCCCCGCCGTGCGCGTGAGCGACAGCTGGTGTCAACGTGAGGATCGCGATCAGGCTGAGGACGGCGAGTCGGCGCATCGTCACATTCCCAGGTGGGAGACGGGGCGCGTCATGTAGCCATAGATCGAGAGCGCTGTGAGGGCGGCGACGACGCCAACGGCGAGGGCGACCCAGGCGCGCCGGCGGCGTGGGTCACGCTCCGCGCTCCGGTCGAGGAACGGCACGAGCGCGAGTCCGAGCATCAGCAGGCCGGGCGCGACGATAAGCGCGCGCAGGCCGAACCAGTCCTCGAACGGGTAGACCCAGAGGAAGTACCAGGGCGGTTTCGTGACCTCGATTCCCTCGACGCCCGCGGGGCCGATCCCGACCGGTCGGAGCGCGGTCAAGAGCAGCGCGAGGCCAAGCACTGCGAGCGACCAGGCGCCGAGGCGGGCGAGGTGGCGTGTGAAGCGCTCCTGCGGCTCGGCCACCGCGCGCGCCTCGATGGTTGCGGGATCGCCCTCTGCCAGAGGCGAGATCTTGAGGCGCTTGATCAAGAGCATGTGCAGGCCGATGCCGCCCGCGAGCAGCATCGGCAGGATGCTGACATGCGCGGCATAGGCGCGCGTGAGCAGCGAGACGTGGTCGGAAAAACCGGGTGTGAACCAGAAGCCCAGGGATCCGGCGACGTCTGCGAGCTCGCGGTTGTGGCCGAGCGCCTCGATCGCCTCCTGGTCCCACTTCAGGATCGTGCCGGTGTAGAGCACGACCCCGGAGACGACGAACAGCCCGACACCGGTCAGCCAGAGCCCCTCGCGTGGCCGTTTGTAAGACGCTTCCAGGAATGTGCGTAAGAGGTGCAGCGCGAGCGTGATCATGAACAGCGTCGCAAGCCAGGCATGCACGCTGCGCACGACGCTGCCGAAGCCGCTCGCGGTGATCGCAACGACGCTCGCGTGCGCCTCGCTCGGCACCGGGTCGTACTGCTGGGCCAGATAGACGCCGGTGACGACCAGCATCACGAATGATCCAGCGGTGATCCCGCCGAGAAGGTATGGCAGCCGGTTTGCATGACGCGGCACCGGGTAGGCGAGCGCGGAGACGCCGAAGCGCTCCTCGATCCACCCGCCGAGGCGGCCACGCACGCTCATGCCGGGTGCAGTCGGCGCCGGGTCAGGCGAGAGTGGCATCGCTCCTCGGTGGCCGGGTCGCCTGCGGGCGACGGTGGGGAATGAAGCGCGGCGTGACCGCTGCATAGGCGTCCCAGGCCGCACCGAAGCGCTCGCGCACCTCGCGCTCCTCGCTGATCGCAAGACGCCGGTAGGCGACCACGAGCACCGGATACATCAATCCCGTGACGAGCGTCGGCCATTGCAACAAGAAGCCGGTCATGATCAAGAGGAAGCCGGCGTACTGCGGGTGGCGGATGCGTGCGTAGACGCCGCTCGTCGCGAGCAGCCCGGCACGTTGAGCAGCAACGAGCCGCTGCCAGGCAACGGAGATCAACCAGAACCCGGCGCCGATCAGCAGATAGCTGACAAGGTGGAACGGCGAGAGGTGCGGGTCGTAGGGCCAGCCAATCAGGTCCGACCAGAGATGGCCGCCGTCGTGGCTGAGCGGGAGCTTGTCGCCAAGCGCGCTGGAAGCAAGATAGATGGTTAGCGGATATCCGTACATCTCCGCGAAGAGCGCGACGATGAAGGCCGAGAAGCCGCCGAGCGCTCGCCAATCGCGGCCGCTCGAGGGGTGGAAGAAGCTCGCCGCGAAGATGATGAAGACGGCCGAGTTGACCACGACCAATACCCACAATCCGTAGCCGTAGCCGTCCATCAGGCGCGCCTCAGGCCGACTTGTCGCCGGAGTCATGGTCGTGGTCGCCGTGACCGCCGCCACCCATGCCACGCATCATCATCAGCATCATCAGCGCGCAGCCGCCGATGAACAGAAGCGGCGCCACGGCGCCGTAGCCGAAAGCCAAGGCCACGCCGCCGAGCACGAGACCGCCGATGCAAAACACCAGCATCTGAACGATCATTTTCATCGTCGGCCTCCTTCGGAGTGGGTGGAACCTTCGTCGAGAACGCACGCTACCCCCACCGGGTACCACGGATCGTCGGCGTGGCCGCCTGTTTCTCTCTGCGGGAAAGCCGAAACCCGAGTGCGCATCCTCGCCGAGCCCGACGAGTTCGGGCGCGAAATACGTTCCCCGGGTAGGGGTATCCTGCTCCTGCCCGTCTCCGCTCGAGGAGTGGCAGCGCGCGACTGACCTGCTCTCGAGCCCGCCCTCCAACCGCCATCAGACAAGCGAGTCCACCCATGCTCGGGATCCTTCCTACGGTTCCACACCGGCCTCACGGTGAACGTCGGCGAGGGATCGCGAGCGATCTTTCCGCCGATTGCCCGGTGCCGGACTAGCGATGTCCGAGCAGCAGACTGCAGCCGCGACATCGGGGCCTCTCGAACCTGACGCCCTGCGGCTCCTGCACGCGTACTGGCGCGCGGCGAACTACCTCTCAGTCGGCCAGATCTATCTGCTCGACAACCCGTTGCTGCGCCGGCCGCTTCGGCTCGAGCACGTCAAGCCGCGCCTGCTCGGCCACTGGGGCACCACCCCCGGCCTGAACTTCATCTACGCCCACCTAAACCGCGTGATCTGCGCGCGCGACCTCGACGCGATCTACGTCTGCGGCCCGGGCCACGGCGGGCCGGGCCTCATCGCCAACACCTATCTGGAGGGCAGCTACAGCGAGGTCTACCCGACGATCGGACGTGACGAGGAGGGCCTGCGCAGGCTGTTCCGGCAATTCTCCTTCCCGGGTGGGATCCCGAGCCATGTTGCGCCCGAGACGCCCGGCTCGATCCACGAGGGGGGCGAGCTCGGCTATGCGCTCGTGCACGCTTTCGGCGCCGCCTTCGACAACCCCGATCTGATCGTCTGCTGCGTGGTCGGAGACGGCGAGGCCGAGACCGGCCCGCTCGCCGCCAGCTGGCACTCCAACAAGTTCCTCAATCCCGCGCGGGACGGTGCGGTGCTCCCGGTGCTGCACCTCAACGGCTACAAGATCGCGAGCCCGACCGTGCTCGCGCGCATCCCGCGAGAGGAGCTACGCTCGCTGCTCGAGGGGTACGGCTACGCGCCGCGCTTCGTCGAAGGCTCCAACCCGGACGAGATGCATCAGCGCATGGCCGCCGTGCTCGATGAGGTCGTCGAGGAGATCGCCGCGATCCAGCGCGCCGCCCGCCACGACGGAATCTTGAAGCGCCCACGCTGGCCGATGATCGTGCTGCGCACGCCGAAAGGCTGGACCGGCCCGAAGCTGGTCGACGG
>JANMCU010000150.1:0-10402 GCA_031361415.1 Chloroflexota bacterium | reverse complement strand
GCGCCCGTGTCGGCCTGCAGGACGTGGTCGACGTACAGCCGCTCCCAGCCGCGCGTCGGGGCGGCCAGGCCTGCGACCATCGCCGGCGAAAGCGGGCGCGCATCGAGCTCGGCCTGGGGCACGTCGACCTCGATCCGCCGGGCGGCCACATCCAGCACGATTGTGTCGCCGGTCACGACCCGGCCCAGCGGTCCGCCCGCCGCCGCCTCGGGCGCGACGTGCAGGACGACCGTGCCGTACGCGGTCCCGCTCATGCGGCCGTCGCAGATCCGGACCATGTCGCGAACGCCCTGCGCCAGGAGCTTCGCGGGGAGCGGCACGTTCGCGACCTCGGGCATGCCCGGATAGCCGCGCGGTCCGCAGCCGCGCAGGACGAGCACCGAGTCGGCCTCCACGTCGAGGTCGGGGTCGTCGATCCGGGCATTGAAGTCCTCGATCGAGTCGAAGACGACCGCCCGGCCGCGATGCCGGAGCAGCTCCGGTGAGGCGGCGGCGGGCTTGATCACTGCGCCGAGCGGGGCGAGGTTCCCACGGAGGACCGCGATTCCCGCGTCGGCCAGGAGGGGAGTCGCCCGCGGGCGGATCACGGTCTCGTCCCAGATCCGTGCGTCGGCCAGGTGATCGACGAGCGGGCGACCGGTCACCGTCAGCGCACCTGGATCGAGGAGGTCCTCCACCTCGCGCAGGACGGCAAGCAACCCGCCGGCGCGGTGGAGGTCCTCCATCAGGAAGCGCCCGGCCGGCTGCAGGTCGACGAGGAGCGGAACGCCCGCGCCGGTCCGGTCGAAGTCGTCGAGGGTCAGCTCGATCCCCAGGCGTCCGGCAATCGCGAGCAGGTGAACGACCGCGTTCGTCGACCCGCCGACGGCGGCGAGAGCGACGATCGCGTTGAGGAACGAGGCCCGGCTGAGGACCGCGCCTGGCCGCCGATCCTGCTCGACCAGCTCCACGGCCAGGCGGCCGGTCGCGTGCGCCGCTTCGAGGAGCCGGCTGTCGGCCGCCGGCGTACCGGCCAGGCCCGGGATCGTCATGCCCAGCGCCTCACACATGATCGCCATCGTCGAGGCGGTGCCCATCGTGTTGCAGTGGCCGCGGCTCCGGATCATCGACGACTCCGACGCGATGAAGTCGCGCTCGGACAGCGTCCCGGCGCGGACCTCCTCGCTGAGCTTCCAGACGTCGGTCCCGCAGCCGAGCGCGACGCCCCGGAACGTTCCGCTCAGCATCGGCCCGCCCGGAACGAGGACGGCGGGCAGGTCGACCGAGGCCGCGGCCATCAGCAGCGACGGAATCGTCTTGTCGCAGCCGCCGAGAAGAACGACGCCGTCGATCGGGTTGGCGCGGAGCATCTCCTCGATCGCCATCGCGGCCATGTTCCGCCAGAGCATCGCGGTCGGTCGGACCTGCGTCTCGCCCAATGACACGACCGGCAGGTTGAGCGGGACGCCGCCGGCCGCCCAGATGCCATCCTTCACGCTCAGGGCGACCTCGTCGAGGTGGGCGTTGCAGGGCGTGAGATCCGACGCGGTGTTGGCGATCGCGATGTGCGGCCGACCGTCGAATGCGTCGGCCGGCAGGCCCCGCCGCATCCAGGCCCGGTGGATGTAGGCGTTGCGACCGGTCCCCGCGTACCAATGCGAGCTTCGACGCGTCGTCACTCGCCTATATTCGCCGAATGGGATCGGTTCGAGGAGCCAGTTCGCCCGCGCGACCGTCCGCAGGCCTGCGGTGAGGGCATTCGTCATCAGGGCGCCTCGCGAGAGCGCGGTCGAAAAGGTCGAGCCGCCGGTTGCCGGGCCCGGCGAAGTGGTCGTCGACGTCGAGCGGGTCGGTCTGTGCGGCACGGACGCCGAGTTCTTCACCGGCGAGATGGCGTACCTCCAGCAGGGCCATGCCCGTTACCCGCTCCGCCTCGGCCACGAATGGTCGGGTACGGTGACCGCCGTCGGCGACGGCGTCGATGCCGACTGGATCGGCCGGCGAACGACGGGCGACACGATGCTCGGCTGCGGACGCTGCCGGCGCTGCACGACGGGTCGGGCGCACCTGTGCGAGGACCGATCGGAGGTCGGGATCCGGGGCGGCCGGGCCGGGGCGCTTGCCGAGCAGCTGGCCGTGCCGACAGGTTCGCTGCACGGACTGCCCGACACGGTCGATCCGGCGGCCGGCGCGCTCGTCGAGCCCGGCGCGAACGCGCTGCGCGCGATCCTGGCCGCGGTTGTCGGGCGGGGTGACCGGCTGCTCATCCTCGGCGCCGGGACGATCTCATTGCTCGCCGCACAGATCGCGGCAGCCGAAGGCGTCGAGGGCCACCTGATGGGCCGATCCGAGCGGTCGCTCGACTTCGCGCGCGGGCTCGGGCTCGGTGATGTCTGGACGGTCGCGACGCTCCCGCGCACGCCGTTCGACGCGGTGATCGACGCCTCGAATGCGCCCGACCTGCCCGCGCTGGCGCTGGACCTGGTCGAGCCGGGCGGGCGCGTCGTGTACATCGGCCTGGCCGGCACGGCGAGCACGATCGACACGCGCATGCTGGCGCTCAAGGATGTGACTGCGACCGGGATCCTCGGCGGCTCACCGGGCCTGGCCGAGACGATCGCGCTCTACGCCTCCGGCTCGGTCGACCCACGGCCGCTCGTCGCCGCGACCGTGGGCCTCGACGAGGTCGCCGCCGTCCTCGCCGGGGGCCGTCCGCCGGGGGCCGGGCTCGGCCCGAAGATCCAGGTCGACCCGCGCCGCTGAACGGCACGCGGTCATGGCTCGGCTCGGTCGCCGGCCCACGACGATCAGCAGCGAAGCGAACCCGGGTCGGTCGGAACCCAGGGCTCTCGGGGATCAGTGGCTGACGAAGCAGAAGCAGTACTCCTCGAAGCCGCCGGAGCCGTCCCCGGGTGAGGACTGGCTGACCGCCACGTTGCCGGGACCTTCGCACCGCCCGGGCGGACGCCTACGTGAACTCCGCGCCCAAGGCCTCTGGCCCGCACACAAACGGTCGCGGCATTGGGCCCGGGAGGCCGTCCTTTCCCAGGCCAATCAACCAGGCCCGCACATCGTCGAAGGTCGACCATGGCCTGAACGCGACCTGGCGATCCCGGCAGATCCCCACGAGATCTCCCTTGGCAAACACGGTATCGGCATAGGCGACGGCGTACCCGATTCCGACCAGCCTAGGCGTCGACCTCGCCCCTCAGGCGCTCCAGGACCTTTCGGTGCAGGACTCCATTGGTCGCACAGCCTTCACCCCGCTCGAGGCTGCGAACGCCGTCAAAGTCGGTGATGCGACCCCCGGCTTCCTCGACGACGACCCATGGGGCCGCAAGGTCCCACGGACCCAGGTCCTGCTCGACCATCACGTCGGCGGCCCCATCGGCGACGAGGGCGTATCCCCAGAAGTCGCCAAGACCGCTGGCATGCGCTACCTCGGAGCGCAATGCATCGAAGCCGGAGGCCACCCGTGACGCGGCCATATCGGTGATCGATCGGTACAACAGGTCGGCGCTCGAAATGGATTCGACGGATGTGACGGAAAGCCGACGGGACCTCGGCCCAGCTGGACCACCGACGGTCCAGGCACCAAGGCCGCGACCAGCGTGCCATCGCTGGTGGAGGGCCGGCGCGCTGATGACTCCCAACTGGAGCTCGCCGCCGCATTCCGCCGCGATCAGGGTTGCGAACAACGGGATGCCCCGCACGTAGTTGTGGGTCGCATCGATTGGATCGATGAACCAGCGAACCGAATCGGCGTCGTCATCGATGCCGAATTCCTCGCCGGTGATCCGATGACTCGGATACCGCTTCGTGATCCGGTCGCGCAACAACTCCTCGACCTGAAGATCCGCCTCGGTGACGATTGAGCCATCGGCCTTCTTCGATGCCGCGGGCTCGCGCCGGAAATAACGGCGAGCGATCTCATCAGCCTGGTCCGCGAGCTCGTGCGCGAATGCCAGCCAGGCACTCAGATCACGATCGCTTGCACGACGAAGGGATGCGCTCCACCCTTGCCCAAATTCGTCGCCCTGGATCACGCCGGCACTCTACCTCACGGGTCGTTCGAGGTCCGCGCCGGGACGTCGAGGCTGGGTCCACGGAGCCGAGACGAACCGGACCGCGCGCGCCGGACCGTGACCCTGTCCGAGCGGGACGCCGAGGCACTCCACGATCACCGGGTCGTCGTGCCGTCGATCCCGTCGGCGATGAGCGAGCAGCCCGATCGCTGTGCGAAATACAGGAGCCGGTCGCGGCCTCCAACGCCGCCACGGCGCGTCGTTGACTGGCCTCGGGCCCCCGTCTAGAATCGGCGATGGGTGGATCACCCGGTCTCGATCCGCTAACGGAGCCGGTTTCGTATGGTAACCGCAGCTGAACGCACGCTCGCCCACCGGAGCGTCGTCGTCCGCGCGAGAACTGCGCCCGGCTCGAGCTAGCCGCGGGCGGCAACCGCCGATCGAAGACGACACGAGCCGTGGGCCGAGGCCCCGGCTTTTTTGATGCCCTCCGTTCGGCCCTGCGGGCCCCGGGGGACGCGCCGTTCGGGCCCGTCGACGACCGTGCGGGCGTGCCGAGCTGCGGCACATTCCGCGACCAACCGTGTACCTGGAGTCCATCGTGACCGCTCCTCCGTTCGCACAGATCTCGCCTGAGGGCCCGCCCGGATCGGACCTCGATGCCCCGGCCCTGCTGATCGAGCACGTCAGCAAGGCCTTCCCCGTCGGGCGCTCGAACGCTCCTGTCGACGCGGTTGTGGACGTCTCGATCCGCCTTCGACGCGGCGACATCCACGGGGTCCTGGGCGCCAACGGATCGGGCAAGTCGACGTTGATCCGCCTGATCGCCGGGCTCCTCACCCTGGACTCGGGGAGGGTCGAGGTCTTCGGCCACGACATCGAGCGCGACGAGATGGCGGTCAAGCGCCTGATCAACCGGGTCAGCGTTGACGCGGCCTTCTTCAAGAAGCTCAGCCCGATGGAGAACCTCGTGTTCGCCGCGCGCGTCTACGGCCTGGACGTGCGGACCGCGAAGCGCAACGTGTACGCGATCCTCGACCGTCTCCACGTCGGCGCCGACCGGGTCGATCGACCGATCGAGCAGATGAGCCGCGGGATGCAGCAAAAAGTCGCAATCGCGCGGGCGCTGCTCACGAGCCCGACCCTCCTCCTCCTCGACGAGCCGACCACCGGCCTCGATCCGCGGTCCAAGCTCGACGTCCAGTCGTTCATCGAGGAGCTCCGGGCGACCCACGACACCACGATCGTCCTGACCACCCACGACCTGGCGGAGGCGGAGCGCCTGTGCGACCGCATCACGATCATCGACGGAGGGCGCGTCGTGGCCGAGGACACGCCCGATGGCCTTGTGGCCTCGGCTGCGACGCGCCTCGGTCGCGAAGCCAGCCTCTGGGATGTGTTCATGGCGTACACCGGCCGGTCGCTCGACGACGACGTCGACGAGGCCGACCGAACCGATCAGGCCGGCGAGGAGGTCCTGCCATGGCGATGATCTCGGCCGAGCTGCGCGCGTCCTACGCCTTCATGGAGCGGAACTTCTTCCTCACCCGACGCACCTGGGCGTGGGAGATCGCATTCCTGGCGTACTCGGTCGCGAGCGCGCTGTCGATCACGCTGATCGGCGTCGATCAGGGCAGTGCTCGCCTGGTTCTGTCGCTGATGGTCGGGGCGATCTTCTGGAACTACCTGTCGGTCGTGTTCAGCTGGATCGCGGAGACGATCGCGGTCGAACGCTGGGAGGGCACGCTCGAGTACACGATGATGGCACCGATCCGGCGCTCGTCGCGGCTGATCGGCCAGGTCGCCTATGCGATGGTATACGGGCTGATCCACACGGCAGTGATCTTCATCGTCCTCGCGCTGTTCTTCCCGTCCCTTGACCTGTCCAGGGCGAATCCGGGCACCGCCGCGGTGTTCATGGCCCTCGGCTCGTTCAGCTTCGTGGGCATCGGAATCCTGGCGGCGATCCTGCCCCTCCTGTACGTCGAACGCGGCGCGCAGATGACGTTCGTCGTCCAGTCCTGCCTGCTGCTCGTCAGCGGCGTCTACTACCCGATCACGGTCCTGCCGCCATGGATGCAGGTGCTCTCGCACCTGTCGCCCGCGACCTATGTCCTCGACGGGGTTCGGGCGGGGCTGATCAATGGCACACCGGCGAGCGAGCTCGTGTCGGACATTTGGCCCCTGATCGTGCTGGGCATCGTGCTGATCCCGTTCGGGCTCTGGTCGTTCGGGCGAGCCGAGCACTACGCGAAGCGGACCGGCAAGCTCAAGCGCGTCGGCTGACCAGCTCGGCCGACCAGCTCGGCCGACCGGCGCGACGTCTCGCTCCCTCGGGTCAGGCCAGGATGCCTTCCAGGGCCGCTCGCTCGAGCAGCTCTCCGACGAGCGAGTTCGCCCAGGCGAACCACGAGCGCGTGAAGTCGCCGGGATCGTTCACGTCGAAGGACTCATGGGCGAGGTACGTGCCCGCGTGCGTGGTGGCCAGGAGCTGAACGGCGGCCAGCCGCTCACGGGGAGTGGTCGCGGTCAGCCCACGGATCGCCACGGCGATCGGCCAGATCCGGCCGGGGCCCGTGTGCGGCGATCCGACACCGTCGCCCGCGGAACCCTCGAACCGCCACGGATTGGCCGATGACAGGGCCCACCGACGGGTGGCCAGGTAGAGCGGATCGTCCGTTCGGCACGCTCCGAGATACGGCAGGGAGAGCAGGCTCGGCGCATTGGCGTCGTCCATCCGGACCCGGCCACCGAGGCCGTCGATCTCGTACGCCCACACTGGATCCGGGCCGTCCCGAATCACGCCGTCGCGGGCGACGCCGACCCGGATCTCGGCGGCCAGCCTGCGAGCGTCATCGGCCGCGGCCGGTGCGCCCGCAGTCGCGGCGACCGGGGCGACCGCCTCGAGGGCCGCCGCCAGTCCGAGATTGACCGGGACGTTCAGCGGCAGCTCGGACCGATCGTCCGACGGCCGGAACGCCCCGTGAACCATGCCATTCGGCCGGCTGGGGGCTCCGCGCCCGTCGTTCGGGACAAGGTCGAGGGGATCGCCATCGGGGCGGCGGAACCGATACGGACCGGTCCCATCCGCGCGCTGCTCGGTGCGCAGGGTCCGCAGCGCCGCCTCGAGGGCGCCTCGCCACGGGGCGTCGAACGGCCGGATGGACCCGGTCGCGGTCGCATACCCGGCGGACAGGCGACAGAACGCCGCCAGCGAATCGGGCTCCCATTTGCGTTCGTGGACGCCCGGTCGCATCTCGGTCTCGTCGCCGGCCCACTCCCCGTCACGCTCGTCGGACAGGAACGCATTGGCGTAGGGATCGAGCAGGATCTGGTCGCTCTGGCGATGGATGACGCCCCGGATCAATCGGTCGAGGGGCGGATCGTCGGCGAGCGACGTGAGGTACGGCCAGACCTGGGCGGTCGAATCCCGGAGCCACATCGCGTCGATGTCGCCGGTGACGACAAATGTGTCGGGCCGTTGGCCATCACCGGTCGCGACGATCGTCGTATCGAGCGTGTTCGGGAGGGTCCCCTCCAGCAGGCGTCGGAGTCCGGCGTCGGCGATCCGGGCTGCGGCCGTTCGGATGCGCTGCTCGATCGCGTCGCTCCGGGCGGCCCTGCCTTCCGGCGCGGGTCGCTCCCACGCGACGCCACCCTGCGCAGGGACCCGCCGTTGTTCCATCGGGCGCTCCACGCGCTCCTCGCGCTCCTGGCCGCCGGGTGTCGTGGAGCGCGTCACGAGCGGAGCGCCACGGTGCAGATTTCCCACGGGCCGAGTTGGCGCTCGAGGGTCCCCGCGGCGGGAGCGACAGCCCCGGCTGGACGACCCAGGAGGTCGAGCGGCTCGACGGCCGTGAACGAGCCGTCGATCCGGGCGACCTGGGTTGTGTCGGATTCGTTGACGAGCCGAAGCTCGATCGCGCCATCGCGTCTGCGCAGCGTGGTCAGGACGATTCCCTCGCCATGGATGACCAGGCCGGGATGGGCGATCAGCGGGGCGCCGGCCGGACCCGTCGCGCGCACGGCCAGGAACTCACTCCGGTACCGATCCAGGGCGGCGAGCGCCGCAGCGCCGGGCGGGCCGGCCTGGGGAAGGATCGCGAAGGTCGTGGATCGTCGGCCGATTCCCTGGCCGGTGGGCGCCTCGATGACGGGGCCGGCCGGCTCCGTCCGCCACGGATGGGCAGCGCGACTGATCAGGCCGGTTGCGCGCAGGAGGGTGAGCGCAAGCTCCTGACCGTCCGCGAGCTCGTACTCGACGAGGTGATCGAGGAGCACGACGACCCCGTCCGCGCCGACCAGGCCGTGGGCCGGGAACGTCGGCAACGGATGCTCGCCGTGTCCGCCCTCCATCGTGAGGCCACGCTCCACGATCGCGTACTGACCCTCGGCAAACGATCGATCGACCGATCGCGGCAGCGGGATGTGGAATCGGACCCGATGGTCGGTCGACTGGTTGTCGAAGTCGACACGGAGACGGACGAACGATTCGCCGGCCCGGAGCTCGACCGACATGCGGACCACGGTCGGCGAGATCGACCCGGTCCAGGACGTGTTGTCGTCCGCCAGGCCGGCCGGCCACCGGTACGTGCGCGAGACCGCGAGGATGCCCCGCAGCGGACCAGCCTCGATCGTCGTGACCTCGCACGAGATCGGATCCCGGATGACAGTGTCCCGGAGCGGCGGTGCGTAGTTGTAGGAGTCGCCGGCATCCCCGCCGTCGACGATCCGGCCGACACCCGTCAGCGCGCCATCCGGTCCCTCGATCGTCAGCGTGCCGTCGTCGCGGACGGCGACCGACACCTTGCCGTTCGTGAGCCGCCGGTCGTCGACGGTGACGCGGGCCTCGATCCGCCGGGCCGACTCCGCCGCCGCCGCGACGGTGGTCCAGCCGAGCCCGGGTACCGGGACGTCGACGAGCAGGCGCCGCTGCGGCCGCGCCGCAACGAGGAGTCGCCAGGTGACTCCGGGCACTGCGGCATCGGCCTCGTCCGCCGTGCCATCGAGCTCGTCGAGGAGCGCGTCGATGTCGAGGGCGACCGAATCCGCGACCTTCGACACGTCGACCGAGACGGTCGCCGTCGTGATCCCCGTTCCGCGGCCGAGCGCGAGGCCATTCACGAGGTACCCGTACAGCTCCCGCCCATGCAGCCGATTCCGCAGGTACGGCACGATCTCGCGGGCCGGCATCGACCGATCGTCGAGGATCGCCTGCTCGACGCCCAGCTCCTGGACGGCGACCGACGTATCGCCGCCCGCCGTGGTCCCGTCGAGGGCGTCTGCCGGAATGGTGATCTCGACGAGACCGGACCGATCGTGCGGCGATGGGTTCCACACGACCCAGGATCCTGTGGGTGCCTGCCCGCCGATCCGATCGAGCGCCTCGCCCACCAGCGCCCGGCCGATCTGCTCGGCTTCTGCGTACCGGCTCATCACCTGCTGGACGGTGTCCTCGGACGAGCATGCGCAGATCGAATCGTGAGCCGAATTCTCGATGACCCGGCGCCACGCGAGCTCCAGGGACCGGGCCATCGACGACCGGCCATGGAGCGCGAGGAGAGGCTCCGCCCGGCGCTCGAGCCAGCGTTCGGCCCGACCGGCGGCCTGCTTGACCTCGGTTCGATGGGAGGCCACGCCCATCAACACGTTGGCGCGCGCGCTGGAGCGCAACTCGCCCGTCCACGTCCGCTTCGGACGGGCCAGCTCCCGCGTCTGCTCGATGTACTCGCCGAGCGTCTCGATCCGCACGTCGAACCGATCCTGGCGAGCGTTCACGTCGGCGATCGCGGCAGCGTAGCCGGGGCGAGGCAGGGAGTGATCCTCACCGTACATCGCGAGGATCTCCGACTCGCCGAACCACGGGCGCATCCGGGCCAGGTGGACGTCCAACTTGCGCTCGATCCGGTCGTCGAGGTCGAACAGGTCGGCGGCCTGGTCGTAGCCTCCAACCAGGTACTCGCAGCGGACCTCGGAGCCGTCCGGCGAACGCCAGCCGAAGACGTGGCGATCGATGACGGTCGGGACGCCGCGCCAGACCACCGCATCGACGATCCCGGCCCGGACCAGGATCTGGGGCATCTGGGCGACGTGCCCGAACATGTCCGGCAGGTAACCGACCGGCATCACCCGCCCGAGCTCAGCGGCCCGTCGAACCCCCAGCTCGAGGTTGCGAACGATCGTCTCGCCCGAGACGAGGAACTCGTCCATGAGGATCGCCCACGGGCCGACAGCAAGGCGTCCTTCGCCGACGAGGCGCGCGACCCGGTCGACGGCCGCGGGCCGGCTCTCGAGGTAGACGTCGATTTTCGCCGGCAGCCCCACGAGGGTGAACCCGACGCTGCGAACGGCGGGCATCACGGCGAGGAGCCCCGCGATCAATCCGCCGACGCGGGCCC
>JANMCU010000116.1:0-20235 GCA_031361415.1 Chloroflexota bacterium | reverse complement strand
CTTGACCTCGACGGCGCCAAACACGAACGCGACCGTCACCGGAGGAACCGGCGCCGACCCGCAGTAATTGCTGACGTCGACGAGCGTGGTATGGACGACGCCGGGCAACATCACCAGGCTGTGGCTGGTCGTGATCGCCTTGCCGTCGATGAGGACCGCGCCGTTGCCACCAACCAATTCAGGTCGTGAACGATCGCCGAGGAGGCAGTGCGCTGATCCCGTGTTCTTCAGCTCGACGTGGGCGATCCGATTTCCAGCCGCGCCCTCCCACAGGGTGATCCGCGCCGCGAGCACCGCGGGATCGCACGGCGCGATCGTCGGATCGGGCGTTGCGGTCGACGCTGGGGCGGTCGCTGCGGGAGCCGTCGAGGGCGCGGGCGGCCCGCTCGGCTCCGATGGCCGCGTGCTGGCCACGGCTACCGCCACGGCGGACGGTGATGCTCCGGCCGTCGGGACCGGGCCCGGTCGCCCGAAGACGATCGCGGCGATGGCGACCGCGACGATCACGAGGCTCGCGCCGGTCAGGGTTCCGAGGGGCAGGCGGTTCGTCATGACAATTCTCCGGGCGGGGGATTCGGGTAGGGGCGCCGCGTTCGTCACGGCGCTGAACTCGTCGAGCAGGCGGCTCACGCGGTCCCTGGGCATCAGGCGTTCTCCAACTTCGCTCGGGCTCTGCTGACGGCGGCTCGCAGTGCCCCGGCGGTCGTTCCCAGCACGAGGCTGGCCTCTTCGTAGGTCGCACCCTGGACGGCAGTCATCACGAGGGCCGTTCGTTCCAGGGACGACAGGTCACCCATGGCCGTGCTGACATCGAGCCAGCGCGTCCGAAGGGCCGGATCGGTGTCGATCGCCGCAGCATGCGTCGGGGCGGCCAGGCGGCGCCGCAGGAGCCGGAACCGGTCCGTGGCAAGCCGCCTCGTGGCGACGAGCAGCCACGGCATGACGGGCCTGCTCCAGTCGAGCTGGTGGCGATGGTTCCAGAGCCGGACAAAGGCCTCCTGGGCCAGGTCCTCGGCCGCCGTCCACTCGTTCGTCCAGGCGAGGGCAAACCGGAACACGTCGGTCCAGTGCTCCTCGAATGCTCGCTCGTAGGCGCTCTCGGTCGGTTCGGCGATCGCCATCGTGGTCGTCACACCCACATACACGACGGGCACATGCAGAACGCACGGTCGCCGATGACCTTGGATCGTATCGGCGACAAGGCTCCGGCGACAACGAGTGGATAAACGACTTGCCCGCGGGTCAGCCGAGGTGCACGCTGGCGGTCCACGATCCGCATCAGGGAGATCCCATGGCCAGCGTGCAGGAGATGGCGGCCGCGTTCGAGGCGGTCCTGAAGACCGGTGACTTCGCCAAGGTCGCCGGGCTCATCCAGGAATTCGCCACGGACGACTTCGTCCAGGAGTGGCCGCAGTCCGGCGAACGGATGACCCTCGCCGCCGCGCAGCGGATGGCCGAGGTGTACCAGGAAAAGTCCGGCACGAGTCCCAGATTCTCCTACCGGCGAATGGTTGGCGGCGGCGACATGTTCGTGGTCGAGGGCTCGATCGACTACGGCGACGGCGTTCCGGTCAGCTATGTCGGGATCGGCGCGGTCCGCGACGGCAAGATCAGCCGGATGACGGAATACTTCGCCAACCCGTTCGAGGCGCCGGCCTGGCGGGCGGACTTCGTCGAGCGAATGGAGCCGGCAACCGCCTGATCGGTCCTGGCGTGCTCAGCACGCCGCGTCCCGTGTCGAGGAGGCATGTCGCGATCCACCCGGCCGTGCGAGAATCGCCGGACCCAGGCATCTCGGAGGATCACGCGATGGACAAGAAGGCGAAGACCCCAAAGAAGCCGAAGCAGACCAAGACGAAGGACGGCGCGGCGAAGACGAAGTAGCCGAAAAGCCGCCTCGCTGCCCACGTCACCGGTTGATGACAGGGTCCAGCCCGGCGGGACCACGGCTCCTCAGCGCTTGGTGATGACCGTCTCGAGGTACTCGGTCGGCACGTTCATCGTGCCATCGGTCGCCCGGTTCATCCTGGCGATCAGGTACGGGATGTCGGCCTCCAGTGCGGGTCGGCCAGTTTCGCCGACGAACTCGAACGCGTTCAGGGTGGCTCCGTAGAAGGTCCGCCAGTACTCGAGGAAGTCCCGAGCCGAGCGGTACCGGAAGACGTAGGTTCGCTTGACCGAGCGGATCTCGGTCCTCGTTGCGCCGAACGGCTCGGCGAGGCGCGCCTCTGTGCCCCACTGGATGGGTGAGCGCAGGCCGGCCGGTGGCGCGACATGCCTGGCGATCATCCGGAACAGCTGGCAGATGAACCCGTCGGGGGCATGGGCGACAAGGTCGATCCGGCCACCGGGTCGGCAGACGCGGACGAGTCCGTGACGGTCAACCGGGCCTCGGCGCTTCAGCCGATCAGGTAGACGACCGAGACCGTGATCGTCACGTCGGCGGTCCCGGTCTGGATCGGGGTCGCGACATCCTTGGTCGGGGCACCTGCGGCGTTTGCCCCGAAAAAGACCGGATAGGGCGTCTGGGCGGCCGTCTCGCTGATCGACGCGACACCTGCGATTGCGACGCCCGCGGCCGCGGCCAGCGTGTCGGCATGGGCCCTGGCCTGGGTCATCGCGTCGGTCCGCGCCTGCTGCTGAGCCTTCGCCGGATCGTCGACCCGGAACGACACGCCGTCGAATGACGTGGCCCCTGCCGCGAGCGCACCGTCGATCGCGTCGCCGACCTTGTCGAGGTCGCGGACGGTGACCGCGACGCTGTTGGCAAAGGTATAGCCGGTGATTCGCGGGGGATTGAGGTTGGCGGAGTAATCGTATGCCGGCTGGAGCATCACGTTCGTGGTCTGGATGTCCTTGGCGGCGATTCCGAGCCCGGTCAGCGCCGCGATCACCTTCGTCATCGCGGTCGCGGCGTCGGCGCGGGCGGCTTTCACGGTCGAGCGGGTGAAGGAGACACCGAGACGGAGATCGGCGGTATCCGGCGCGGTCACGACCGTGCCGACGCCGGCGACCGAGATCGTGTGCTCGGCTGGGGTCGATGGATCGGCCGCAAGGGTGCGATGTGGAGCGAAGAGCGGCGACGCGATCGACGCTGCGGCCAACCCGGCGGCAAGCCCGAGGGCGAGCCATCGGGTGCGTGAGCCGGGCAGGCGAATGGTCAGGGTCATCGGATCCATGGGGTGACGTCTCCAAGGTGGTGGTTCGGAGAACCGCGCTCGGCCCGGAGACGCCGGTCGGATCGTCCGGGTTTCCCGTGGTGGCCGCAATGCGATGCTCGGCGGTGCACCGCGGCAACCCGACGTGCATCGTCCGGAAACGTCACATGCGATCGAACGGTCTAGATTCGAGCCGACACGGTCGCTCGTCCCTCGTCCTCGCCAGCACCAGGAGGTCCCGATGCCACGCTCGACCCGCCGGCCGATTGCCGGCAGCCTGTCTCGTCGAACGTTCCTGAAGGGCTCGGTGGCGGCCGGCGCCGCCATCGCCGGCGGCGGCCTGTTCACGACCGCGCTCCAGGCGAGGACGCGCGCTGGCGCCGACACCCCGATCGAGCACATTGTCGTCGCCTGTCAGGAGAACCGCTCCTTCGACCACTACTTCGGCTATGCGCCGCAGGTCCAGGCCGCCGGGTTCGGTCCGCCCGCGGGCTACGCCCAGCCGGACGGGAGCGGCGGGTCGGTCGCGCCCTACCGCTTCACCGATCTCGGCACGCCGGACGTCCCGCACGACTGGAATGCCGTCCACGGGCAGTGGGACAACGGCGCGATGGACGGCTTCATGACCCACTCGGGGATCTGGTCGATGGGCTACTACACAGCCGCCGAGCTGCCGTTCTACTACTCGCTCTTCGCCGACTCGACCCTGTGCGCCAACTTCTTCTGCTCGCTGCTCGGCCCGACCTGGCCGAACCGGCTGTATCTGATGGCCGGCACATCAGGCGGTGTCACGACGAACGGCCAGTGGGGCTACGGGATCTACGACTACCCGATGATCCTCGACCTGCTCGACGCGGCCGGGATCACCTGGAAGATCTACAACCTCGGCTGGGACAGCGTGCCCTACGGCAACACCGACAACGTGGCGGTCTTCTGGAAGCGCTATGCCCACGACAACCGGACGCGCGGCAGCAAGGGCTCGTACCTGAACGACCTGCGAACCGATCGCCTGCCCCAGGTCTCGTTCCTGATCCCGAGCTACGCCCGCGGCTGGGACGAGCATCCGCCGGCGAGCGTCGCGGTCGGCATGGGGATCCAGGAGGAATGCGTCAACGCCCTGCGCCAGTCGTCGGCATGGGAGAGCTCCGCCTACATCATCACGTACGACGAGCATGGCGGGTACTTCGACCACGTGGCGCCGCCGCAGCTCGATGCATTCGGCCTCGGCATCCGGATCCCGACGTGGGTCATCTCACCGTGGGCGAAGCCGGGCCACCTCGAGGGATCGACCTACGAGCTCGGCTCGATCCTGAAGTTCATCGAGGGGGTCTTCGGGCTGCCGACGCTCGCCTCGGTCAACCACCGCTTCGACACGGCGACCCCGGTCGGCGGTGATTACCAGGCCGCCGCCCCGGGAGCGCTGGCGGGTCCGCCGGCGCCGCCCCGGGATGGACGTGGCGAGATCGGCGATCTCTTCGAGTGCTTCTCGTTCTGACGGTTCCGCAATCCGGGGCGGCGCGCGGGCGTCAGCCCCGGAGATCCTTCCAGAAGTAGGTCGTCGGGGCGAGGACGCCGTCGGATCGGTACGTATGGTTCGGCATCGTGCCGAGGACCTGCCAGCCCAGCGAGCGGTAGAAGCTGTCGGCCGTACTGTGTGCCTCGGTGTCGAGGATCAGCAGCCAGCGTCCGTCCGCCCGGGCACGCTCCTCGGCGGCGGCCATCAGGGCCCGACCGAGACTGCGCCGCCGAGCCGCGCGATGGACGAGCACTTTGCCGATCTCGGCGCGGTGCGGGGAGTTGGCGTTGCGCGACCGGATCAGGAGGGTCGACCCGATGACGGCGGGTCCCCCCGGGCGAGCATCTCCGGCCAGTTCGCGGGCAACGAAGGCGGTCGTCGTCCCGTCGGCGATGTCGGCGATCCGGGCGGACCACCAAGCGGCCGCTTCGTCGACCGTCACGCCGGCCATGAAGTTGACCGACGCGCCGCCCTCGACCGCGTCGACGACCAGGGCCGCGAGGCTGGGGATTGCCGCGAGGTAGGCGTCGAGATCGAGCGCCTCGACACGGACGGATGCGCCGAGTGGGCCGGTCGCGCCAGGTCGGTCCGGCGCGGGCTCGTGGGTCACGGGCTCGCCTGGACCGCCGCCCGACTCGCGCTCCGGAATCGCCCCGGCGTCGTGCCGAGGAACCGGCTGAACCGCCTCGACAGATGGGCCTGGTCGTGGAACCCGACCTCGGCCGCCACGTCGGCCAGGTCCTGTCCGCCGAGGATCCGCTCTCGGGCGGCCTCGAGACGACGGCCCGTGACGTACACGTGTGGGCTGATCCGGTAGACCGACGAGAACGAGCGGGCGACCCGGGTGGGCTCCGCGCCGATCGCGATTGCCGCAGCGGCGATCGTAACCGGCTCGAACAGGTGGTCATCGAGATACGTCCGGAGGCGCTCGGCGAGGACCTGGGCGGGCGCCCGCTCCCGTTCGACGGCAAGCTCGCCGAGCGTGCGGCGGATCCGCTCGACGACGAACGCCAGGCGGGTTTCCGCCTCGAGCAGATCGTCGGCGCACTCGAGGGCGTCGTGGAGGGCCGCGACATCGGCGCGAAGATCCGGGTCGGGGACGACCGGCCGGTCGACGGCGGGGCCGATCAGGTGCTCGCCGAGGACGCTTGTCTCGAGATAGAGGACGCGCTTGCGGAACCCGGTGCCGGTGGCCGGCCGGCCATCGTGGACGACATGGGGCGGGAGCACCGTGACCCGCGTCTGGCCAGCGGCGTGCTGGTCGCCGGCGAGGCCGTAGCGGATCGCGCCCCGGTCGACGATGAACAGGGTCCAGACGTCGTGGATGTGGGGCGGATAGGCGTGCGTCGTGAACGTGGCGTGGAAGACCTCCCGGACCCCGCTGACCGGCGGTCGCCACGCGCGGATCACCTGGGTGCTCGGCGGAACCTCCATCGCAGGATCGTACAAGACGATCCGGGCCGGCTCACCTAGCGTGCGGATGGTGGACACGATCCTCGCGCTCATCGCGTTCTCGTTCGTGAGCTCGGTCACGCCGGGCCCGAACAACGTCCTGCTGTGGGCGTCGGGCGCCGAGTTCGGCCTGCTGCGGACCGTCCGTCACGTCGTCGGAACCGCCCTCGGTGTCGGCGCGATGACCCTCGCCGCGGCGGCTGGCCTGGCGGCACTGATCACGACCGTGCCGGGACTCGCGTTCGCCATGAAAGTGATCGGATCGATCTATCTGCTGTATCTAGCGTTCCGGATTGCGAGCGCCCATGGCCTCGCGCGAGGGGAGCTGGCGCGGCCCCTCGGAGTGATCCAGGCGGCAGGCTTCCAGGTCATCAACCCGAAGGCGTGGATCTTCGCGCTCGGTGCGATCACGACGTTCCGGCCGCCCGGGCTGTCGGCAGTTGACGGCGCGATCGTCGTCGCCGCCACGATGATGGCGGTGATCGTGCCGAGCGCCGCGCTGTGGGCCGCGGCGGGCGGGGCGATCAACGGCCTGCTGACCAACGAGCGACGGCGCGGGATGGTGAGGCTGCTGCTTGCGGTGCTCGTTGTCACGACGGTCGCCTCGGTCTGGCTCTGATTGATCGGGACGTGCGCCCTCCGGCGATTGCCGGCCCGATCCGCGGTCAGCGGTCGGCCGCGACCAGTCCGACGTCCCCGGGCGACGGGCTCAGCGCGGTCGTCTCGCGCCCGGGGCGTGTCGCAAGGGTCGATCCAAGGATCACGAGGACGAACCCGAGCCCCATTGCAGGAGTGAAGTCCTCGCGCAGGACCAGCACGCCGAGGATGGCGGCCACCGCCGGGTTGACATACGTGATGACCGTCGCCCGGACCGGACCGACCTCGTCGATGAGCGCCGCGAAGACGAGGAATGCCGCGGCCGTGCATATGACCGCGAGGATCAGGACCGCCGCGAACACGTTCGGCGACGGCACCGCGGTCGGCCACTGGACAGCCGCGATCGGGACGTAGACGAGCGCGCACATCGTCAGTGACATCGCCATCACCCCGACCGACGGCAGCCCGCCGAGCCGGCGCGCCAGGATGGCCGGCCCGACGGCGTAACCGACCACGACGACGACGATCTCGAGCAGGGCGGTGAAGTCGGTCGTCGCAAAGTTGCCCCAGACGATCGCCGTCACCCCGACCAGCCCGATCAGCAGCCCCAGCAGCCCGGTCCGGCCCTGCCGATCCACGCCGCCGGTGGCGAGAGCGAACACGGTCCCGACGAGCGGAACACCAGCGATCAGGAGCCCCGCGAGGGAGCTCGTCACGTGCTGCTCGGCCGACCCGAGGGCAATCCACGGAATCGCGATCTCGACGGCGGCAAAGGCGACCACCCATGGCCAGCGGGCGAGCACTGCGCGCAGATCGACCCTGGCGATCGCGTACGGCAGAAGCATTGCCGCCGCGATCGATGTCCGGGCAAGGACGAGCGTCGCCGGCGAGATCTCCTCGACGGCGACCCGGATGAACAGGTACGGGATGCCCCAGATGACCGACATGAGCGCGAACAGGACGAGGCCGCGTCGGGTCACGTCGGCCGCGTCCGTCGGAGGGTCATCGGCACGATCTTCGCAGATGTCGAGGTCCGGGCGCGCGCCGGCCACCGGCCGAGCGTGATCGATCGGTCGTTCGACCGATGCGCAGGTGTAAGCCGCGCCTAGACTTTCCGACATGTCCAGGATCGGTTCGCTCGTCTGCCCGATCCTCGTCGGCCGGGACGAGCTCCTCGCTCTCGCCGGGGCTCGCTTTCCCGACGTCGTCGATGGGCGCGGGCAGACGCTCCTGCTGGCCGGCGACGCGGGCATCGGCAGGACGCGCCTGCTCGGTGCGGTCGAGCGGCGCGCGTCGGATGCGGGCTTCCAGGTCGCGATCGGCGTGCTCTCCCCGCGGGACCAGGATGTGCCGGCCGCCGCCATCCTCGATCTCGCTCGCTCCGTCCGCCGCCTGCCGGATCTGGCGCCGCTCGGTCGAGCGCTGCTCGATCGGCTGGCCAACCCCCAGGTGGACGTGCCGCTCGAGGTCGGGCGGCGCCGGCGACTGCTCGTCCTCGACGTCGTCGACGCGATCGGCGACGCCTGAACCGGTCCGAAATTCCTCGGGTTCGAGGACCTCCATTGGGCCGATGACCTCAGCCTCGAGATCCTCGCGACCCTTGCCCGCCGGACCCAGGGGCTGCCGGTCCTGATCGTCGCGACCTGCCGGGCCGACCAGATGGGCGCCCGCTCCAGCCTGCGGGACTGGCGGGCGCGGCTGCTGACCCAACGTCATGCCGACGAGGTCCGGCTCGCCCGGCTGCACGATGGTCGTTCTGCTCGTCGAGGACCTCGCCGTCCCTCGGGTTCTTCCGCCGACTCGGCGTCGAGTTTGAATCCGGTCACCGGGATCGGCGCCGTATCATCGGACGTGCGGACCCCTCCGACACGATCCGGTCACGAGGTCGAACACGATGGATGAGCAGGCTGTTCGAGCCCGCGCCCAGGCCATGTGCGATGGACTTGCCGCTGGTGACATCGAGCGGGCCACGGGCGACTTCAGCCCGGAGCTCCGGCGCAACCTCGGTGAGGTGCTCGCACTGATGCCGCTGCCGGCCAACGAGGTGGCGATCGAGTCGATCGAACACGCCGGCGCCGGCTACAACGTGGTCATCCGGATGGCCGGTGAGGTCGACGAGGTCATGGTCCAGACGCGCTGGAAGGACCGCGACGGCGAGCCGCGAATGGTCGAGGCCAGCCATCTCTCGTCGGTCGCGCTCGAAGCCCCCGATGCGATCGAGGATGCCGCCGCCGAGGACGACGGCGGCTGACCGTCCAATCTCGGACCGAGGACGTTTGCCGTGCTCAGCGGTGGGTGTCGAGCGGCTCGGTGTCGTCGGGGCCGACCGAGTAGCCGATTCGCCGCCAGTCCGCATAGGCGGCGACCAGCCCGTCGTCGTCGACGGTCAGGTCGGCCGCGAACGTGCCGCTCGCGTACCGGTACGTGAACTCGTCGAGCCGCGTGTAGGTCTGCTTCGCCTTCACGACCACGAGCTCCGGGAACCGGATCCACGCCGTCTGGATCGTGTGTACGGCGCCGATCGCCAGGCGGAGCCGGCGGATCGGCAGCGTGTTCGTCGAGGGACTGCAGCCGAGGTCCACGTCCGTGCAGCCCTTGAGCGACCCGACAGCGACGCCATTGACAGTCCAGCGGTCCTTCGCATCGCGCTCGAGCGCGATCGTCCGCGTCTCGAAGCCGCGCAGGTCGCGGACGTGGGTGGCGGTCGTCAGGCCGGTCCGGTCGGCGAGGACTCGGTATTCGATCCGGACCGGCACGCCATCCTCCGCGCCGATGACCGTCCCGACCAGCGACAGGCCGGTCTCGCGCAGCGAGAGCGTGCAGTGCTCGTCGGCCTCGACCTCGTCCGATCGGCGCCACGCGACGCGGCGCGTGGTCACGATCGCGCTCCCGGCTGATCGCTGGTCATCGTGGAAGCATCCCACGACGAGGGCTACCATGGCCGTCCGATCCTGATCGCACGCGCCGAGTTCGCGCGCCGGGCCGCGTCACGCTCCGCTAGGCTGACGCAAAGGAGCACGATCCTGCCCGATCTTCGAGAAGACGTTCCTCGTCCTGACCTCGGCCGACACCGCCTTCGACTTCCTGTCGGATCCGGTCCGCCTGCCGGAATGGGTTGCCACGGTCCGCCTCGAGGAGTCCATTGCCGTCGAGGGCGAGCTCGACGTCGACGCTGACCTCGCAGCGCGGGACGGCGCGCCCGACGCGGGCTTCCTCGCCGATCGCGCAACGCGTCACATCGAGTGGGGACGACCGGAGCACGGTTACGGCGGATCGATCGAGGTCAGCGAGGGCACCGCGAATACCGCGAGCGTGACAGTCCGCCTCCACACCCGCGACGACGCCGATGGCACGGAGGTGACCCGCGTCTTCGAGCAGACCGTCGCGAACATCCGCCGGGTGCTGTCGGGGCGCTGAACCGAGCGCAGCTCAACGGCCTCCGGTCGCGCCGCCGTACAGGCCGAGGAGTCGGCCGCGAAGCGGACCGGCGGCCCCGACCAGGGTCAGGAAGTCGTCACGCTCGAGCGCGAGCAGCAGCCCGTCGGCCTCGGCCGTGACGGTGGCCGTTCGGGCCGTGCGGTTCAGCAGCCCGAGCTCGCCGAACACGTCATCCGAGCCGAGCGTCCGGAGCACGACCTCGTCACCCGAATCGCCGATCTGGCTGACCGTGAATGTGCCCGAGTCGACGATGTAGAACCGGTCGGCCGGCTCGCCCTGCCGCACGACCGCCGTGCCCGCCGTAACCGGGACCTCGGTCACGTGCCGCATGGCGGTCTCGAGGCGCGACCGTGGGACACCCGTGAACAGCGGCAAGGTGATGATCCGGGCGATCGTCGCCTCGTACGGCGTCGGTGCCCGGTCCGCCGCGCCGCCGATCAGCACCAGGCCGACCAGCGTGAAGACGATCGTCGCAACCCCGGCCGCGCCGAGCGAGGTGAACGGCCCGAACGTGGTCAGGAAGACCGGCATGAGGAAGGCCCCGGCCGCACCGGTGACGGTCGTGATCGCGCCGAGGACGCCCACGCCCCGACCGCGCATCTCGTCGGGGACCAGGCGCTGGAAGACCGTCGTCCCGACGACGTCGATGATCAGCGCGCCGGACGCCAGCACGCCGATTGCCATGAGGGCGGCCGGCAGGGTCGTCACGGCCCCGAGGGCGATGGTTCCGACGCCCGTGATCACGGCGCCTGCGAACAGCGGCGCCCCGAGCCGGCGGCGGAGGACGAGCGCTCCTGCGGCGATCCCGCCGATCAGCCCGCCGACGCCGATCGCGGCATTCAGGTAGCCGTTGGCCTCCTCGCCCGCGTTCAGGACGTTGATCGCGAGGATGACCGTGATCACCTGCAGCCCGCCGCCGAGGTAGCCCGCCATGAGTTGGACAATCGTGAGGCCCGCCAACGGCCGAAGCTGGAGGCCGTTGGTGGCCGGCACCGCGGGGGGCGCGATTGCCGGCGCCGCGTCGTCGCCGGTGGCGGTCGTGGTCGGCACGGGCTCGGCGTCCGCGCCAGCGGCTGATTGTTCTCCGACTGCGTGGCCGGCCCGCGACGGCGGCAGGGACCACAGGATCGCAGCAATGAACAGGAACGAGAGGGCATTGAGGACGAACGCAATGAGCACGCTTCCGATCGCCAGCACGATCCCGGCGATGGCCGGGCCGACGATGAAGCTGATGTTCTGGATGCTTGCCCACGCGCTGTTCGCCGGCCCGAGCTGCTGCTCGTCGCGAGCGAGCGCCGGGAGATATGCGCCCATCGCCGGGTAGAAGAATGCAGAGCCGCCGGCGGCGCAGATCGCGAACGCGGCGATCAGGAGGGTCGGACCGTTGATCGCAACCAGGATGGCCATGACGACCATCAGGGAGCAGCGGTAGAGGTCCGAGACCAGCAGGACCAGCCGCCGGTCGAAGCGGTCCGCGATGATCCCGGCCGGCACCGACAGGAACACGTACGGCAACAGCCGCACGGCACCGAACGCGCCGACGAGGGCCGCGTTGCCGGATTCCCGGTAGATCACGACGAAGATCGCGACGATGTACAGCCAGTCGCCGAACCCGCTGACCATCTCGCCGAGCAACAGCCGCATGAGCGGTCGATTGCGGAGCAACTCTCCGTAGACACGAAGACCCGACACGCGCGAGCTCTCCCTCCGCTCGACGCGCCCCGGCGCTGGCGTCTAGCCGAGCGATGATAGCGGCCCGCCGGGCCGCCGCGGAGGGTCGCGGCGCTCTTCGCCCGGCGCGCCATCCGAGCGTCAAGACGAGCTTGCCCCGGGGACCCGCCTCGGCGAGCCGCCGCGAGACCACCGAACCGCGGGCACCCGCACCAACGACCACGACATCGAATTCCGGCCCGGTCCCGGGCCTGACGCTCACGACGACCGGCCGCGCAGGATCGATCCGGCGATGACCGCCATCCAACCGAGCCCCGCCATGATTGCCAGCCGCTGGAGGAGTCCCGCCCATGCCGGCGCGAACGGCTGGCCGGACGGGTCAGCCGACGAGCCGACGAAGAAGAGAAACACGGCGCCGGCCGACAGGATCGAGATCGCCGCCCATCCGCGCTCGCCGGTTCGCCGGAATCGCCGGGCCATGACGAGCGGGGCCGCGATCAGTCCGCCGAAGAAGGCGACCGCACCGACAACGTGGACGTATGCCGAAGGAGGGATGTCCCCGGGAAACGCGTTCGGTGTGCCCGGCGGGAATCCGAACGCGGGCGTCGTCGGGAAGACGCCGGCGATGAGCAGGCCGGCCCCGGCAACGCCAACCGCGACCGAAGTTCCGACCGACCCGACACCGCCCGTCAGGACGCGGCGAAGTCCGACGGCGAACGCGAAGACGAGGACGCCCGTCACGATGAAGCTCGCCGCCTGGATCCAGCCGCCATCCCCGAGGCTGAGGTAGCTGACCTGGTGGCGGAGCGGCTCGTAGCCTGGCCGGACCGCTCCGAGAACAACGAAGACGGTCACGAACAGGACCGGGCCGATCAGGCCGCCCCAGAGCAGTGACCTCGCCGAGTCGGAGATCGGCCTTGCCACATGATGCTCACGCACCGCTGTGTTCTCCCTGCGCGATGAGCCGATTGTCACACGGTCGCGTCCCGGTTCACCTCGTTCGCCCGCGGTGAATTTCGGCGCCGATCAGTCCGGCCGCCAGAGATCGATCTGGGGCAGGCGGTGGATCCCGAGCGTCTGCGACAACTCTCCGCAGTGGTAGGCATCGTGGGTCAGCATCCGCTGCAGGATCGAGGCGCGAGAGTGGACCTGGACCTGGTCGGCGTAGCGCCGTTCGACCGTCTGGTCGAGCTCCTCGGGCGTCCAGCGATCGAGGCAGCCCTCGATAATGGCCCACGTCGTATCCAGTGCGGCCACGAGCTCGGCGGAACCCCGTGGATGGTCGAGGTCGTCTTCCCAGCCGTCGCTGAGCGGATCTGGCCACGGCGTCGCCTGTCGGCCGGGTTCACCCAGGACATCGCAGAGCCAGTACGGCCGGGTCCCCGCTGTGTGGCCGACCGTGGCCCAGATCGGCAACCCGTCGGGTGACGGCCGGATCGCGAGCTGCTCGTCGGTCATCGCCCCGACGACCTCGGTCAGGCGGCGGTTGTACTGGGGCCAGCGATCGTAGAAGCGGCGAATGGACATGGGCGAAGTCTAGGACAGGGATCCCACGCGTCGGCGGGCAGGATCCGGAAGGCCGAGACTCGACACCGAGATGGAGCGATGATCTCCGAGGCCACGATAGAGCAGGGACGACATGCGATCGCGAGGATACGCCGCGAGGCACGCGACGATCGACCGAGGGCCAGGGTGAGTCGTCCTGCGACTCAGAATCGCCTCCGGCACGAGGCGATCGGTCGCAATTCCGGCGGCACCCCGCAGGCCGCGGGCCAAATTGAGTCGTACGACTACTCAACCCCTGCGCCCTGACGCCTGCGCTCTGGCGGGACCGTCCTTCGCGGCGTCGCCGCGCCGTTCGAGTCTCAGGGCCCGACGGCGAAGAAACCGAAGAGCGTCAGCTCGGTCGCGACCGGGGGCTCGTCGCAGCGGCTCTCGATGTCCGTCACGAACGCCTTGAATCCCGAGACCTCGTTGAGAATGCGACCCGGCTGGTCGCTGTCGATCACGATGTGCATGAAGCTCACGCAGTCCGGCAGCCTGAAGGTTCCGTAGTGCAGGCCCTCCGGGCGCTCACGAGCGAGCTGCTCGTAGACGGCCTTCACGAGCCCCTCGTTCGGGTCGGCCCGGTCCGGCCGGACCTTGTAGCGGATCGTGCTCGGGTCCCGGCGTCAGATCCGCGACAGGAATTCGAGCACTCGCTTGGTGAGCAGGGCCGTCGCCTCCGGGTCATACGACGGGAGCGAGCTGTCGGCGAAGTAGTGCTGGTCGCCCGGGTACAGGAAGAGCTCCGCGTCGTCGACCTTCTCGACGATCTCGCGCGCGGCGTCGATGTCGCCCTCGCCGACGAAATACGGGTCGTTGTCCATGCCGTGGATCTGGACCGGAACGCCGTCTGGCCACGGTCCGAACGCCCACTCACCGCTGATCGGAACCGCCGAGTAGAAGAGCAGGGCCCCACGGGCACCCGCCCGCGTCTGGGCGAGCTGCTGGGCGATCGTCACGCCGAACGAGAAGCCGGCGTAAACGAGCTCGGCGGGCAGGTCGTCGGCCGTGCGGACGCCGCGCGCGCGGAGGTCATTGAAGCCGGTCTCCTCGATGAAGGCCATTCCCGCAGGGATCGACTCGAACGTTCGTCCGTCGAACAGGTCGGGCGTGTGCACGGTGTGCCCGGCGGCCCGCAGCTCGTCGGCGAAGGCAACGACACCGGGAGTCAGCCCCTGGGCGTGGTGGAACAGCAGGACCTCGACCATCGAAACCTCCTGATCTGCCGGTCAATGTCGATCAAGACCCTAACCGATGATGCCACGGGCCGGCGACATCTTCGACCTGGGACACCAGGGTGGTCGAGTCATTCAGGACCATTGGAGGACCTCGCGCATGTCTTCGAGAGCCAGGCCGTTCCCCGGAATGAATAGGGCCAGGCACACGGCCCCGCGGCGGCGCGGCGGACGTTGGCGCCGCTACCGGGTGGGATCCCGCTCGACAAGCGACTCGACTCCCGGTCGACGATGATCACGGGATGAACGATGCCTCGGGCCAGGAGCGGGTGCTCGGGATCGTCGGTGGGACCGGACCGGAGTCGACCGTTGACTACTACCGGTCGCTCGTCGCCACCTGGCGTCGTCGCCGGCCCGACGGGAGCTATCCGCGGGTCGTCATCAACAGCATCGAGGCGGGCCGCGTGTTCGAGAATCTAGCGACACGCGACTTCCGCGCCGTGGGGCGGGACCTCGGCCCGGCGGTCGCTGCGCTCGCGTCGGCTGGGTGCCGGCGGGCGTTGCTTGCGTCGAACGCGTCGCATCTCGCCTTCGACCAGATCGAACCGCCGCCGTCCATCCCGATGATCCACATCGTCGAGGTGGCCCGTGACGCGGCGACGAGCGCCGGCCATCGCCGGCTCGGCCTGCTCGGAACGAGCTTCGTCATGGAGTCCGATCTGTATCCGACCCGTTTCGCTCCGGCCGGCCTCGACGTCATCGTGCCGACTCCCGACGAGCGCGAACTCGTCCACGGGATCTATTTCGGCGAACTTGTCCAGGGCATCGTCCGCGACGAGAGTCGAGCCGCGCTGAGCGCGGTCGTGGCCGCGATGCGGGATCGCGACCGGATCGATGGCGTCGTCCTCGGCGGCACGGAGCTCGCCCTCATCCTGACGGAGCCGACGTGCGCGGGCGTGCCCGTGCTCAACACGGCCCGGATTCACGTGGACGCCGCGGTGGAGTGGCTCCTGGGCCCAGCGTGAGCTTTGGTCAGATCCAGGAATCCTCAAGGCGCGAGGTCCCGGTCCTCGTCGCCCGGTGGGGCTAACCCCACCGCGAAGATGCCGGGTGGCCGGCTGGGTGCTCGGCGGCGGGGCTCGCAGGATGGAGACATCAGGCATCGACAGGTCCGCTCGGACAGAGCCGAGGCGGCTGGCGTGCCGGGAGGGCGCGGAACCAGCGTCAACACCGTCGCGATCTCATGAGATCGTGGCGGGTGAAGGGACGGATCAGCATGCGGGTCAACCGCCGATTTCTGTACTGGGGGGTCTTTCTCGCCGCGATCGGCGGTGTGCTCGTGGCGGCCGACGTCGGCGGAATCGATTCGGGCTCGATCGCCGATGGGCTCCGGTTGTGGCCGGTTGCGCTCGTCGCGATCGGGGCCGGCATCGTCCTCCGCCGGACGCGCTTCAGCCTGCCGGGCGGGATGCTCGCCGCCGCGCTGCCGGGTCTCGTGCTTGGTGGCGGGTTCGCGATCGTTCCGCGCATCGCGGTTGATTGCGGGGCGAGCGGACCAGCGACCACCGTGTCGGCGCACGACGGCGTCTTCGATGGGCCCGCCCGGATCAGCGTCACGACCGGCTGCGGGGCGGTCGACGTGACGACGGCCGCGGGCAGCGCATGGCACTTCGCCGACGGCAGTACCTCGGGCCGGGCGGCGGTCATCGATGCGACGAGCCGGTCGCTGTCGATCGACGGCGGCCGGACGGATGGCTCGCACCTCCATGGCCTCGGCCGCGACGAGTGGCACCTCTCCCTGCCGACGACACCGATCGACGACCTTGCCTTCGTCGTGAACGCCGGCCAGGGGCGGATCGGACTGGCCGGAGCCACCGTCGGCCACCTGGCCATGACGACCAATGCCGCCGAGACGATGGTCGACCTGTCGGAGGCCGTCGTGACGAGCCTGTCGGCGGCCGTCAACGCCGGGAAGTTGACGTTCCGGCTCGGGCCGACGTCCGACATCGTTGGTTCGATGAAGGTGAATGCCGGCCTGCTCGAGGTGTGCGTCCCGAGCGAGCTCGGCGTGCGGGTTCACCACACGGGGGCGCTCAGTGGGATCACGGTCGACGGCCGGCAGCAGCCGGGCACCGACTGGCAGAGCCCGAACTACCCATCGGCGGCTCACCGCGTCGACCTCACCGTCGACGTCAATCTCGGGAACGTCGCGATCAATCCGATCGGAGGATGCAAGTGAACCCCCGTCTCTATCGTTGCCAGCACGACCGGATCCTCGCCGGCGTCGCCGCGGGTGTGGCCGAGCGCTTCGACCTCGACCCGACCCTCGTGCGGGTCCTCTGGGTCCTGTCCGTCTTCTTCGGCGGCTTCGGTCTCGTGATGTACATCGTCATGGCGATCATCGTGCCGCTCGAGCCGGCCGGAGGACCTGTCATCGGAACGTCCCCGAGCGATCCCACTGCCGACGGGACGATCGGCGCCCCGGCGGTCGGCGCGGCGACCGGCCCGGCGCCCGCCGGCTGGCACGCGACGCCGGTCGAGCACCGTCACCTGCCACGCGACACGGGCCGCCTGACGACGATCGTCGGGATCGTCCTGATCCTGTTCGGAGCCCTGGCCCTCGTTGACACCGTGCTGCCGGATTGGGCGGACCATGGTCGGTTCCTGTGGCCGGCGTTCATCCTCGGGATCGGTGCGCTCCTCGTGGCCAGCGCCGTGCGACGCGAGCCGACCAAGTCGTGATCGGCGGTGCAGTCCTCCTCATCGGACTGCTGCTCATCCTGACCGGGCTGGCGTCGGCCCGGATCCCCGACGGAGCGACCTTCGCTTCGTCGGGGTTCCTGCGTCCCGACCCGGAAGATCCCCACTCGGTCGGCCCGCTCGGGCTGGCCCGCCGGGCGCGAAACCCGATGCGGGCCTTCCTGCTGTCCCCGATCCACCCGGCCACCTGGTACGCGAACGCCGCGATCGGGCTGGGCTTCATCGTGGGGGTGTTCGCGTTCGCCATCGTGGTCTCGTTGGCATCGGCCGGGTTCGCCACCCTCGTCGCAGGCATCGGCGTGCTGCTCATCGCAATCGGGATCGAGACGTCGCGTCTCGTCGCCCGGCTGGAACGGCGGAGGGTCGCGTTCGGAAGCCGGGAACGCCTCCTCGCCCACCCGTATCGCCCGCTTCGCGGCGGCATCCTCGCGATCGTGCGCGCCGAGTTCGCCGATGAGAGCCGCTGGCGTGACGTGCTCTATGTCGGGGTCAACTTCCCGCTCGCGATCATCGAGTTCGTCCTCGTCCTGTTCGTCTGGGCGCTGCCACTCTGGTTCCTGACGACGCCGCTCTGGTACGACGCGGTCAGCGGCAGGAGCCTGCCCGACTTCCTTGGAGCCTTCGCCGGCCACGACCTGCTACCGATCGTTGTTCGCGTCGTCGTCGGCGCGGCGTTGCTGCCGGTCGCCGCGTCCCTGTCGCAGCTCGTCGTCACGCTTCACCGCGGACTGGTCGCCGGATTGATCTGTACCTCGGAAAGTCGCGAGCTCCGGCGCCAGGTCGCGACGCTCAAGGAGAGTCGCTCGGCGATCATCGACGTCGAGGCGAGCGAGCTGCACCGGATCGAGCGCGACCTCCACGATGGCGCCCAGCAGCGCCTCGTGATGCTCACGCTCGATCTCGGGCTCGCCAGCGAGCGGATCGACACCGATCCGGCAGCCGCACGGCAGCTCGTCCTCGAGGGTCAGGAGCAGGCACGGCAGGCCCTCGCCGAGCTGCGCAACCTCGTGCGTGGGATCGCGCCGTCGATCCTGATCGACCGCGGCCTGGTGGCGGCCCTGAGCTCGATCGCCGGGGTGGGTCCCGTGCCGACGAGCGTCCGGAGCGAGCTGCCGACCGGCGAACGCCTGCCGGCGGCAGTCGAGCGCGCGGCGTACTTCGTGGTCGCCGAGGCGCTCGCGAACGTAGCGAAGCACAGTGATGCCCGGAGCTGTGAGGTGCGCTGCCGGAAGGAGGGCCCGAACCTGGTCGTGGAGGTCTGGGATGACGGGGCGGGCGGCGCCTCGGTCCAGCCGGGCGGCGGCCTCGCAGGCCTCGCCGGCAGGGTCGAAGGTGTCGACGGGTCGCTGACCGTGTCCAGCCCGGCGGGCGGTCCGACCCTCGTCCGCGCGACGCTGCCGGTGACCGCCTGGGCGCTGCCGTCCGGCTAGGAGCCCAGCCAGGCCAGGACCGCGAGCACGCGACGGTGATCGTTCTGCGAATCCGGCAGCTCGAGCTTGCCGAAGATGTTGCTGATGTGCTTCTCGGTCGCGCCCTCGCTGATCCCGAGCAGGACCGAGATCCCGACGTTCGTCCGCCCCTCGGCCATGGCCGCAAGGACCTCTCGCTCGCGCGGCGTCAGCGCGCCGAGTGGGTCTCCGACCTGGTGGCGAACCATGAGCTGGGCCACGACCTCGGGATCGAGCGCCGTACCGCCCCGGGCGACCCGCCGCAGCGCATCCATGAAGTCGCGGACATCGCCGACCCGGTCCTTCAGGAGGTAACCGACCCCGCCGGCCCGATCGGCGAGGAGCTCCGTCGCGTACTGCCGCTCGACGTACTGGCTGAGGACGAGGACGGGGGTGCCCGGCACGCGCCGCCGCGCCTCGATCGCGGCGCGCAGACCCTCGTCGCGCTGCGTGGGCGGCATCCGGACGTCGACCACCGAGACGTTCGGACGATGGGCGACGACGGCCTCGATGAACGACGGACCGTCGCCGACCTTGGCGACGACCGTCCCGCCGGACTCCTGGATCAGCCGCGCGATTCCCTCGCGGATGAGCGCCGAGTCCTCGGCGATGACGACGCGGAGTGGGGAACCGTCCACGGGTGGATGATGCGCGCCGGCGGAGCCCTACGTCGCACGGTCCGGATATCGCCCGGGTCCGGATGACCCACCGGTCCGAACCGTATCCTGCGGGCATGTCCGTCATCGATTGGCTGCTCGACGCCGATCCCGCGATTCGCTGGCAGGTGATGCGCGATCTGACGCACGAGTCGCCCGACCTCGTCGCCGCCGAGCGGGCACGGATCGCCATGGAGGGTTGGGGCGCGCAGCTGCTCGCGGTCCAGGCGCCGGACGGCCTGTGGGCAGGCAAGGCCTGGTCGCACGATTGGACGGACACGTTCCACGTGCTGGAGCTCCTGCGGCGCTTCGGGCTCGATCCCGAGAGCGAGCAGGCTCGGCGGGCGGTTGCGCTGGTCCGCGAGCACGTCACGTGGGGAGACGGCTCGCCGTGGGAGAGCCCGTGGGCCGCCAACCGGTTCTTCGAGGGTGAGGTCGAGCCGTGTATCAACGGCAACGTCGTCGCGACCGGCGCGTCCTTCGGCGTGGACATGACCCCGCTGGTGGACCGGCTCCTCGGCGAGCAGCTCCCGGACGGCGGCTGGAACTGCGAGGTCGAGAACGGCGCGACGGTGTCGTCGTTCGGCACGACGATCAATGTTCTCGAGGGCCTGCTCGAGTTCGAACGGGTGATCGGCGGCTCGGCCGAGGTCGGCGAGGCTCGCCGCCGCGGCGAGGCATACATGCTCGAGCGCCGGCTGTTCCGTCGGAAGTCGACCGGCGAGGTGATCGACCCCGACTGGCTCCGGTTCTCGTTCCCGACCTGGTGGCACTACGACGTGCTGCGCGGGTTGGACTACCTGCGTGACGCCAAGGTCG
>JANMCU010000086.1:0-7249 GCA_031361415.1 Chloroflexota bacterium | reverse complement strand
CCGGCACCAGCCACCGCGACGATCAGGCTCAGGGCCGAGCCGACCCCCTGGAGCAGATATGCCGCGTCGAGCGCCGGGTCGACCAACGGGTCGCCCGTGGCGGGCGACACGCCCGTCAGCAGGGCCAGTCCTCGATGCGGCCACTCGGCGATCGCACTCGGGACCAGCATCAGGAACGCAGACAGGGCAGCGATCCAGATCATCGGCCGCCATCGTCGCGACGGGAGGCGGCCATCGGGAAAGAAGAGGAGCAGCAGGATCAGCAGCGTGTACGCGGGAACCCAGGCCAGGGTCGAGAGCCACGCCGTGATGTCGGCAAGCGGCAAGGATCCGGGGTCCACGACCAGGCCGTAGTGGGCGTGGGCGCCGCTGAACGTGACGAGCGCGAACGCGACCCCAGCCGCGAGGAACATCCAGCCGATGCCGTTCTCGCGGCGACGGGATGCGATCAGCCACCCGACAACCGGGAAGCTTGCTCCCAGGATCAGGACCGAAACCCCGTTCGAACCCACCGCCACCCCCGTCGCGGCAACGTCACGCACGATGAGGACACCAGCGGCAGCCTCCAGCGCCAGGGCGAGCAGCGCCACGGTTGTCGCCACAGCCCTCGACGCGCGTGGGCTCACGATCGACCTCCCTGGCGGCCCGGCCGCTGATCCGGTCGATGTCGTCCAGGCGGAGCGGAGCCGCTGGCCCCAACGCCCGGCATGGTGCCCGCCGTGGCGACGAGCGTCGCCGCACCGGCGACGGAGGCCAGCCAGGCGATTCCGACAACTACGGTGCGAGCCGTCATGGCCTCGCCTCGCGGATCCAGAGGCCCAGGGAGGCAGGGTGGACGACGCGCTCGACCGTGGCATGCAGGTCGGTCGTGACGGTCGCGATATCGACCTCGTCGCGGAGACGGGCGGCGAACCCGGCGACGGTCAGCTCGGCGTCGTAGCGAGCCCGGTTGAAGCTGTGATCGACCGCGCCCTGGATCCGACGTCGCAACGGCTGGAAGAGCGCAGCGACGACGAGGGTGGGAGGCGGCCACGGCCAGCGTGTTGGTACCGGTGACGTTCGAGAACAGCGCCTGCAAACCCACGATCACGGCCGCGAAGACCAGCGCGAGGATGGCCGTGATGACCGCGTAGGCCAGCGTCCGGCTGATGATTCGGTCGATGTCGTAGAGCCGATAGCGGAGGACCGCGATCCCGACGGCCACCGGCACGCTGGTGAACGCGAGGATCGCAGGGATCCATGCGACACCGCTCTGCGCGGACCCCGGTATGAGAGCTGAGATCACGAAGCCGGCGCCGACACCCAACACGACCGACACGAGAGACGTCGCAAACCAGCGGAGCTGCTGGCGCTCCGTTCCTCGGGCGCGCCGCACTCGAACGATCACCGAGACGGCCGCGCCGAACATCACGAACATGACCGGGAAGATCGCGTTGTCCGGAGTGACCAGTCGCCACACCGGAAGGTCCGGCAGCAGGGCGATCGGGTTCCGGACGGGCGTGTATGTGTCGTGGCCGGCGAGGTTGACGCCGATGCCCGGCATGACGTAGCCGGCGATCACCACGAGCAGGCCGACCCCGAGGGCCGCCCGACCGAGGATGCCCCATCGTCCAGCCGGCAGCCTGCCGGACGGGAAGACCGTGGCGAGAACCGCAAACAGGAAGAACGCTGCCGGGCCGCCACCGCCCTGGGCGATCGCGAGCACCGCAGAGGGCGGGTCGAATGTCGAATCGGCAAACTGCCGCTCCGTTGCCCGGACAGACGCCATCAGGATCACGAACGACCAGCCCAGACCGATCAGGATCCAGCCGATCGGGCTCCGCGGCCGGCGGATGGCCAGGAGCGCGCCGATCCCGGCAAACGGAATGAACGGGACGAGCCAGACGGGCAGCGCGCCATTGCCCAGGCCGACGTAGACGCCTGCGCCGACGATCCCGAGGACGGCAACCTGCCCGGCCCGGCCGAGCGCGTCACCGGTCGTCATCGCTGCCCCATCCGGCGTCGGCACCGACGTACCCGGACGCCCGCATCATGCACGCGCGACCGTGGTCCGTTCGGCGATCGCGAAGGATGCCCAGGCGAATGATTGCATGCTCATTACCGCCGATCCTGCGCGACGTGCGTCCCGACAACGTTACGGAGCGCCACGCGTGTCATGGGCGTCACGACGCGAGCGATTGGGCGATTCGTCGCATCGAGCGTTACGGGAGCAGGGACCTCGGGCGTACCGTATCGCTGTGAACGGCAACGTTTCGATCAAGCTCCTCGGCCCGGTGAAGGTCGAGGTGGGGAGCGTGCCGCTGGCGGTCGACACGCGCAAAGCGATCGCCTTGCTCGCATTCCTCGCGATGACACGTCGGCCGGCGAGCCGCGAGTCGCTCGCGGCCTTGCTCTGGCCTGACGCGGATGGGCCTGACGCGCGGGCGGCGCTGCGTCGCACGCTGTCGGTGCTGAATGCCGGCCTGGGCGTCGGCGCCCTCGCGATCGATCGGGCCTCCGTCGCCCTTCGCGATGGCGACACCGAGCTCGACGTCCGCCGTTTCCGGGCGGCGCTGGGACGGGCGCGCGACCACGGTCACGACGCGGACTCGGCGTGCGACGCGTGCCTTACCGCGCTGGAGGAGGCGATCGAGCTCGATCGAGGCGAGTTCATGGCCGGGTTCGCACTTCGTGACAGCGAAGCGTTCGACGAATGGCAGGTCGCCGAAGCCGAGTCGCATCGGCGGGATCTCGCCGGGGCCCTCGAGCGACTGGCGCGCGCCCTGGCCGCGGGCGGGGTGACCGAACGGGCGCTCGCGATCGGCCGACGCTGGCTCGAGGTCGACCTGCTTCACGAGCCTGCTCATCGCCTGCTCATGCAGCTCCTCGCCCGGGCGGGTGAGCCGGCCGCGGCGATCGGCCAGTACCGTGATTGTGTCCGGATCCTCGATCGCGACCTGGGAGTCGCGCCGCTGCCGGAGACGACCGAGCTGTACGAGGCCATCCGGGCCGGCCGCCTTGGGCAAGCACCGACGACCGGGGCGCAGCCGCCGGCTGCCAGCCAGCCGGTGATCGCGCCGCTCGCCCTCCCGCTCGTCGGCCGCGACCACGAGATGGCGATCCTTCGCGGGGCCGTCCAATCGACCGGTCCCGACGGACGCCTGGTCATCATCGAGGGCGAGGCCGGGATCGGCAAGACCCGGCTGGCTGCGGAGCTGGTCGCGATGGTCCGCGCGGGGGGCGGCACCGTCCTCGAGGCACGGGCGTACGACGGCGAGGCAACGACCGCCCTGGCGCCGATCGCGGAGCTGGTCCGGGTCGGCCTCGACCAGCCCGCTGCCGAAGACCGATTGCGACGCGTCCGCCCGGACCTCCGGGCCGAAGCCGGACGGTTGGTCCCCGTCCCGGAGTTGACGGCGCCGGACAGCCTCCCCGGACAATCCGCCGACCCGTTTGGCGGAGCCCGCCTGGTCGAGGGCCTCGGCGAGGTCCTGACTGCCCTCGCTTCCGGACCGGTCCCCGGCGCCATCGTCATGGACGACCTCAATCGGGCCGACGACTCCAGCCTGGCGGTCATTGCCTGGCTCGCTCGCCGGCTGCGTGGCCGGCCGATGATCCTGCTCGTCGCGTGGCGCGCGGAAGAGCTCGACGACGAGATCCGACGTCGGCTGACTGCGGTTGCCGACGGCGACTGGCTCTCGATTCGGATCACACCTGGACGTCTCGATCGTGCGGCGGTCGAGGCCCTCGCGGTGGCTTCCCTGGGGGCGGGCGCGGCGGTCGTGGCGGCGACCCTGTTCGAGGAATCCGAGGGCCTCCCGTTGTACGTGGCCGAGGCGCTCGCGTCCGCGAATCCGATCGGCGGGCCGACGCCGGGCAGCGTCGCGACCCTCCTCCGCTCGCGCATCGCCGCGGTGAGCGACCTGGCGCGGCAGCTACTCGGCACGGCCGCGGTGATCGGTCGATCGTTCGAGTTCGAGACGGTCCGCATGGCCAGCGGTCGCAGCGAGGTCGAGGCGATCGCCGGGCTCGAGGAGCTGGTCCGGCGCGGGCTCATCGTCGAGGTCGCTCCGGTCAGGGGAGGCGACGTGCGCCACGACTTCAGTCACGGCCGCCTGCGTGACGTGGCCTATCAGTCGATCGGCCTCGCACGCCGCCGCCTGCTCCACCGGCGCGTTGCCGACGCGCTCCGGGCGGGCGGCGTCGATCGCGACGACCCGGCTCGCTGGTCGCTCATCGCCCACCACGAGGGCATCGCCGGTCGATCCGCGGAAGCGGCGGTCGCCCATCGCCTGGCCGGCGAGCATGCGCGGGCCGTCTTCGCGAACCGGGACGCTCGTGAGCACTTCGAGGCCGCGCTTGCGCTGGGAGACGCGAGGGTCCCCGAGCTCCACGAGTCGCTCGGCGAGGTCCTGACCCTGCTCGGCGACTACGCCGGTGCGATCGGTCACTTCGAAGTCGCAGATGCCCTGGCCGGGCCGGAGCGCCACGCCTGGATCGAACATCGCCTGGGGCTGGTCCACGCTCGGCGCGGGGACTGGACCCGTGCGGCCGGCTATCTCGACGGGGCGCTCGCCTTGGTCCCCGACGGGGATGCGGAGACTCGGTCCGCGCTGCTTGCCGATCGAAGCGCGATCGCCCACCGGGCGGGCGACCCAGCCGCCTCCGGCCGCCTTGCCGACGAGGCGCTCGATCTGGCATCAGCGGTCAACGACCTCGCCGGTGTGGCTCGGGCGGAGGATCTCCTCGGCATCCTCGCCCGGGGCGCGGGCGACCTGGTCGCTGCCCGGGAGCACCTCGAGCGATCGTGCGAGGCAGCCCTGGCGAGCGCCGACCCCGGCCCCCGGATTGCCGGCCTGAACAGCCTCGCCCTGGTCCATGGCGACCTCGGCCAGCGCGACCGCGCCATGGATCTCACGCGTGAGGCGCTCGTCCTGTGCGAGCGGCAGGGCGACCGCCACCGCAGGCCGCCCTCGAGAACAACCTCGCCGACCTGCTCCGCGCCGACGGGCGTCAGGACGACGCGATGGAGCACCTCAAGCGAGCGGTCGCGATCTTCGCCGAGATCGGCGGCGAGCCAGGCGAGCTCGAGCCCGAGATCTGGAAGCTCATCGAGTGGTAGCGGTCGGCCGGCTCGCGTCGAAGTTGCCCCCGAGCGTGCCACCACGGTCGAACCAGATCCGCTCCCCGAGGAACCGCTGCGTGGCAGGATCCCAGGGAAACAGGATCAGGACCTGGAGCGAGACCGGCAGGCCGCTCGGTGGCGCGCCGCCCCACGGCCCGACGTTCGTGCCGGTCAGCGTCGCAACCTCGAACACGCCCTGCGGCCCGACCACGATGTCGGTCAGGGCGAAGCGGTTGTCGGGGAAGGCCGCGAACAGCTCGGTGTAGAACACCTGCGCCCCGACGTGGCCCTCCCAGCGCTGGCCTGTCGGGATCATCTCGTAGACGGATGTGGGGGCGAGCGTCGCGATCAGCCCGTCGATGTCGCGCCGGTCCTCGGCGATGGAGTGGCGCACCCAGAGGCGCTTGATCCGACGGAGCTCGGCCGGGTCGAAGCCGCGGCCGAGTCGGGCCTGGATCGTGTCCATCGGGCCATGGTATGGGTCGGAGGAAGGCACCGCCGCTTGCCGCCCGAGTGGATCAGTGCTCGGTGGCGCCCGTGAACGTCCAGCCGTCGATCCGGACCGACGGCACGAGCACTCCGCCGAAGTCGCCCCGGATCGTCCGGCGCTCGCGCCCGACGGCAACCGTCCCCGCGAGGGCCGCGAGATAGCTCTGGGTGAAGCGCAGGTTGCGGACCGGCCCGACGATCTGGCCGCCCTCGACGAGGAATGTCCCGTCACGGGTCATCCCGGTCACGATCGCGAGCTTCGGGTGGACGGGATTCGTGTAGTGGAAGCGCGTGACGAGGAGACCGCGTTCCATCTCGCCGACGAGCGCGGCCTGCTCGGTCGTCCCGGCCGACATCACCATGTTCAAGGGGAACGGCCCGTACGAGTTCGGCGCCGGCAGGCCATGGCCCGTCGAGGGATGGCCGCCGCGGGCCCCGGTCTGGGCGTCGTACACGACATCCCGGCAGACGCCGCGTTCGACGAGGACGACCTTCTGCTTGGCCACCCCCTCGTAATCGAACGCCATCGGCATCGCGCCCGGCTCGGTCGCGTCGTCGACGATGGTGACGAGCTCGCTGCCGATGACCTTGCCGGGCTCGGCGAACGAGCGCTCCTCCTGGACCGCCAGGGCGCTGAAGCCCATGAACGCGAGCATCGAGAGGAGGTCGACGACAGCGTATTCCTCGAGGACCACTGTCCAATCGCCGGGCTCGATCGCCACCGGGTTGACGGTCGATCGGGCCTTCTCGGCGGCTTCCAGGCCGATCGCGGCAGCGTCGATCGAGGACGCATCGACCGACGCCTGCTCTGCATAGCCGGACCCGCCGTCGGCGGCCATCATCACGGTCAGGAGCTGGGCGCTCGTTCGATGCTGGAGAGCCCGGATCCCGTGCGAGTTGGCGACGGCGAGGTGCTCGGCGACCGTCGAGAACGCACCGAAGGCGCGGACGCCGGCTCGATCAGCCGCGGCGATGACGGCACGCACGCCCTCGGCCCGTCCCTCGGGCGTGGCGCCCGCCGTGCCTTCGGACCAGGCCGCCGGGATCTCGCGGATCGGTGTCGGCTCGGGCAGGCCGCCCCAATCCTCGAGCTCCGCGGAGTTGCGGGCGATCGCGGTTGCCGTGTCGGCCAGGCGTCGCAGCCCCTCGTCGTCGAGCCGGTTCGACGACGCCACCCCGATCCGCTTTCCGATCGCAACCCGCAGGTTCAGCGATCCGTCGGTCTCCGCGACGTTCTGGTGGATCTCGCTGTTGGCGAACCGGGTCAGCTGCGCCTGCTCGGCCGAGACGACGGCCTCGGCCTCGGTCGCGCCGGCAGCCCGGGCGAGGGCGACCGCGCGATCGGCGATCGCGAGCGTGTCGAGCGCCGGGACGTCGCTCCGGACGCTCATCCGGCCCTCACCACTTGCCGACCCCGACCTGGACGTCGCGGAAGCGCGCTCCCGAGCAGCCGTGGCCGACGTGGCCGCCCTGGCCAGGCTCGCCCTTGCCGCAGTTCGGCGTGCCGAGCATCACGTAGCTCGAGGCGTCGCCGACCGCGTCGAGGGAGCGCCAGAACTCGTAGGTGATCCCGGTGTAGGTCGGGTTCTTGAACAGCCGGCCCTTCTTGCCGCCCTTGATCTCGTAGGCGACCTCGGTCGCGAACTGGAAGTTCAG
>JANMCU010000084.1:0-3643 GCA_031361415.1 Chloroflexota bacterium | reverse complement strand
CTGATCGCCTCCGACACGACCAGCGGCTGGCTGACGGTCCACGGCAGCCCGATGTCCTTCGCAAGGGCAGGCAATCCGCGTGTCAGGAGGCTGCCGACCCGTTTGGCCCAGGCGGGATCGTCCGGCCAGGCGCGGAGCGTGATCGGGATCGACTGGCCGTCGATCGAGACCTGGATTGTCGTCTCCTTGAACGCACCGGGCCGGTCCGCAATGAAGAACGCGAAGAACGACAAGGGGTTGACGAGACGGCCCGTCGCATAGGTGACGTTGCCTGCGGCGTCGGTCGTCGGCTTGCCGAGCTCGGGCGCATTGACGTCGACCGAGAAGCCGGCCGGAAACACGACCGTGACGGACCCGCCCGGCGTTCCGGCGCTGCCGAAGCCCCACGCCCCGAAGGTCACGAGCGTCGTCCCGATCCGGGTCGTCCGGGTCGGCGCCCCGCCCGGGTCGGCGATGTCGAACGTGAGCGCGAAGCTGCGCGTGGCACCCGCGCCGAGCTGCTTGCCGAAGTCGATCTGGAGCAGGATGTAGGTGGCGGTGGTGCGCGAGACGCGAACGGTCGGCTTGGCCCCCGAGCTCGTGATCCGGTAGCCGGTCGTGCCCGGCTGGACGGCGAGGTAAGCCCGATCGAAGAAGTACCGCCGGGTCTTCGTGTCGGTCCGGTGGTTGGTCGCGGCGAGGTTGACCGCCACATGGACCCGGCGCTTGGCGGGATCGACCGTGTAGCGCGCGTCCGCCGTCAGAGTCAGCCCACTCGAAGCAGCGGCCGCGACCGCCGGCCCGAACGGCGCGTCGGCCGGGAGGAGTGCCCGGGCCGGGGTCCAGATGACGGCCGCGAGGAACGCGAGCCCGATCCCGGACAGACGCCGGCCGCGGGTCACGGCCGTCACGGGGCGCCGCTCGCAGCGATGAGTGCATCGTCGGACGGGGGCGCCTCGGTGGTCGAGGGCGCCTCGGTGGTCGAGGGTGCCTCGGTGGGCGGAGGCATCTCGGCGACGAGCTCCCCGAGCCGGTCCGCGTAGCGCGCGATCAGGCCCGCACCGCGACTCACCCGAGCCGACTGATCCGGGATCCGGCCGCCGATCCAGAGCCAGCCGGCCGACTCCTCGAGGAGTTGGTCGGCAATCAGGAGCGAGCGCGCGATCGCGAGCCCGAGCTCGTCGCGATCCACCGTCCGGAGCGGGAGCTCGCTCGCGAGGACCGGCCGTTCGTCCTCGGCCAGCGAGAACTTGACGAACGGGAACTCGTCGTTCCAGCGGAGCAGCTTTCGAAACGACTTGCGGAACGCGTCGCCGATCGGCGGGGCGAAATGGACCCAGCAGATCAGGGCAAGCGACGGGTCGAGGATCAGGGTCAGGGGCAGGTCGAACCGGCGCCGGCCGTCGAGCCGGAGGTCCCACGAGGTCACGCCGTCCCGATCGGCTCGAGCGAGCACCTCGAGCTCCAGCTCGTCGAGCCAGCGCTCGACATCGGCCGGGCGCACGGCAGCGCCCGATGTCGAAGAAGGCATGGCGGGCAGTCTACCCGCAGTCCTCGATCCGGGCCTGTCGCGGCCCGATCCCGATCCCGATCCCGATCAGCGGTTGTCGCCGCTCCCCGTGACGACGGCGCGGCCCACCCGCACCGCGGGCACGATCTCGTGCTGGCCGTTCGACGAGGCATCGACCTTGACCGCGACCCGCTTCTCGGCGGCGCGGTTCGCCGCGGCCAGCCGCGCGGCGGCGGTCCGTGGCCGGGCCGACTCGATCGATGACCCGCTCTTGACGGTTCGGCTCGGGAAATCGGTCGCCTTGACGTCGCCGGCGATCTTCACGTTGCGCCCGATCCGGACGCCGCGCGGCACGACCGCGCGCTTGCCGACGACCGTGATCCCGGTGTTCAGGCGGCCGGGCTCCTGCTTGTTCGGCGTGTCGAAGTCCGGTCCGTCGCCGACGATCGCGCCCGGCCCGACGACGACCTCCTTGTCGAGGATGGCCCGATCGATGACCGCCCCCGAGCGGATGACCGAGTCGAACATCACGATCGAATCGCGCACGACCGCACCGACGTCGACCCGGACGCCGGGCGAGAGGACGGAGTTCACGACGGTGCCGTTGATCACGCAGCCGTGGCTGATCAGGCTCCGATGGACCTGGGCGGTCGGGCCGACGAGGGCCGGCGCCCGCTCCTCCGACCGGGTGTGGATCAGCCAGTCGCGGTCGTACAGATCGAGCGCGGCGTGGTCCTCGAGAAGCGCGAGGTTCGCCTCCCAATAGGACTGGATCGTCCCGACGTCCTGCCAGTAGCCCTCGAAGTGGTAGCCGAAGACGCGGGCACCGCCGTCGAGCATCGCCGGAATCACGTCGCGGCCGAAGTCGTTGCGGTCTTCGCTGAGCCACGTCCGGAGCGCCCGCTTCGAGAAGACGTACACGCCCATCGAGGCGAGGTCGCTCTTGGGGTGCTTCGGCTTCTCCTGCCATTCGACGACCCGGTCGGTTTCGTCGAGGGCGAGGATCCCCATCCGTGACGCCTCGGCCAGCGGCACCTGGCGGACGGCGATCGTCACGTCGGCGCGCTTGCGCTTGTGGGCGGCGATGAACGGCTGGTAGTCCATCTTGTAGATGTGGTCACCGGCGAGGACGACGATGATGTCGCCCGCGTCGTGCTCGATCACGTTGAAGTTCTGGAGGACCGCGTCGGCCGTCCCGCGGTACCACTCCGCCACGCGCCCGCGGGCGATGTACGGCTGAAGGAGCTTGACGCCACCGTTCGCGCGGTCGAGATCCCACGGCCGGCCGAGGCCGATATGGTCGTTCAGCGAGCGCGGGTTGTACTGGGTCAGGACGACGACGTTCGTGATGTCCGAGTTGACGCAGTTCGACAGGGTGAAGTCGATGATCCGGTACTTGCCACCGAACGGGACCGCGGGCTTGGCCCGGACGCCAGACAGGATGGACAGGCGCTCGCCCTCACCGCCGGCGAGGATCACGGCCATCGTCCGCTTCATGGGCGGATGCTAACACCGCGACGGGTCATTCCGGTCATCGAGCGATGACGGTTGCGTTGCGTTCTCGTGATCGACCGCGGGTCGATCCCGCGAGCCGACCTCAGGTGAACAGCAGCGGGTTGACGAAATCGCCGTTGAAGCGGACCGCCCAATGAAGGTGGGCACCGGTGGAGTGGCCGGTGTTGCCTTCGTGGCCGATGACCTGGCCGCTGGAGACCGACGTGCCCGCGCCGGCCGGGCAGCTCGGCACCATGTGGGCATACCACGTCTCGAGGGACTGGCTGTGGGCGATGATCACGATCCAGGCCGGATCCGCGCCGTCAGCGTAGTTCCAGCCACAGTAGACGACCTTGCCGTCACCGGAGGCCGTGATGGCCGTCCCGTACGGGGCGACGATGTCGATCCCCTGGTGGAAATGGGCACATGACCCGAACGGGGGCTCCCACGTCATTCCGGTGCAGCCGAACGGCTGGCTGACCGTCCCGACCATCGGCCACGAGAGCGTGCCGTTGTAGGCCGACGGGATGTTGCCGTGCGCGTAGGCGGCGGCGACCAGGTCGCTGATTCGCTGGGCGAGGACCGCCTTGGCATGGGCGGCGGCGGCGATCGCCTTGGCGAGGTTGTGCTTGTTGGCCGCGAGCTTGCGGTAGGCGGCGT
>JANMCU010000080.1:0-5895 GCA_031361415.1 Chloroflexota bacterium | reverse complement strand
GCAGGTCCCATTCGAGCGTCGTCGTGAACGGCTCGTTCCAGGTCACGGTTTCGCGGGCGATCTTCGCCCAGAATGCCTCCGGATCGTGGGCCGCTTCCTCGTACAGGGCGGCCTGAGCGTTGGCCTGGGCCGTGAAAGCCGGGTCAGGCGGGAACACCCGCTCCTCGAGCAGCAGGTTCTCGATCTCGGGACGCTGTTCGACGCTCACGGGGCCGCTCCTGCCGATGATCGGGCGCGCACGAACGAATTGGGCTGAGCGGACATTCTACGCGGGCTGGCCGGGCGTGGCCGCCGGTCGTCCCCGGTCCGGCGGGCGGCGAGCGAGCAGCCCGTGCTCGTTGCGTCGCCCGACGCCGCCCCGGGGCGACGATCCGAGCACGATCCGCTCCGCCCGTCGTCCCGACGTCGGATTCCAAGGGTGACGATCCCTCACGCCGACCCTCCGCCCGACGCAACGAGCAGCCGGTGCTCTCGCGCGACCTCAAAGATGCCGACCGCGGCAAGGACGGCCCAGGCGATTGGGCGGCCCTGCGCCGGCAGGCGTCGCCGCCGCATCCGGACGTCGATCAGGGACGGCCAGGATCGTGGGGCCCGGTCTGGGTGAACAGGTACGTGCCGCTGTTCGCGTCGACGATCGCGATCTCGTCGCAGTGCCCGGGCGGCTCCGGGGGCGGCTGCACGCCGACGACCGGGCCGCCACTCGAAGGCGGGCAGGTGACGTCGAGCCATTCGATCGCCCAGACAAGCGTCCCGGCCGGGTCGATGAGGTTGGTCCCGGGGTCCGTTGCGAGCGCCAGCTCGATCGCAGTCGGGGAGCCATCCCCGCATGACGCCTGGCCGCCGATACAACGTTGGTAGGCGTCGAGGCTGGAGAGCCGGACCGCAGGCGCCTCGCCCGGCGGTGCAAGCGTCAGCCCGGTGTCCAGGACCCTCCAGGGCACGGACCGCTCGATGCCCTGCGGCGGGATCGCGCAGCCGATCGCGAGGACGCCCACGGTCATCCCGAATGCGATGACCGATCGGCCGAGCCCGTGGCGTGGATGCACGGCCTACTCGTCGGCCAGGTCGTCCTGGGTGGGCGCCGGGCCGATCTGGACGCCCTCGGTCGCTTCCGACTGGGCGACGAACACCTGCGGCGGCCGCGGCAGGCGGATCCCGTTCTTCGCGAAGGCCTCGAGGAGCAGCTTGCGGAACTCGCCGCCGGCTGCCCATTGCTCCGAGGCGCGGACGGTGCCGAGGATCTTGAGGGTGACCCCGCGCTCGTCGATCGACTCGACTCGTTCGACCCTCGGTGGTTCGAGGATCCGGCGCTTCCACACCGGATCGGCGGCCATGGTCTTGCCGAGCTCGTCGACGACCTCGATCGCCTTGTCGATGTCGGTCCCGAACGCGACCGTGACGTTCTGGTTGATCCGGGCCCAGGTCCGGGTCCGGTTGCTCGCGACCTTGACCTCGCCGTTTGGCACCGTGTGGACCACACCGTCGAGGTCGCGCAGTGTCGTCCGGCGCAGGCTGAAGTCCTCGACGGCGCCGCTCACCCCCGCGATCGACACGACATCGCCCTTGCTGTACTGGTTCTCGACCAGGATCAGGGCGCCGTTCAGGTAGTCGCGGACGAGGCTCTGGGCGCCGAACCCGACGGCGATCCCGACGACGCCGAGCCCGGCCACGGCCGGGCCGATGTTGAGGTCAAGGGCGTCGAGGACCATGATCCCCGCGATCATCACGACGAAGGCCCGGATCACGTTCGAGCCGAGCTCGTCGAGCGTGTCCATTCGCTTCTGGACCTCGATCGCGGACAGCTCCTGGGCTGTTCCCTCGGTCGCCTCGCGATCGAGCAGGGCCTTGACGATCCCGTGGATCAGCAAGGTCGACACGCGCAGGGCGATGACGGCGACGACGAAGATGACGAGGATCCGCACGCCGTTCGTCCGGAGGACGTCGACGATCGTGCTCAGCGGCGGCTTGGTGAAGTCCATCGCCCGCGATGGTAGCCCGGCGGGACCCGGGCAGGGAGGCGGCTCGGGCTTGGTCCCGGCCGGCGTCTAGGACGCGGCGGCGACCTCGGCGGCGAGCTGGTCGACCGAGCCGACCGGGGCCGGCGCCAGCGGGGCGGGCTCGCTGGCGGCGATCGACGAGTTCGAGAGCGCCTGGGCGAGCGTCGGCTGGGCTGCCGCGGACGTGCCGGTTCCGCCGAGGCGGACCGAGATCGCGGCGGCGGCTTCGCGGGCCTGGGCGGCGAGCTCCGGGATGCGGCGCGGGGTCAGGCGGAACGCGGGGCCCCAGATGTCGACGGCCGCGATGACGTTGCCGCGCGCGTCATGGACCGGCGCGGCGACCGCGTTGAGGCCCATCTCGAACTCGCCCAGTGCCGTGGCGTAGCCGCGTCGCCGGATCCGGGCGAGCTCCTCGAGGAGCGGCTCGAGCTCGGTGATCGTCCGCTCGGTGTAGCTCACGAGGCTGCGCCGGACGATCCGGAGAACCTCCCGCTCGGCCACGGCCGACATCAGGACCTTGCCCGAAGCGACGCAGTGAAGCGGCGTCGATCGACCGGTCCAGTCGCCGACGGCGATGAGATTCGGACCGTCGGCCTGGGCAACGGTCAGGAGCGTGTCGCCGTCGAGGATGCCGAGGCCCGTCGTCTCATGTGTCAGCCGGGCGAGTCGCTCGAGCTCGGGCATCGCGATCCCACGCAGGTCGAGCGTCCGCTCCGCCCGCTCCGCGAGGCGGATCACGACCAGCCCGAGGCGATACTTGCCCGTCTCCTCGTCCTGCTCGACGAGGCCCCGCTTCTGGAGCGTCGCGAGCAGCCGCGACGCGGTCGACTTGTGGAGACCGAGCCGCCGGGCAAGCTCCGTGACGCCGGCTTCGCCCTGGGAATCGCCCAGTGCGAGGAGGAGTGCCGCCGCCCGGTCGACCGAGCGGACCGCGTTACCGTCGAGGACCATCGATCTGTTGTCCCTCGTCTCGTGTTCCGGCCGGGCCGGTCGGGATGCCTGGGTGACGGTGACCGGCTGGCCGGTCAGGCTCGAGCGTGACGGAGGCCGGTCAACCGGCCGATTGGTGGCCGGTCTCGTCGCCGACATGGACCCCGTCCCCTCGGGAGCGGGCGTCGAGAGCGGCCCGGAAGGACTCCTCGAAGATCGTGACGACCTGGTCGACCGTGTCGCCCTGGGCGTGGGCCTCGCAGACGAACCACGGCTCGCGACTGTCCGGCTCGGGCATGGCGCCGCGGGCGAACATCCCGATCGCGATCGCGTCGTACAGCTCGTGGTCGGATTTTGCCCAGTCGCGATACTCGGTCGGGACCTCGTCGGTGAACATGATCCCGAACATCGACGGATGGCCGGTGAACACCCATGGGATCCCGCTCGGGTTCAGGACCTCGCGCAGGCCGTCCTGGATCCGCCGCCCGGTCGCGTGGATCGTCTCGAGGGCGTTCGTGTCACGGATGATCTCGAGCGTCTTGACGGCGGCGGCCGCCGCGACCCGGTTGCCCGCGTACGTGCCGCCGTGGCTGACCTTGTCGGGCAGCTGGCTCATGATGTCGCGTCGACCCCCGAACGCCGCCGCCGGGTAGCCGTTGCCCATCGCCTTGGCGAATGTCCCGATATCCGGCCGGATGTCGAAGAACTCGGCCGCCCCGCCCTTCGCGAACCGGAAGCCGGTCTTGACCTCGTCGAAGATCAGGAGGATGCCGAACTCCTCGGTCATCGCCCGCATCGCCTTGTGGAAGCCTTCCTGGGGCAGGATGCCCTGGGCGTTGCCCATGACCGGCTCGACGATCACCGCCGCGATGTCGTCGCCCTGCTCCTCGAACAGCCGGCGGAGCTGGGCCAGGTTGTTGTAGCGGGCCGGAATGATCGTGTCGGCCACGGCGTCGGGGATGCCGCGTCCCCATGCCAGGCGAACGGGCTTGTCGGCGTCACCCAGCTCGGACATGTCGTCCGGCGCGACGCTGATCAGCGCGTAATCGTGGACCCCGTGGTACTGGCCCTCGAACTTGACGATCTTGTTGCGGCCGGTGAAGGCGCGGGCGAGGCGCATCGCGTGCATCGTCGCCTCGGTGCCCGAGACCGTCATCCGGGCCATCTCGACCCAGCCGGTCAGCTCGCACACGAGCTCCATGGCCCGGACCTCGTCCTCGCTTGTGAGCGAGAAGCTGACGCCTTTGCGCATCTGCTGGTTGACGTAGTCGTCGACCCGATCGTCGCCGTGGCCGAGGATCACCGGGCCGTAGCCCATCCGGAGATCGATGTACTCGTTCTGGTCCTGGTCCCAGATCCGCCCGCCCTTGCCCCGGTCGATGTAGACCGTGTCCTCGCCCCACGCCCGGAAGTTCGAGTTCGTGCCACCGGGCAGGGTCTTGATCGCGCGGTGGTACTGCTCGACCTGGCGGTCGCGGCGAAGGGTGGGCGTCTGGCTGGTCGGTCTCGAGACAGTGGCCATGAGGTCACTCCGTGGGCTGGTTGACCCGTCATGCGCGACGGGTGTTCCGGGGAGCGGAACGGGCGGGACGCCATGGTGGCATAGCGCCGGTGCCTCCGTCAACGCGGATATCGCACGAATGCACCGATTCCCGTGCGAATCGCGTACCGAATCGCGCGTGCCGTCCAGTAGACCGAGGGTTCCGCACCGACGCGGATTACGATCCGTGCGTGATCCCCTCCAGCGATCCTTCGACCGCGATCAGCTACTGGCTGGCGGCATCGCCGGCCGAGCCGGTTCGACCTCCCCTTCGCGGCGCGACGGCGGCGGACGTCGCGATCGTCGGGGCAGGCTTCACGGGCCTGTGGACCGCGATCGCCCTGACCGACACGGACCCGTCGCTGCGGGTCGTGGTCCTCGAGCAGGAGACCGTCGGGTTCGGCGCGTCCGGCCGCAACGGCGGCTTCTGCCAGGCGTCACTGACCCACGGGCTCGCGAACGGGATCCGCCACTTCCCCGGTGAGATCGTGCTCCTCGAACGGGAGGGCATCGCCAACCTCGCCGCCCTCGTCGCGTTCACCCGCGAGCACGGGATCGATTGCGACCTCGAGGAGACCGGCGGGCTCGCGGTGGCCGACCAGGCGTACCAGGTGGAGGAGTTCCGGGCGTGGGTCGACGAGGCGGCCGGGCACGGCGAGGAGCTCGTGTTCCTCGACCGCGACGCCATCCAGGCCGAGGTTCACTCGCCGCTCTGGCTGGCCGGCCTGTACCAGCCGCCCGGCCGCGACGTCGTCCTCGACCCGGCGAAGCTCGTGCGCGGTCTTGCCCGGGTCTGCGAGGAGCGCGGGATCACAATCCACGAGCATTCAGGCGTGCGCGATGTCGAGCGGCGCGCGAGCGGCGTCCGGATCGCGGTCGAAGGTGGCGCAACGGTCGACGCCGGCCGTGTCGTCGTCGCCACGTCGGCCTACTCCGGCTGGCTCCGCCGGCTCGAGAGCCGGTTCGTCCCGGTCTACGACTACGTCCTCGTGACCGAGCCGATGACCCCGGACCAGCACGCGTCGATCGGCTGGGCCCGACGACAGGGCATGTCCGATGCCAACAACCAGTTCCACTACTTCCGCCTGACCGCCGACGACCGGATCCTGTGGGGCGGCTACGACGCCGTGTACTACCCGAACAACGGGGTCGGTCCGCAGTTCGATCGGAGGCCGGCCACGTTCGCCAAGCTCGAGGAGCACTTCCGGCGGGCGTTCCCGCAGCTCGCGGGCCTGCGGTTCGCGTACCGCTGGGGTGGCGCGATCGACACGACCTCGCGCTTCACGGTGACGTTCGGGCAGGCGCTCGGCGGGCGGCTGACCTACGCCCTCGGGTATACGGGGCTGGGCGTCGGCGCGAGCCGCTGGGCGGCCGGCGTGGTCCGCGACTTCATCCTCCGGCCCGACTCGGACCTCCTCCGACTGGACT
>JANMCU010000045.1:0-7695 GCA_031361415.1 Chloroflexota bacterium | reverse complement strand
CAGGCCGAGGACGCCGGACTGGCCGGGCTCGGAACGTTGGCTCTGGCAGTACGTGCAGGCGGCTTCGTCGTGGCGCTCGTAGGTCGGCGGCTCCTCGTAGGTCGTGATGTAGCCCTCGTAGTTGCGGAGGACGACCTTGTGATCGGAATAGCTGATCAGGTAGTTCGGCATGACCGGGATCTTGCCGCCACCGCCGGGCGCATCGATCACGAAGGTCGGGACGGCGTAGCCCGACGTGTGGCCGCGCAGCCCCTCCATGATCTCGAGACCCTTGCCGACCGGCGTCCGGAAGTGGCCGGAGCCTTCGACGAGGTCGCACTGGTAGAGGTAGTACGGCCGGATCCGGTTCTCGACGAGCTTGTGGACGAGCGACCGCTGGATGTGAACGCAGTCATTGACGCCCGCCAGCAGGACGCTCTGGTTGCCGACCGGCAGGCCCGCCTTCGTGAGCTTGTCGACGGCTCGGCTGACCTCCGGCGTGATCTCGTTGGGGTGGTTGAAATGGAGGTTGATCCAGAGCGGGTGGTACTGCTCGAGCATCGCGCACAGCTCGTCGTCGATCCGCTGGGGCAGGAAGACCGGGACCCGCGAGCCGATCCGGATGATCTCGATGTGCGGGATCTCGCGCAGGCCGCGGAGGATCTTCTCGAACAGCTTCGGGGCGAGGGTCAGGCCGTCGCCGCCGGAGATGAGGACGTCGCGGACCTGCGGCGTCCGCCGAAGATACTCGAGCTGGGCCTCGTGGTCGCGGCTATTGAAGTTCTGGGTCGGGTCGCCGACGATCCGGCTCCTGGTGCAGTAGCGGCAATAGCTCGCGCACTGGGTCGTGACGAGCATCAGCACCCGGTCGGGGTAGCGGTGGACGAGGCCCGGGACCGGCGAATGGCGATCCTCGGCCAGCGAGTCCTCCATCATCGCGGTGAACGCCTGCTGCTCCCGCCCGAGCGGGATCACCTGGCGGCGGATCGGGTCGTTCGGGTCGTCCGGGTCGATGAGCGAGATGAAGTACGGGGTGATGTCGACCCGGAACTTGTCCTTGGCCGACAGGCCCTCGCGCTCGTCGTCGGTCAGGTTGAGGACCTGGGCGATCTCCTCGAGGTCATTGACCCGGTGGCTGAGCTGCCAGCGCCAGTCGTTCCACTTCTCGTCCGGGATGTCCTCCCAGATCGGCGCGCGGCGGCTGACCGCAGGCCGGCCGTCCGGTCCGAGGAGCTGGGCGGGGTCGCGCCGGTTGACGAACGGCGGCTCGGCGGCAGCCCGCTCGGCCGCCTGATGCGCGACCGCGGCCTTGATCTCGTGGGCGTCCAACTCGAGCGGCCTCCAGGTGCGCGTCTTGCGGAGTGGTCGTTGACGGCCGTGACCGCATAAAGTCTATGCAGACTGCAAGTTCAGCAGATCATAGCGCGGCCGTTCGCGGACGGTCCAGAGGCTCGAAGGTCCGGCCGAGCGGACCTCAGCCGAGGTCCGGGAATCAGGATCCGGCTACTCGCCGATCACCGACCAGATGAAGCCCATCATGATGAAGAAGCCGGTGAACATCGCGATCAGCCCGATGCCGCCATACGGCGAGTTCGCTCCCTCGTGCGGCACGAGCTGGAGGCCGATCCCGAACACGACGGCCCAGGCGAGGAACAGGAAGCCGAAGACGAACTTCGTCGTGGGCCGGGCCATGAGCCGGCCGAGGCCGGACGGGCCTTCGGACGACAGGGCCGAGCGCAGGATGATCACGAGCATCAGGACGGAGATCGCGGTCGCGACGCCGAACTCGAAGGGCCGCGAGAAGAAGATCGTGAAGAGCTGCACCGGGGCCCTCGCTCTGGCTGGCGGACGTGCTGGCAGATGCTAGCAGATGCCCGGGCCGGGCCCGGGGCCGTCGACGCAGGTCAGACGATCGAGGATTTCGGGAACGACGCGAATGCCAGGGCCGCGCGCTCGGTCATCCGCTCGTAGTCGCGGATCGCGAACGCCCCGACCCAGGGAGCCTCGAGGTTGATGACGGCCACCACGTTGTCGGGCGGGCCAACCGGAACCGTCAGGAACGACCGTGTCCGGCCGCCCGGGAAGGAGCGGTAGTCGGGATCCATCGACACGTCCGCGCACAGGGCCGCGAGACCCGTTCGATAGACCCGACCACAGACCGACCCTTCGAGCGGCACCGTCCAGTCGCCGACCGTGACCTCGCCGGTGTCCTCGCCCGCCCCCCAGACCTGGGCGGCCAGGCGCAGCCCGTAGCCGTCCTGGTCGGGGACGAAGATCGCGATGTGCTGGGTCGGCTGCTCGAGACCGATCCGCGCCGCAAGATCGCGAGCCCAGGCCGTCGTCTCGGCGCGGTTCGCGAATGCGGGGATCGATCCAGCGCTGGCGCTCTTCTGGCGCTCGGACGCGTCGATCGTCATCTCTCCCGAAAGGGCCCCCGTTCAGCCCCCACTGCCAAGGATGCGTGATCCGGACCTCTGTATAGCATGGGACCACCATGTGGACCTCCCCAAAAGGACGTATCGGACCGCTCCATGGCCCGTGAACCTGGTGACGGAACGCCGCCATCGGACGGGTCGGCCGACCACCGGCGGCAGGATCGATCGGATCCGTTCGCGCGTCTCGGCCGGTTCGCGGTCCGGCGGCGCTGGGCGATCGTCCTCGTGTGGGCCGTCATCCTGCTCGTCGCGATCCCGCTCGCCCCTCGTGTCGTCAGCGTCCTGCGGGCCGGCGGGTTCATCCTCGACGACCTCGAATCAGCCAGGGCGAAGGCGCTCCTCCAGACCGAGCTGAACAGCCCGCCATCCGCGGTCGTGGTCGTCGTTCACAGCGACATCGCCACGGCCGGAACCCCGGCCTTCGAGCTGCCGGCCGCGGCGGCGATCCAGCGCGTGCCAGACGCTCCGTACGTCGTCCGGATCCTGCCCCACACCCTGAGCCCGCGCCAGGTCTCGACCGACGGGCACACGGCGTACGACATCGTCTTCCTGTCGATCGCGCCTGACGATTCCCCGGCGGCGCTGCCCGGGATCCGCGAGCGCCTGGGGCAGCCGCCCGGGCTCGACGTTCAGCTCGCCGGCGGCCCGGCGTTCTATGGCGACGTCCAGTCGGTCTCGGAGTCCGACCTGCGCCGGAGCGAGATCGTGTCCCTGCCGCTCGCGGCGCTCGCCCTCCTGCTCGTCTTCGGCTCGGTCGCCGCGGCGGCGCTGCCGCTCATCGTCGGCGGAGCGGCCGTCATCGTCGCCCTGGCCGCGATCTTCGTCGTCGGGAGCGCGACCCCGATGAGCATCTTCGTCCTCAACCTCGCGACCCTCCTCGGGCTGGGGCTCGGGGTCGACTACTCCCTGCTGATGACGAGCCGGTTCCGCGAGGAGATGGCCGCCCGGTCGGGCGATCCGCCGGCCGAGCGGGTGGCAGGCGCGGTGGAGGCCACGGTCGAGACCGCGGGCCGGGCCGTGTTCTTCTCGGGCCTGACCGTGCTCCTCGGGCTCACCGGGCTCGTCCTGTTCGAGTTCATGATCCTGCGCTCGGTCGGGATCGCGGGCGCGATCGTCGTCCTCCTTGCCGCTTCCTCGGCGCTCACCCTGCTGCCGGCCCTGCTCGCGATCGTCGGATCCCGGATCGATGCGCTGGCGATCCGCCGGGTGGTGCCGCGCGACGACCCGAACGGGCCATGGGCGCGCCTCGCCAGGCGGGTGATGAGCCACCCCGTCGCCGTGCTCATTCCGACCCTCGGGCTCGTCCTCCTGCTCGGCTCGCCCTTCCTCCACGTCCGCTTCAACTCGCCGGATTCGACGATCCTGCCCGCCAGCGTCCCGTCGCGCTCTGCGTTCGACCGGCTCGCGACCGCCTTCGGAGAAGGCGAGTTCGCGCCGATCGCGATCGCAATCCGGACCGACGGGCCGGCGACCTCGCCCGTCAACGTGGCCGCCCTCTTCGACTACTCGCGGCGGCTCGCCGCCGACCCGCGCGTGCGCCGCGTGGACTCGCTCGTGGACGTCGACCCGCGCCTGCGCAAGGAGCAGTATCAGTTGCTCTATGCCGATCCGAACGGTCCGCGCGACCGGTTCGTGGCGACGGCGCTCGCCGCGACGACGAAAGGAACCCTGACGGCCTTCACGGTCATCACGCCGTACGGCGGCAACAGCGACGAGGGACGCGGCCTTGTCGCGGCCCTGCGGGACCCCGGCGGCCCGCTCGCCCCACCGCCCGGGATGACCATCCTCGTCGGCGGGGGCGCGGCCGATGTCGCCGACGTCGTCGGCCGGGTCGCCCAGGACTTCCCGCGGACGGGCCTGTTCATCGTCGTGACGACCTACATCGTCCTGTTCCTGCTGCTCAGGTCGGTGATCCTGCCGATCAAGGCCCTCGTCATGAACACGCTGTCCATCCTCGCCAGCTTCGGCGCGCTGGTCTGGATCTTCCAGGACGGCAACCTCTCCGCGCTCCTCGGGTTCCAGCCGCTCGGGTTCGTCGAGACGACCCAGCCGGTGATCCTGTTCTGCGTCCTGTTCGGGCTGTCGATGGACTACGAGGTGTTCCTGCTGTCGCGGATGAAGGAGCAATGGGACCGGACCGGCGACAACCGCGAGGCGGTCGCGCGCGGCCTCGAGCGGAGCGGCCGGATCGTGACCTCGGCCGCCCTGATCGTCGTCGTCGTCGCCGGATCGTTCGCCTTCGCCGACATCGTCCTCATCAAGGCGCTCGGGATCGGGATGGCGATCGCGGTCGCGCTCGACGCGACGGTCGTCAGGGCGCTGCTCGTGCCGGCGACGATGCGCCTGCTCGGTCACTGGAACTGGTGGCTGCCGGCGGCGCTCCGGCGGGTGCCGCGGATCGAGACCACGGGGATCGCGGGCGGGGTCATCCTTGCCCTGATCGCCGGGCCGCTGCTTGCTGGTTGCACGACCGCCGGTGCGCCGATCCTGGCGAACCCGGCGGCTCCCCACCCGGCGCCGCCGGCGCTCAGCCCGCGGCCCTCGCTCGCCGCCGATCCGCAGCCGGTCGTCCTGCCGCGGGACGATGCCGCCCACGATCGCCTGACCGAGTGGTGGTACTACACGGGCCACCTCCAGGCGGCGGACGGCCGCCGGTTCGGTTTCGAGGACGTGATCTTCCGAGCGGAACGCGGGGCCTTTCCGGTCAGCTGGGCGTCACACCTCGCCCTGACCGAGGAATCGGGCAACGCGTTCCATTACGCCCAGCGGACCGAGATCGGGCCACAGGTCGGCGGTTCAGCGCTCGACTCGCTGGATCTTGCGTTGGGCATCGATGGGCCTGTCGGAGGCACGTCGTGGACCATGCTCGGGATCGGCCAGGGCCAGGGACAGCTCACGGCGGCCGCGTCGCCATCGGAAGACGCTGCAGGCACCGGGTTCGGCCTCGCGTTGGTCGCCCGGCCGACCAAGCCGGTCGCCCTTCACAACGGCACCGGCTGGATCGACTTCGGGGCCGGCGGGTCGTCGTATTACTACTCCCGAACCTCGATGGCCGCGTCAGGCAGGATCACCATCGGCCAGGAGAGCCTTGACGTCACCGGGACCGCCTGGTTCGACCATCAGTGGGGCGACTTCATCACGGTCGGCGGCGGCGGCTGGGACTGGTTCGCGGTCAACCTCGCAGACGGGACCGACCTGACCCTGTCCCTCGTCCGCAATGCCGACGGAACCGATTCGCTGGTCTACGGCACGATCGTCGCGAAGGACGGCACGTTCCGGAACCTGCCGCGAGAGGCCTTCACCGTCGATGTCACGAAGCGCTGGACCAGTCCCGTGACCGGCGCCGACTACCCGGCCGGCTGGCGCGTCTCGATCCCCGGCGAGAAGCTCGTCATCGATCTCTCGCCGACCGTCGCCGCCCAGGAGCTCGACACGCGGGCGACGACCGGCGTCGTGTACTTGGAGGGCTCGCAGCGGGTCAGCGCGACCCGTGACGGTCGCCCGCTGGGTGGCGAGGCTTACGTCGAGCTCACTGGCTACGCGCCAACCGGTGGCGGCTGACCCGGATCAGGCGGAGGTCCGAGCGGCGGTGCGAGTTGTGCCGGCGCGGTCAAGACAGACCGGGTTCAGGGAGCGATCGCTCCGGATGCCGGAAGCTCCAGCCCGGCCGACTGTGCCGCCGATCGCATCGCGGCATCGATCGTCGCGAGCTCGCCGAGCTGCTTGATCATCGACGTTGCGGCCGCGCGATACGCGGACGCGTTGCGGACCGAGGCGAGAAGCCCGTTCGCAGCCAACTCGTGGGTCGTCGAATAGAAGGTCGCGAGCGTGGTCGCCGCGCTGCCGGCTCCGGACCACGCCGCGACATACCCCGCGAGCTGCTGGCCGTAGAGCGAGTCGGCCGATACGCCGCGCAGGATCTGGGCAACGGCGGAGGCATCGAAGGCCCGAGCCGCGAGCGCCGTCCGGAGACTCGCCTCCTCCGCCGCCAGCCGATCGTTCGTCGCGACCGACTGGATCAGGGCCGATCGAGCGAGCGGCGGGATGCTCCTCGTGTCCGGCGATGCGGTCGGGGTCGGAGCCGCCGTCGCGGGCGGCGGCGTGGCCGTCGGGCCTGCGGCCGCGCCGTTCGAGCCGGTGGCCGGGCCGCCGGGATCATTGGCGACCGCGGCCGGAGCCCGAGCCGGGGCGTGGCTCAGCCCGAACACGATCCCGCCGCCGGTGCCGGCGAGCAGGCCGACGGCAAGGCCGATGGCGACGAAGCTCGATGCCTTGCCGAGGGTGACGCCGGCGAGGAGACGCGTCCCGCAGCCGGGGCAGCGGCGGGCGCCGAGGGCGAGCGGGCGGGAGCACGACGGGCACTCGAAGATCGTCTGGTCGATCTCGCCGATCGCGATGGACGTCGGAGGCGCGATCGTGGGTTGATGGGCAGCGCTGGCGGCGGACGCGCGGCGGCGCGGCCGGCGAGCTGCATCGACTGTCATTTCGCGTCAGGCCTCCCTCGCGGCCACAGCCACGACGTCGGCGGCAAGGTGCCGTCAGGTGCAGTGTCGGCGTCGCGGGTGCGGCTGGGCGTCCACCGATGGTCCCGCTCCGGTCCGTACGTTCGGCGGGCGGACGGTTGAAACCTCCTGAGCCCGGGCCGTCTCAAGGAGGCAGCACCCCGCTGTCCAGGACGCTCTCGGGGAGATCCATGACGAATCGCCTCCCGACCCCATCCGACGCGTCGACACCGACCCAGGGCCAGAATCCGGCCGCGAAGCCGGTCCCGACGTCCGAGCCCGTCCCGACCGTTGCCCGTCGCGGCGGGCGCGCGGGACGCCTCGGAGGCGGCGCGTTCCTCGCGGCGATCGCGCTCGTCGGGATCGTGCTCGTGGTCGCGACCGACCAGATCGTGCCGGCCAGCTCGGCCCACCAGGCCCAGCTCCGGATCTGGCTCGCCTCGCGCGCGGCGGGCGTCATGAGCCTCATCCTGCTCGCGTTCCAGATCATCGTCGGACTGGTCCTGAGCCACCCGGTCAACAAGACCACATGGAAGCTCTCGAAACGCCTCTTTCCGTGGCACGAGAACGTGTGGCTGTTCGTCCTCGGATTTCTCGGCGTCCACATCGCAAGCATCCTGTTCGACCCGTTCGCCGGGGTCGGCGTGGCGGGCGCCTTCGTGCCCGGACTTTCGAGCTATCGGAGCGCACCGGTCGCGCTCGGGACGCTGTCGCTCTACGCCCTGCTCCTGACCGGCATCACCGCCCGCTACACGAAGATTCTGCCGGCCGGGGCGTGG
>JANMCU010000044.1:0-8313 GCA_031361415.1 Chloroflexota bacterium | reverse complement strand
GAGCGGGGCATCAATCCGGCCTCCGGCTGCCTGCCGGCGATCCTCCAGATCTTCCTGCTGATCCCGATGTACCAGGTCTTCAGCCAGGGTCTCCAGAACTTCGACCCGCAGGCGATGCTCGAGCTGTTCGGGTTCCGGATCGTCGACCTCCAGTGCCAGGCGGCCCCGGTCGTCAACGCCCTCGGGCACGTCCTGAACCCATGCCTCGACCCGAGCGCCTTCGGCGTGAACTGGGGGGTGCCGGAGGTGTTCATCGGCACGACCGGCTCGATGCTCTCGGGGCTGAGCGCTCTCGCGATCGTCTCGTCGCTGTTCCAGCTCGTCCAGTCGCGGATGACGCTCCCGGCCCACGATCCGGCCATGGCCGACGACGCGCAGTACAAGCTCCAGCGCCAGATGGCCTACATCTTCCCGTTCATCTCGCTGATCTACGGCAGCTTCCTGCCGGCCGGCCTGTTCCTCTACTGGATCACGTCGACGATTTTCTCGATCGCCCAGCAGTACCTGATCATCGGCTGGGGCGGGATGTTCCCGCTGTTCGGGTGGACCCCCGCGTTCGCCCAGGGCCACGCGCCGCGCTTCCCGGTCACGATGCCCCCGCCTGTCGATCCCCGGACCCGACCGCCGACCTCGCCCCTGGGCGGGACCGCCGGCCGTGCTGCCCAGGCCGACAAGACCATTCGCCACAAGGAACGCGGCCGCCAGGGCCGCCGAGGGAGACGACGCTGATGAGTGCGTACCGAGAGTTCACAGGCAAGAGTGTCGAAGAGGCCCTCAAGGGCGCTCGCGAGGAGTTCGGCGTCGAGCTGAACGACCTCGATTTCGAGATCCTGACCCCAGGCAGTCGAGGTGTCCTCGGAATGGGCGCCGAGCCCGCCCGGATCGTGGCCGCCCCCCGCTCGGCTCTCGGTGGTGCCGCCCCAAAGCGCGATGCGGCGGCAACGACGCCACTTCCGGCGCCGCCGCGCGAGGACCGCGGCTTCGGCGAGCGCGCCGTTTCCGGAGATCGCGGCCCGCGACGCGATGAGCGCGGCGGCGGAGACCGAGGCGGCTTCCGTGGCGGCGATCGCGATCGTGGCCCGCGTCGCGACGACCGACCGAGAGGCGGGGATCGCGGCCCGCGCTCCGACGACCCGCGCTCCGACGGCCCGCGCACCGACGCGCCCCGTCGTGAACCAGTCGCCCGCGAGGACGCGCCGGTCGAGCATGATATCGCGGCCGCCAGCGCCGCAGCCACCGATCAGCGCCCGCCTCGTCCGGATCGCGGCCCGGGCGGCGATCGGGACCGCGGACCGCGTCGCGAGGACCGTGGACCGCGCGGCGATCGACCCGATCGGGCGCCGCGCGAAGGCGGACCCGACACGTCGGGCCTGAATGCGACCGAGGCCGCCGAGGTCCAGGCCGCGCGTGGCTCGCTGGCTGCCGAGCGGGCCGATCTCGAAGCCGCGGAGGCATCTCCGGAGGCGCTCGCCGCCGGCAAGGAGATCCTCGAGGAGCTGATGCGCCACATCGGCTTCGCTGTCCGAGTCGAGGTCGAGACCGGCGATACGAGCCGCTTGAATGTCGTCGCGGATCCCGATGGCCGCGAGGCGCTCGGGTCACTGATCGGCCGCAAGGGCGAGCGCCTGTCGGCCCTCCAGCATCTTGTCAACCTGATGCTCTCGCGGAGGATGGGCGAATGGACCCGCGTCCTCGTCGATGTCGAGGACTACCGCGGCCGGCGCGAGCGACAGCTGCGCGATCTGGCGACGCGTGCCGCCGCCCGCGTCGAGGAGACCGGCAAGATGATCCAGCTGGAGGCGATGCCCGCCCTCGAGCGGCGTTGGATCCACCTCGCGTTGCGCGATCACCCTCAGGTTGCCACGCAATCGATCGGCGAAGAGCCGAATCGACGGATCGTGGTCCTGTTGCGAGGCGGTTGACGCGCGCCGGGTGAAGGAAGCGTCACGCGGAGCGGGTATCGTGCGTCACGATGCCGCTCACCCGCCTGACTGCCCCGATTCTCCACTGACAGGATGACCCGCGACCCATGACCACCGAGCTCGAGCCGACCATTGCCCTCGATCAGCTGCCCATCACCGCCCGTCGTCCGCGGTTGCTGCCGCGGTTCGTCCAGGCCTTCATCCTCGGGCTCCTCGCGGTCCTCGGTGTCGGTGTCGGCGCTCTCTACGCTTGGGGCCAGCAGTACGACGGCCGGGTCCTGCCCGGCGTCCACGTCGGCAGCACCGACCTCGGCGGGCTCACCCGCGAGCAGGCGAAGGCGAAGATCGCGAACGCCTACGGGTGGCTCGGCACCGGGCAGATCACGCTCACGGGCCCGGACGGCCAGATGACGCCCATCAGTTACGTCGACCTCGGCCGCGGCCCCGACACCTCGGCGCTGCTGGACGCGGCCCTCGCGGCCGGCCGCCAGGGCGAGCCCCTCGCGAACCTGATCGGCGCACCCCGGGCCGCGATCCACGGCGTGACCCTCGACTCCGTCGTTGCCTACGACCGCGACAAGCTGGCGGCCGCCGTCGAGACTCTGGCCACGAAGATCGACCAGACCCCCGCGGACGCCTCCGTGTCGGGTGGCCAGGGCGGGACGTTCAGCGTCTCCTCGGCGAAGGACGGTCGCGCCGTGGACAAGGCGGCCCTGCTGACCGCGCTCGACCAGCAGCTCGCGGCGCTCGGCACGCCGGCGTCGATCAGGATGACCGTGCCGGTCGTGTCGTTGGCACCAGCCGTCGCCACCGCCTCGGCCGAGACGGCGAAGGCGGCCGCGGATCGAATGGCCGCCGACGTGGTCGTCGCCCGGGCCGGGGACAGCTGGACGATCGCCGGCACGAGCCTCGGGCCGCTGATCTCGTTCTCGACCGCGGCCGACGGGAGCATCACCCCGGTCCTTGACGAGTCGGGCCTCGACCCGATCCTCACGACGCTGGCCCAGAAGATCAACCAGAAGGTACAGGACGCGGGCCTCGAGCTGGTCAGCGGACACGTCGTCGCCACCGGCACCAGCCGCGAGGGCCGAACGCTCAACGCTGCCGGCATGAAGGCCGCGATCATCACCGAGATCGAGGCCCGCCAGGCGGGCGCCGCGGCATCGCCGGTCGCCGCCGTCGTCAAGGGCGTCGACCCGAAGCTGACCACGACGGCCGCCGAAGCGTTCGCCGCCAAGATGCGGCCGATCAGCTCGTTCAGCGTCTACTACTTCGTCATCGTCAACAACCACTGGGGCGGCAACATCGAGGCGCCGGCCACGAAGATCAACGGCACGGTCGTGCCGGCAGGCGAAATCTTCGACTTCTGGAAGGTCGTCGGCGACCTGCACAAGCTCCCGGGCGAGGGCCCGGGCAACGCGATCGAGGGCGGCAAGATCACCGTCACCGGCGCGTTCGGCGGCGGCATCTGCACCACCTCCACGACGCTGTTCAACGCGGCGCTCCGGGCAGGCATGGTGCCGCTCGCCCGACAGAACCACAATGAGTTCATCGACCGGTATCCGCCGGGCCTCGATGCCACCGTGTGGATCGTCGGCACGGCCAAGCAGACCATGAGCTTCAAGAACGACACCGCGTACCCGATCCTGATCCAGCGGACCATCACGAACGCTGGCAGCAGGCGATGGATCACGTTCAAGATCTGGAGCGTGCCGAACGGCCGGACCACCAAGATCAGCAACCTGGTCATCCAGCCGGGCCCGCGTGCGATCGACACGGTCGAGCGGGATCCGACCAAGCCTGTGGGGTACTCGTTCCGCAACAACTCCGCGGTCGACGGCGCCAAGGTGTGGGTCACCGTGACGATCTACGACCACGGCAAACTCCACTGGACGAAGCGGTACTACTCGAACTACCCAGCGGTCAACGGCGTCCTGGTGGTGGGGACCAAGACCTGACGTCGGCGCGACTCGCGGACGACGGGCGCCCTGCTCATCGTGCGGGGGCAGGCGCCCAGGACGCTCCGGCCTGACCGGCCGGCCGACGTGGGCCCCGGGAGGTCCGGGGCTCAGACCAGGCGCGTCTCCTCGGCCCCGCTGATCTCCGCATCGCCCACCGCGACGGCGCAGGTCGGGCAGAACCAGCGGGCCTCGATGGCCGTGCCGCAGCGATCGTGCCGGAGCGGCTCGCCGCCGGTTCGCCGGTTGCCCCAATCCGCGAGCAGGCGGAGCGCCGACGCGAGGTCGCGACCGTCGCCTGTGAGGTGGTATTCCATCCGCGGGGGACGCGTCGAGTAGGGCGTCGACACCAGGATCCGTTCCCGTTCGAGGCGGCGCAGGCGATCGGTCAGGATGTTCGGCGCGATCCCCGGCAGCGCATCGCGCAGCTCGCCGAACCGGCGCGGGCCGTCGAGCAGGGCGTCGACGACGAGCAGCGACCAGCGGTCACCGACGCGATCGAGGGCGGCCTCCAGCGCCGTCGGGGCGGGTGGAGCGGTCGCCGGCTCGGTCACGCGGGCAATCCTACCGCGGGGCTTGCGTCGGGGACCAGTGAGTTGTATGTTGCGATTTGCAACTGACAACCAGCGACCACCGGAGAAGCCAGCAGATGTCCATCCTCGACGATCTTTCCAACGCCATCCGCAGCGTCCATGAGTCGGCCGGGCCGGCCGTCGTCGGCATCGGCCAGCGCAATCGCGGCAGCGGCGTCGTCATCGCCGACGGCCGCGTTCTCACCAACGCCCACAACCTGCGCGGCGACGAGGTCACGGTGACCTTCCGCGACGGCCGGACCGAGCGTGGCACCGTCCGCGGTGTCGATCCCGACGGCGACCTCGCGGTCATCGACGTCGACACGACGGGCGCGACGGCCCTTGCCTGGTCGGACGCCGAGGCGACCGTCGGTGATGTCGTGTTCGGCCTGGCCTCGACCGGCGCCGGCGCCGCGCGGGTCACGGCCGGCACCGTGTCCGCGATCGAGCAGACGTTCCGCGGACCGGGCGGCAGCCGGATCGGCGGGAGCATCGAGCACACGGCGCCGCTCGCGTCCGGCTCGTCCGGCGGACCGCTCGTCGACGGTGGCGGTCGGCTCATTGCCCTCAATACCAATCGGATCGGCGAGGGCTTCTACCTGGCCCGTCCGGCCGACCCGGCATTCCGCGCCCGGATCGACGAGCTGGCCCGTGGCGAATCGGTCAGCCGGCCGCGCCTGGGCATCGCGGTGGCGCCCTCGATCGTCGCCCGGCGGCTGCGCCGATCGGTCGGCCTCGAGGAGCGCGACGGCCTGCTGGTCCGCGGCGTCGAGGACGGCAGCCCGGCCGACCGCGCCGGAATTCGCGAAGGCGACCTGCTCGTCGAGGCGGCCGGCAAGCCGCTCGTCGATGCCGACAGCCTGCCGGCGATCCTGGCGGAGGCCGGCATGCCGATCGAGCTCAAGATCGTGCGCGGCGAAGAGGAGCGGACGGTCAGTGTGGGCGGCACGACCGATGCCGCCGGCGAGGCCTGAGCGATGGTCGCGCTGCGCGAGATCGGGCCGCTCGACGAACTCGCCGAAGGCGCGGCCGCGGATGCCGCGTTCGACGACGGCCGGGCGGATGACGAGCGGACCCGCGCGATCGAGGACGAGGCGCTCGATGCCTATTCGACGGCCGTGAGCACGGCCGCCGCTCGATTGATCCCGTCCGTCGCGAGCCTCCGGGTGGACCGGCGCGGCGGCGGCTGGGGCGGCGGCAGCGGATCGGCCGTCGCCTTCACGCCGGACGGGTTCCTCGTGACCAACGCCCACGTCGTCGCCGGCGCGGAACGGGGAACCGCCACGTTCGTCGACGGCGACGAGCTCGGGTTCGAGGTCGTCGGGCGCGATCCGCTGTCCGACCTGGCGGTCGTCCGGGCATCCGGCTCGGGACTCGTCGCGGCACCGTTCGGCGACGCGGCCCGACTGCGCGTCGGGCAGCTCGTCGTCGCGATCGGCAATCCCATGGGCTTCGCCGGGTCGGTCACGGCCGGCGTCGTGAGCGCGCTCGGTCGCTCCCTGGCGGCGCGCGACGGCCAGGCCAGCCGGCTCGTCGAGAACGTCATCCAGACCGATGCCGCCCTGAACCCGGGCAACTCCGGTGGCGCCCTGGCCGACGTCCGGGGTCGGGTCGTCGGGATCAACACCGCGGTCGCGGGGATTGGACTCGGGCTGGCCGTTCCGATCGATGCGGCCACGCGCCTCATCGTCGCCGCCCTCACGCGCGACGGGCGCGTCCGGCGGGCGTATCTCGGGATCGTGGGCGGGACGCGTCGGTTGCCGACCGCTCTCGCCGAGCGCCTCGGCCGGCCGGCCGGGCTCGAGGTCGTCCAACTCCTGGACGGCAGTCCGGCGGCGGACGCCGGCATTCGCGCGGGTGATGTGATCGTCGCGCTCGGCGGCCGCCCGATCGCCGGCGTCGGCGACCTCCAGCGCTCCCTGGTCGGCGACCTCGTCGGTCGTTCGGTGGACGTGACCCTCGAGCGTGACGGAGCCCTCGCCGAGGTCGCGCTCACGCCAACCGAGCTGCGCGTCTAGGGCCGCAGGGTGCACGATCCCGCAATCCGTGGCATCGTTGCTTCTGCAACGACTGGATGTTGCGAGGCAGCTGAAGGAGACGACGTCCGATGACTGATTGGGATCCCGAGGCCTGGACCCGGAGCCTCATCGCCGACATGCGTGAGCACGGCGGTCGCCCTTCCTCGGGGCCGATGGCCGGCAAGCCATTGATCGTGCTGACCTCCAGGGGCGCAAGGACCGGTGAGCCGCGCACGGCGATCGTGACCTACCACAAGGACGGCGACCGCTGGGCGATCGCGGCCTCGAAGGGCGGCGACCCGCAGCACCCATTGTGGTTCCACAACCTCGAGGTACATCCCGACGTGACGATCGAGGTCGACAACGAGACGGTCCCGGTCCACGCGACGGTCACCGATGGCGCCGAGCGCGACCGGCTCTGGAACGACCACGTGGCGGCCCTGCCGGAGTTCGGCGAGTACCCGAAGAAGACCAGCCGGGTGATCCCGATGATCGTGCTCGAGCGGGCCGACTGATTCAGGATCGGTCGCGCAGCGTTGCGCTACGCACAGTGGCAGCCGGCGTCCGTAGAATCCGTCCATGAAGAAGATCGGATTCCTGTCGTTCGGGCATTGGTCGGACTCGCCCTACTCGCAGGTGCGGTCCGGGTCGGACGCGCTGATCCAGTCGATCGAGCTCGCCGAGGCGGTCGAGGAGCTGGGCGCCGACGGCGCCTACTTCCGGGTCCATCACTTCGCCCAGCAGCTGGCGTCGCCGTTCCCGCTCCTGGCGGCGATCGGCGCCCGGACCAGGCGCATCGAGATCGGGACCGCTGTCATCGACATGCGTTACGAGAACCCGCTGTACATGGTCGAGGACGCCGGCGCCGCGGACCTGATCGCCGGCGGTCGACTCCAGCTCGGGATCAGCCGCGGCTCGCCCGAGCAGGTCATCGACGGCTTCCGGTACTTCGGCTACGCGCCACACGAGGGTCAGACCGATGCCGACATGGCCCGCCAGCACAGCGAGGGCTTCCTCCAGGCCCTGGCCGGGGCGGGGTTCGCCGAACCCAACCCGTCCCCGATGTTCCCGAACCCGCCCGGACTGCTTCGCCCCGAGCCGCATTCGCCCGGGCTGCGCGATCGCATCTGGTGGGGCGCCGGCTCACGATCGACTGCGGAGTGGGCAGCCAGGCAGGGCATGAACCTGATGTCATCGACGCTGCTGACCGAGGACGCCGGCGTGCCGTTCCACGAGCTCCAGGCGGAGCAGATCCGCCTGTTCCGCGAGGCGTGGACAGCGGCCGGGCACCAGCGCGAGCCGCGGGTGTCGGTCAGTCGCAGCATCTTTGCGCTGGTCGACGATCGCGATCGCGCCTACTTCGGACGCGGCAACCAGGAGGCGGACCAGGTCGGCTACCTTGATGCGCAGACGAAGGCGATCTTCGGACGCTCGTACGCCGCGGAGCCCGACGTCCTCGTCAAGGAGCTCGCCGGAGACACGGCGATCCAGGCCGCCGACACGCTCCTGTTGACTGTCCCGAACCAGCTCGGCGTCGAGTACAACGCCCACGCGATCGAGAGCATCCTCCGGTACGTGGCGCCGGAGCTCGGCTGGCGCTAGCGCGATTCGACGCTCATCGTGACACGGCGCATGGGCTGATTGCGGATCACGCACGAAGCGCGACCACCCCTCCGCCTCGGACGTTGATCGGAGGACGTTGTGGTGGAGATGGGGGAGAGTCGAACTCCCCGTCCAGAACCCTTCGCCGGAGACCACTACGAGCGTGTCCGATGGTTTGTCGTCGACCGCCCGGACGGGCATCGGCACTCTGCCGGACGGTCCAGTCACGTGCCCCTAGATC
>JANMCU010000032.1:0-5694 GCA_031361415.1 Chloroflexota bacterium | reverse complement strand
AGATCGCCCGCGGTCACGCCCGTGGCCGCGAACACGAGGTTGTCGCCGGGTGCGAGGTCCTCGGTGTGATAGACGCGGTCCTCGTCACCGTGGCCCATCCGCGCGCCGCGCTCCCGCTCCTCCGGGCTTCGATAGCGGAACCGGGCCTGGATCTCGCCGCCGAGGCAGCGCAACGCGGCGGCCGTGATGACGCCCTCGGGGGCTCCCCCGATCCCCATGACGGCGTGGACGCCCGTGCCCGAGACCGCGGTCGAGATCGCGGCCGACAGATCGCCGTCGCTGATCAGCTGGATCCGGGCGCCCGCCGCTCGGACCTCGGCGATCAGCGTGTCGTGGCGGGGCCGCTCGAGGATGACGACCGTGATGTCGGCGACATTCCGCCCGAGGGCGGCGGCGATCCGGCGGAGGTTCTCGGTCGGGCTCTCGCGGATGTCGACCTTGCCGGCCGCGACCGGCCCGACGCAGAGCTTTTCGAGGTACGTGTCCGGGGCGTGGACCAGCCCGCCCTTCTCCGACGCGGCGAGGACCGTGATCGCGCCGGCCTGGCCGTGAGCCACGAGGTTGGTGCCCTCGAGCGGGTCGACGGCGATGTCGATCTCCGGGTTGTCTTCGACGCCCTTCGGGGTCCGCCGCCCGACCGGCTCGCCGATCCAGAGCATCGGCGCCTCGTCGCGCTCACCTTCGCCAATGACGATCGTGCCGGCGAACTCGATCTCGTCCATCGTCGCGCGCATCGCCTCGACGGCGGCCCGATCGGCCTCGTCCTTCTCACCGCGACCCATGTACCGGGCCGAAGCAAGGGCGGCCGCTTCGGTGACTCGAACCATCTCGAGTGCGAGAAGTTGTTCCACCTGGGTTTCCATCAGCCTCGCATCAGTGCCGGAAGTGGCGTGTTCCGGTGAAGACCATCGCCATGTGGTGCCGATCGGCAACTTCGATCGCCATCTCGTCGCGGATCGAGCCGCCGGGTTGGACGATGGCCGTGACCCCGGCCTGGGCCGCGATCTGGATCCCGTCGGGGAACGGGAAGTATGCGTCGCTGGCCATGACCGCAGTCCTGGCCCGGTCGCCGGCTCGACGCAGCGCGATCTCGACCGATGTCTGGCGGCTCGCCTGGGCGGCCCCGATCCCGATCGTCGCGCCATTCCGGGCGAGGACGATGGCATTGGACCGGACATGGCAGACCGAGCGCCAGGCGAACAGGAGGTCGTTGAGCTCGTCGAGCGTCGGCCGCCGCTTCGTGACGACCTGCAGTCGACCGCGGTCCAGGCCGACCTCGTCGAGGCTCTGGACGAGCAGCCCACCGGCGACCCGCTTGAAGTCGAGGCTCGCGATGCCGTAGTCGCGCATGCCCTCCGTCGGGTCGGGCGGGATCGCGAGGATCTCCAGGCCGGCCTTCGCCTTCAGGATTCCGACGGCCGCCTGGCTGTAGCCCGGGGCCACGACGGCCTCGTATGAGTTGGCGGCGATCTCACGCGCGGTCGCGCCGTCCATCTCGCGATTGACCCCGACGATCCCGCCGAACGCGGCGACCGAATCGGTCTCGAGGGCATGGCGGTAGGCCTCGACGAGCTCGTCGCTCGAGGCGATCCCGACCGGATCGGTGTGCTTGACGATGGCGACGGTCGGCGACGTGAAGTCCTGGGCGATCCGGTAGGCGGTGTCGAGGTCGAGGTAATTGTTGAACGAGGGCCGATCGCCACGGATCTGCGTCGCGTCCGCGAGGGTCCCGCTCCGGTGGGTCGTCTCCCGGTAGAACGCCGCGCGCTGGTGGGGGTTCTCGCCGTAGCGCAGGTCGTCGACCTTCTCGAGGACGACGGCCAGTCGCTTCGGGAATGTCGTATTCGAGATCTGGTTGAGGTAGGCGGCGATCTCGGCGTAGTAGGCCGCAACGATCCCGAACGCGTCGGCGGCCAGCTGCGAGCGCAGCTCGGCGCTGAGGGCGTGGTGGCGCCTGAGCTCGGTCACGAGCCTGGTGTAGTGCTCGGGACTGCCGACTGCCGCGACGCCGGCGCCGTTCCGGGCGGCGGCTCCGAGCAGGGCGGCCCCGCCGACGTCGATCATCTCGATCGCTTCGTCGATCGGGACGAGGTGGGCGCCGACCGCCGGCGCGAACGGGCTGACGTTGACCACGACGATGTCGATCGCGCCGATGCCCTGCTCGACCAGCTCTTCCATCTGGGCCGCGATGTCGCGTCGAGCGAGGATGCCCGCGTAGATCGCCGGATGGAACGTCTTCACCTGGCCGCCGACCAGGGTCGGCAGGCCGGTGACCTCGGAGACGGGGCGGACCTCGACCCCGTCGGCAGCGAGGTGGTCGCGGGTTCCGTCGGTGGCGAAGACCTCGATGTCGAGGGCCAGGAGCTCGCGGGCAAGGGAGACGATCCCTTCGCGGTTGGCGACCGACAGCAGGGCTCGCACCCGGACCTCTCCTCCTCCGACGCGGGACCTCGCCACGCACGTCAACGCGCTCGACTGGCTGCCGAGTATAGCGCGGGCCATGGCATACTCCGTCGTCAGCGGCGACCGGCCGCTTCCCCGGGCCCTGGGTTGCGAGGCACGCTCGCGAGCCGGATCGGCGGCCCTGACGAGCGAGGTTGGAACGTGCGGCTGCTTCCCTGGGAGTATCTCTTCACGCGGTTCGGCGCCCACACGTTCCCGGATATCTACACGGTCACGTGGGTTGCCACGGTCGTGCTGCTGGTCGGCCTGATCCTCCTGTACAACGCCCGGACCCGGGCCCTCCACCGCCACGCCCCGTACCTCGACATGTACGAGTGGCTGCTGTGGACCGGGATCAGCCTGTTCGGCCTGATCCTCGTTGCGGCGGTGTTCAACTTCTACCTGATCGTCCTGCTCGTCATCCTGCTCACCGGCCTCGCCGTGATGGTCTGGGTCCGCTTCGTGCGCTTCCCGCCGCTGTTCGAGGTCTACGAGCTGAAGCTTGCCAAGCAGCGCTACTTCACGCGTTCGAAGTTCGCCCATCCCGAGGCGACGATCCGGCCGAAGGCGGCCCGGGCCGGCGGCAGCCGGCCGAACGCCCAGCGCAGCCGCTCGAACCGCGGCCGGCGCCGGCGCTAGACCCGGCCCGGCGAGCGAGGCACGGTCGATGCCCATCGAGGTCCGTCGCTTCGGGGTCGGCCATCGACGTCCGGACGGCCCGCCCGGTACGACCGGGGTCAGCGGTCAGGTCATCCACAGCGATGCCCGCGGGATGATCAGTGAGCTCGCCTTCGCCACGAACGGGCGGATCGAGCCACATTCCAACCCGAACACCACCTGGTTCATGGTGATCGAGGGTGGTGGGTGGGTCGTCGTCGACGGCGAGCCGCTCCGCGTCGCGGCAGGAGAGGCCGTCCTCTGGCCGCCGGACGTGCCGCACGGAGCATGGGCCGACCACGGGCACATGCGCGCATTCGTCGTCGAGCTGGCCGGGCCCGACGACGCGTCGTTCCGGGGGATCCTCGAAGGCCGAGCGCTCGAGATCGGCGCCGGGGCCCGCGTCGTGAGCCGCGGGCTTGGGACGCTGACCGGCCCCGACCATCCGCCGCCGCCCGATCCGGGGGCCGGCGAACCGCACTGAGCGTTCCGGATCGGCCGGATCTCCGGCCATTCGGGCGCGCGTCCGACATCGGGCGGAGGTCGCCGCGCCCGGCTCCGGACCGAGTGGTCGGCCGGTGCCGCTCCTCCACGGACACCGGCCGACGCGGGAAGGCTGGGTTCGACGCGCCTGGCGCAACGGCGCCGTCGGGCCGCGCCCGAGACGCCCTCAGCCGACCGGCGGTTGCATTGAGATTCCTAGATCTGTCGATCTGCCCCGATGATCGCGCCGAGCTGGCCGAGGATCCGGGCGGTCGCGCCCCAGACATGCAGCCCATCGATCCGGAACCCGCCGTAGCGGATCGGCCAGTCGCCGATCGTCCGCTCGACCATCTCGATCGGGGCGTCCGGGAGGAAGGCGTCGAGCGGCGGGGTCAGGATCCGGGCGACCTCGTCGGGGTCCGCCTGGAGGAGCAGTGGTCGCAGCGCGATCGCGACGATCGGCACGATCCGGAAGTCGCTGACCGGGATGAACACCTCGTCGAGCCGGCCGAGGACGCGGACCTCGGAGACGACCGGATCGAGTCCGATCTCCTCGGCGGCCTCGCGCAGCGCAGTCGCCGCCTCGTCGACGTCGCCGGGTTCGGCCTTGCCGCCCGGAAAGCTGATCTCGCCGCTGTGATAGCCGTCGTAGCTCGGCCGCTCGGTCAGGACGATCCGGGCCTCGCCATCCGGTCCGGAGTGGACGACGACGAGGACGGCCGCCGGTCGAGCGGTGGCGGTCGGATCGAGTCGTGGCCGCAGGCGCCCATCGGTGAAGACGGGCATCAGCTCGGCTCGGCCCGCCGGCAGCGGGTCGGGCAGGACCGAAAGCCGGTCCGCCGCGTCGGCGAACCGCATCAGCCGATCCGGGGACCCATCAATTGACGAGCTCGCCGCCGTCGCGATCGCGCCGAGTCTCGTCGATCCCGGGCAGGTCGAGGACCGTCTTCGAGTGGCGCCGGGACCGACCGGCCGCGACCGCGTCGTCGTCGTCGTCGCCACCTGGCCGCGACCGTGCATCGCGCCGGTTCGCCGCCTCGGCGACCACCGTCGAGCGGTCGGTCGAGAAGACGAGCGTCCCGGTCACCGGGTCGGCGTCGACCGCGATCGTGTCGCCCGGCGCGAACTCGCCCTTGAGCAGGGCGCGGGCGAGCGGGTTCTCGACGAGTCGCTGGATCGTGCGCTTCAGCGGGCGCGCCCCGAACGCCGGGTCGGTGCCCTCGCGGACGATCACGGCGCGGGCGGCCGGAGTGAGCTCGATCCGCAGGTCCTGCTCAGCCAGCCGCTTGTCGAGGCCGCGGAGGAGCAGGCCCACGATCTTTTCGAGGTCGGCCTCGGACAGGGCGTGGAAGACGATGATCTCGTCGATCCGGTTGAGGAACTCTGGTCGGAACTGGGCGCGCAGGGCATCGGTGACCTGGCGCTTCATCGCCTCGTATGCCCCGTCGTCCTGGCCGCGACCGGCACCGCCGACCGCGCTGATCAGCTGCGACCCGACGTTGCTGGTCATGATGATGACGGCGTTCTTGAAGTCGACCGTCCGGCCCTGGCTGTCGGTCAGGCGACCGTCGTCGAGGACCTGCAGGAGGATGTTGAAAACGTCCGGATGCGCCTTCTCGATCTCGTCGAGCAGGATGACCTGGTAGGGCCGGCGACGGACCGCCTCGGTCAGCTGGCCACCCTCCTCGTAGCCGACGTAGCCGGGTGGCGCGCCGATGAGGCGCGAGACGGAGAACTTCTCCATGTACTCGCTCATGTCGATCCGGGTCATGGCGGTGTCGTCGTCGAACAGGAACTCGGCGAGCGCGCGGGCGAGCTCGGTCTTGCCGACGCCGGTCGGGCCGAGGAGCAGGAACGAGCCGAGCGGGCGGCGCGGGTCGCCGAGGCCGGCCCGGGCCCGCCGGATCGCGTCCGACACGGCCTCGATCGCCTCGTTTTGGCCGACGACCCGCTGGTGGAGGCGATCCTCCATCTTGACGAGCTTCTCGAGCTCGCCCTCCATCAGCCGTGTGACCGGGATCCCGGTCCAGGCGGCGACGATCTCGCCGATGTTGTCCGCGCTGACCTCCTCGCGCAGGAGTGAACCCGGGCCCTGCAGCGCGGCGAGGGCCT
>JANMCU010000030.1:0-3514 GCA_031361415.1 Chloroflexota bacterium | reverse complement strand
GGCGTCGTGATCGTCGTGTCCGACGGCTGGGACCGCGGCGACCCGGCTCTCGTCGCGACCGAGACGGCCCGGCTGCGCCGGAACTGCCACCGCCTCGTCTGGCTGAACCCGCTCGCCGGCACGCCCGGCTACGAGCCGCTGGCCGGCGGGATGCGCGCCGCGATGCCGTACATCGACGACTTCGTCCCGGCCGGGACCGTCGCGAGCCTCGAACGGCTCGGCGAGATCCTCGCGGGCGTGCGGACGAGTGATACGCGCCGGAGCGGCGACGCGGCCGCCGGGGCCGATGCCGGCGGCCGTCAGTCGAGCTCGGCGATCCGCGCTGCACCACCCGAACCCATCGACGTCCAGGCCGATCCGACCGCGGCCCGGCCGCTGCGCTGAGCAACGATCGAGATCAGGAAGAGCAGGCAGAATCCGATGCAGGAACTTCTCGCGTACCTGGACAGCTGGGCCTCGGAAGGTCAGCCGGCCGGTCGAGCCGTCGTCGTCCGGACGTTCGGCAGCGCGCCGCGACCCGAAGGCGCCGTGCTGATCCGGGCCGACGACGGACGGATTGCGGGCTCGGTCAGCGGCGGTTGCGTCGAGGGGGCGGCCGCCGGCGAGATCGAGCGTGCCCGCGCGGACGGCCACAGCCGGGTGATCCGCTACGGGATCAGTGACGAGGACGCGTGGGATGTCGGGCTGGCCTGCGGCGGGACGATCGACGTGCTCGTCGAGCCGTTCATCGCCGCGGCCGCGGTCACCGGGGCTCGCGAACGCGGGCTGGCCGTGGCGACGATTCTGCCGCCCGACGCCCCACCGAGCGCGTTCGGTCGCCACGAGCCGGGCATCGGGGCCGTGCCGGAGCCGAAGGTCGTCATCCACGCCGACGGCCGGCGCGAGGGCTCGCTCGGTTCGGCGGCGGACGATACGGCGCTGTCCGCAGCGGCCGCCGAGGCGCTCCTGCGCGGAACGTCGCGGACGGTCACGATCGGGGACCGCCAGGTGTTCGTCGAGGCGTTCCCGAGGAAGCCGCGGCTCGTGATCGTCGGCGCGGTCGAGGTCGCCCGGTCGCTCGCGGTCTATGCCAAGGAGCTGGGCTACGAGGTCGTCGTCGTCGACGGCCGGGCGTCGTTCGCGACTCCCGAGCGGTTCCCCGCGGATCGGGTCGATCGACTCGTGGTCGGCTGGCCGGACGAGGTCGCCGACCAGATCGGGCTCGGCCCCGACGATGCGGTCGCCGTCCTGACCCACGACGTCAAGTTCGACGAGCCCGCGATCGTCGAGGGGCTCCGACGTGGCTGCCGGTATGTCGGCGCGGTCGGCTCGAGGAAGACCCAGGGCGACCGACGCGAGCGCCTCCTCGCGGCCGGGGTGACGCCGGCCGAGCTGGAGCAGCTGCGCGGGCCGATCGGTCTCGATCTGGGTGGACGCAATCCGGCAGAGACGGCGCTCGCGATCATCGCCGAGGTCGTCGCCGAACGATATGGCGGGAGCGGGACGCCGCTCCATGAACGGGCACGGGCCGGCGAGGCGTCGGTCGTCGCCGGGTGAGCACGGCGGCGATCGTCCTGGCGGCGGGTGCAGGGTCGCGCTTCGGGGGCGGCAAGCTCCGCGCGCTCCTCGACGGTCGGCCGATCGTGGCCCACGTGGTCGAGGCGGCCCGAGCCGCCGGCCTGGACCCGATCGTCGTCGTGGTGCCGCCGTCGGGCGAGCTCGATTCGCTCGACCTGGGTGGGGTCCGGCGGGTGGTCAACCCGGACCCGCCCGAGGGCCTGTCGAGCTCGGTTCGGTTGGGCCTGCGCGCGCTGGAGCTCGACGAAGGCGTCGAGGCGGCCGTCCTGCTGCCCGGGGATCAGCCGCGCGTCCGCGTCGCCGTCATCGGCATGTTGCTGGCAGCCCTGGACGCCAGCCCCGCGACGCCGTTCGTCGTCCCGCGCTATGACGGGGACCGCGGCTCCAACCCGGTCGTCGCCCGGCGCTCGATCTGGCGGCTGGCCGACGAGCTGGCCGACGACCGCGGGTTCGGGCCGGTCCTGGCGACACACCCGGAGCTCGTGCACGTGGTGATGGTCAGCGGGGCGAACCCCGACGTCGACACGACCGCCGATCTCGCGGCGCTCCTCGAGACTGCCTGGGCCGAGCGGGTTCGGGCGAATCGGGACCAGGTCGACCGATTTCGCGAGGTCCCCGACGGCGCGGATTTCTACGGGCCGGTGACGGCGCTCTTCCGGGCCGACCCGGACCGGCTCGACGACCCGGTGCTCGACGTCCTGCGCGGCATCGCCCGACCGGAGGACACGTGGCTCGACATCGGGGCGGGCGCAGGTCGCTATGCCCTGCCGCTCGCCCGCGTGGTTGACCAGGTGATCGCCGTTGAGCCGTCGGCCGGGATGCTCGACGCACTGCGCGAGCTGGCCGATGAGCACGGCATCGGAAACATCCGGACCATCGCCGCACGCTGGCCGCTCGACGCCGAGATGGAGGCCGAGACGCGGACCGAAGCGCCGGTCGGCGATGTGGCCCTGATCGCCCACGTCAGCTACGACATCGAGGCGATCGGTCCGTTCCTCGCGGCCATGGAGGGCGCCGCGCGACGGCTGTGCGTGGCGGTTCTGATGGAGCGCCAGCCGTCGTCGATCGCCGATGTCTTCTGGCCGCCAGTCCATGGCGAGGAGCGGATCGCCCTGCCGGCCCTGCCGGAATTCGTCGAGCTGGTGCGCGCCCGAGGCGGCAACCCGACGGTCGAGATCGGCCTGCGCACGCCGCGCCGCTTCGACACCCGCGACGAGCTCGAGGGCTTCCTGCGCCGTCAGCTATGGGTCGCCCCCGGCGGCGAGAAGGACCGCCGGTTTGCGGCTGCGCTCGAGACGCTCGTCGAGGTCGGGCCGGGTGGCCAGGGCTTCGGGCTCGTCGGCCAGCGGCCGCTCCCGGTCGGGATCGTCACCTGGTCGCCGTGATCGAGCGGCTCCGGTCGCTCTTCGTTCACCCACGCCAGCGCTACCGGAGCGTGCTCCGCAACCGGGAGGGTGGCCGCACGATCCTCTTCCTGATCGGGGCGCTCCTCGCCGCCGCCGCGGTCCTGTTCGTCATCGGGCGGATCGACACCGTCCGGCGGTCGGGAACGGCGCTCGCGAACATCGTCGGGGCGCGGTTCCAGGCTCCGGACCCGTTTGCCCAGACGCCCCAGGGAACGCACCTCCAGTATGAGTACGTGGTCGATGGCCACGTCTACATCGGTGCCGACTTCCGGCAGTGGACGGACGTTGCCGCCCATGAGCCCAAGGTCTGCTACGAGCCGGCCGATCCGACGAACCACCTCCTCGTCGACGGGCGCATCCGGTGCGGGGTTGATCCCGGTCCCTGAGGTCGGGATGTGGTCGCGCGGCGACGACCCGACACGGTGGCCACAAGCACCAGTTCCGGCCTTCGCGTGAGCCTTCCCGGACCGAGATCACCCGGGTTTTTGTCTACGAATCTGAGGCGGTCATTCGGCAAGCGCTCCGGTCGCGGGCCCGCGTCGCCACGCACG
>JANMCU010000023.1:0-4510 GCA_031361415.1 Chloroflexota bacterium | reverse complement strand
GGCACTTGGGGCCGGCGCGGCCGGAGTGCTCGTCGAGCGGGCGCCGGAGCCCGGCGATCTCGTTGGGCACGACGCCAGCGTGATCCTCGTCGGCGACCCGCTCCGGGCGCTCCAGGCGGTCGCCGTGGCGTGGCGAGCCAGGTTCGACCCGCTCGTCGTCGGGATCACGGGTTCGATCGCCAAGACCTCGACGAAGGAGGCGACCGCGGCCGTCCTCGGAGCGGCGATGCCAACGCTCCGCAACGAGGGCAACCTGAACAACGAGATCGGCCTGCCGCTGACCCTGCTCCGGTTGCGCGCGGAGCACCGCGCCGCCGTGCTCGAGATGGGGATGTACGTGGGTGGCGAGATCGCCGACCTGGCCCGGATCGGGCGGCCCGAGATCGGCGTCGTGACCGCGGTCCAGCCGGTCCACCTGTCGCGGATCGGGTCGATCGACGCGGTCGAGCAGGCAAAGGGCGAGCTCGTCGCGGCGCTGCCCGACGACGGGGTCGCGATCCTCAACGCCGACGACGAGCGGGTCCTCAGGATGTCCGCCCGGACCGCGGCCAGGGTGATGACCTACGGGTTCGCGCTCGACGCCGACGTCCGGGCCGAGCAGGTCGGCTCGCGCGGCGCGGACGGGATGGCCTTCGACCTCGTCAGCCCGGCCGGCCGCCGGCCCGTCGCGATCCCGGGCCTCGGTCGCCTGGCGGTCCACAACGCCCTCGCCGGAGCGGCGGTCGGCCTCGCGGCAGGCGTGCGGCTCGACACGATCGTCGGCGCTCTCGGTCGTGGCTGGACCGCTCCCCATCGCGGCCAGCTCGTGCGCGCGGGTGGCGTCACGATCGTCGACGACAGCTACAACGCGTCGCCGGGCTCGGTCATCGCGGCGCTCGAGCTGCTCGGCGGCATGCCCGGCCGGAAGATCGCAGTCCTCGGCGAGATGCTCGAGCTCGGCGATGCGCACGAGCACGAGGCCGGCCACGAGCGAGCCGGGATTGCCGCCGCGCCGATCGCGGATCGCCTCGTCGTGGTCGGTGACGGCGCCAGTGCGGTCGCGGCCGGGGCGCGCGGCGCCGGGCTGGCGGGAGATGCCATCGCCGTCGTGGTCGATCGCGCCGCGGCCCGCGACCTGCTCCTCGCCGAGCTCCGGCCCGGCGATGTCGTCCTCGTCAAGGCATCGCGCGGCATCGCCCTTGATCTGCTCGTCGATGAGCTCGCCGCGGCGCTCGGTCCAGCCGCGGAACCCGCCCCGTGACCGTCGAGCTGATCCAGGGCCTGCTTCTCGCGTTCGCGATCGTCGTGATCCTGATGCCGCCGTTCATCCGTTTGCTCCGGGCGACCGGCTTCACGAAGCAGATCCGGATCGAGGAGCCGGGCGGCCACCACATCAAGCACGGGACGCCGACCAGCGGCGGGGTGCTGATCATCGGCGTCGTCCTCGCCCTGTATCTCCTCCTGCGCTGGCCGCCGGAAGGCGGCATCTTCGCGCCGCTCGGGGCCCTCGCCGGGGTAGGCCTGCTCGGCGCGTTCGACGACTATCTGAACGCCAAGACCGGCGAGGGGATCAGCGTCCGCCAGAAGCTGCTCTGGCAGGTCGTGTTCGCGTTCGCCGCCGCCTTCCTCATCCAACGGACCTACAACATCGACCAGATCGCGGTCCCGTTCGTCGGCCCGGTCCTGATCTCACCGCCGATCTACGTCCTGTTCGCGGCGTTCGCGATCATCGCCGCGAGCAACGGGGTGAACATCACCGACGGCCTCGACGGCCTCGCCGGCGGAACGCTCGTCTTCGCCTTCGTGGCGTTCCTCTTCGTCTCGCTCCTGAACGTCCCGGCCCAGCCCAACCTGGCGTTCCTGTGCGCCCTCTTGATCGGCGCCCTGCTCGGCTTCCTCTGGTTCAACGTCCATCCGGCCCAGATCTTCATGGGCGACTCCGGGTCCCTGTCTCTGGGGGCCACCCTGGCCGTTGTCGCCCTGATCACCGGCCAGATCCTCGTCCTGCCGCTGATCGGGCTGATCTTCGTGATCGAGACGGGGTCGGTCATCCTCCAGGTCGGCTACTTCAAGGCGACCGGCGGAAAGCGGCTGTTCCGGTTCACGCCGATCCACGGCCACTTCGAGCTGGCCGGCTGGGACGAGGAGAAGATCACGCTCCGCTTCTGGATCGTCGGGATCCTTGCCGGGCTGCTCGGGGTCACGCTCTTCCTCGCCTCGATCAAGCAGCTCGGGTGAGCACGGCGATGACGATCGACGGCGGCCCGATCGACCTCGACCGGGTGACGATCGACGACGTTCGGGCCGGCGCTCTTCAAGACCAGCCGATCACCGTCCTGGGCTTCGCCCGGAGCGGGATCGCCCTGGCCCGGTTCCTCGTCGACGCGGGGGCCCGGGTCACGATCTACGATCGACGGCCCGCCGCCGAGCTCGACGACGCCGTCCGCCAGCTCGATGGCCGGCCGGTCCGCGTCCTCGCCGGGCCCGACGCGAATCCGGACTCCGCCTGGGACGGCGCGGCGCTCGTGACGACGTCACCATCGATCAACCCGGACTTCCCGACGACCGAGCCGCGCCTGCGCAGCGCACTGCGCTCCCTCGTCGAGGCGCGCGCCGCGGGCAACCCGACCGCACCGGCCCTGATCTCGGAAGCCGACCTGTTCCTGCGCCTGTGTCCGGCCCCGACGATCGGCGTGACCGGGACGAAGGGCAAGACGACGACCTCGTCGCTGATCGCCGCCGTCGTTGCCGCCGACCCATCGCACCCGGTCGTGCTCGGCGGAAACATCGGGGTTCCCCTCGTGGAGCGGCTGCCTGAGCTGACGCCGGATCACCGGGTCGTCATCGAGCTGTCCGAGCTCCAGCTGCCGACCCTGTCGCGCGGCACGACCGTCGCGGTCTACACCAACGTGACCTCGGACCACCTCGACCGTCACGGAACCCTCGAGGGGTACCGCACGGCGAAGCGGCGGCTGGCCGAGCGGGTCGATCCCGACGGCGCGCTCGTCCTCAATGCGGACGATCCGGTCGTGACCGCCTATGCCGAGCTCGGGACCGCGCCCTCGACCCTGTACCGGCTCGACCGCCCGGTGGCCGGTGGCGTCGGCGTGGTCGACGGCTGGATCGTCGCAGCGGATGTCGTCCGGCTGCCGCTCGTCGGGGGAGGGGTCGCGGCGACGGGACCGGGCGGCCGGATCATGCCGATCAGCGAGCTGAGGATCCCCGGTCGCCACAACGTCTCGAATGCTCTCGCCGCGGTGACGACCGGGCTCCTGTTCGGCGTCGCGCCCGACGCGATCAAGCGCGCGGCCACCGAGTTCATCGGTGTCGAGCACCGCCTCGAGCCGGTCGGGCTGATCGACGGCGTCCGCTTCGTCAACGATTCGCAGGGCACCCAGCCCGACGCGGTCATCGCCGCCCTGCGCGCCTTCGACGGGCCGCTCGTCCTGATCGCCGGCGGTCGTGACAAGGGGGTCGACCTGGACAGCCTCGCGCCGGTCGTCGCGGAGCGGGCTGCCGCGGCCGTCCTCATCGGCGAGAGCGGCCCCGATCTCGAGGCCCGCTTCCGGGCGGCCGGTCTGGTCCGGACCGAGCGCGCGGGCACGCTCGAGGCTGCGGTCCGGATCGCCGACCGGATCGCTCGCGAGGCGCTTGCGGCCGGCGCACCGGAACCCGCGACCGTGCTCCTCAGCCCGGCCGCCGCCAGCTTCGACATGTTCGTGGACTATGCCGCCCGCGGTCGGGCATTCAAGCAGGCCGTCGCGGCCATCGCCGCGGCGCGATCCGATGGGAGATCCCGATGAGCGACGCCCTACCACTTCGCGGCCGCTCCGGGAGGGCGGATCGCGCCATCGGCCGCTCGATCGAAGGCCGGGGCTCGACGCAGACCGAAACGGTCGAGCGCTACGGCCTGCACAGCCGGACGCCCGCCCGCCAGAAGGCGACCGCCCTCGTCCGCGAGCGCCACCAGGCCGACTACGCGATCCTCGTGATCGTCGTCGCGCTGACCGCGATCGGCGTCCTCGTCGTCTATTCGAGCTCGGCGATCCGGGCCTACATCGCCACCGACGACACGCTGTCGGTGGTCGGGCCGCAGATCGCCTGGGCCGGCCTCGGACTGGTCGCGATGATCGCGATGATGCGGATCGACTACCGCTACCTGCGCTTCGTGTCGGTCCCGGTGTTCGCGTTCGCGCTCGTGCTCCTCGTCCTCGTCTTCGTCCCGAGCCTGAACGTCGTGATCGGCGGGTCGGCCCGCTGGCTCAAGATCGGACCCCTGCCCGCCCTCCATCCGGCCGAGTTCGCCAAGCTCGCGATGGTCATCTATCTCGCCCACTGGTTCGCGAAGCGGGGCAGTCGGCTCAGGAGCTTCTGGGGTGGGACGATCCCGTTCCTCGTCATCGTGGGGCCGGTCGTCGCCCTCGTGTTCAGGGAGCCCGACCTTGGCACGACGATGGTCATCGGCCTGACCGCGGTGACGATGTTCTTCCTCGCCGGTGGGCGGATCGTCCATCTCCTGGCGATCGGCCTG
>JANMCU010000283.1:0-3709 GCA_031361415.1 Chloroflexota bacterium | reverse complement strand
CCCCCCGTCACCGGTCGAGCGCTACGGACGCGCGACAGTTCGGTCCAGGGCCGCTTCGAGCTGTGGGGCATGTTCACGCTTATGGCCGTACATCAGGTAGACCACCAGATCGTCGAGGGCGTATTCCGGCCCGTACCACGGGATCGTGCCGACCTCGCGCCAGCGGTCGTCCGGGATTCGGGCAATGAGGGCCATCGACCGGGCGTGCGCGTCGCGCAGCTCGGTCACGATTGCCTCAACCGGCCAGGCGGCACGAATCGCAGCCTGGTCGTCGTTGAAGGTCTCGAGCGGTTCGCGCGTCAGCGCTGTGTCGGGCTTCTCGCCGACGAAGCTCACGAGGATCTCGACGAAGCGGACCTCGAACGCACCGAGGTGCCCGACCAGATCCTTCGTCGTCCACGTGCCGAGCGCGATCGTCTCCCAGTCGGCTGGCTCGAGACGATCGATCAACTCGTCGATCTGGCGCTGGCCGTACGTCAGGATGTCGCGCGGGTTCATGGTCGTCGGCCCGCGTGGGTCGTCGGTCGGTCGGTCATGCCGGCACAGCGCTGCGCTGCCCATCGACCCAGTCGCTGACGACCCGATCGAGGACCGGCAGCGGCATCAGCCCCGAGCCGAGCACCGTGTCGTGGAAGCCCTTGATCGCGAACCGGTCGCCCAGCGCCTCCTCGGCTTCGCGACGCATCCGCTGGATCTCGAGCCGCCCGATCATGTAGGCGAGGGCCTGGCCGGGGGTCACCGCGTAGCGGTCGACCTCGGGCACGATCTGGCTGACCCGCATCGGCGAGTTGTCGGTCATGTAGTCGATCGCCTTCTGACGACTCCAGCCGAGCGCATGCATCCCCGTGTCGACGACGAGCCGGCAGGCCCGCATCGAGTCGGCCTCGAGCATGCCCATCCGATCGAGCGGCGTCGAGTACAGCCCCATCTCGTCGGCGAGCCGCTCGGAGTAGAGGCCCCAGCCCTCCCCGTAGGCGGCGATGAACGCGCGCTTGCGGAACTCGGGGATCGAGGTCAGCTCGGTCGAGATCGCGAGCTGGAGGTGGTGGCCGGGAATGCCCTCGTGGTACGACGTCGCCTCGATCTGGTAGCGGCCCCAGCCGGTCGGATCGGAGGTGTTCATGAAGAACACGCCGGCTCGGCTGCCATCCTTGGCCGGCGGGAAGTAGAACGCGATCGCGCCCGAATGGACCTCCTCGACGTCGCAGGCGGCCCTGGGCAGGATCCCGAACCAATCGCCCATCGCGGCCGTCGCCCGAGCGAGGGCTGTCCTGGACGCTGTCACGATGTCCGCCCCGTTCGTGTGGTGGAGCGCGGGATCGTCGCGCAACCGGCGGAAGATGTCCGGGACGTCGCTCGTCCCGAGGACCTCCTGACCGAGGACCCGGTATTCGCCGGCCAGCTTGTCGATCTGCTCGAGGCCCGTCTCGTGGATTTCCCGGGCCGACCGGTCGAGGGTCGTGTGGTAGCGGATCATCCGGTCGTAGGCGTCGTCACCGTCCGCGAGCCAGGTCAGCCCGACGTGGTCGTCGTCGCGGGCGTGCGGCTGGACGCGATCGCGGATCGTGTCCCGATAGGCCGCGATCGCCGGACGGACCTCGGCTTCGATCACGGCCCGGAGCCGTCCGCGCCAGGCGTCCGGCTCGGCGACGCCGGTCGGCTCGGCCGTGCGGAGGAGCGGGTCGTCAGCGATTGGCCGGGCCAGCCACTGATCGGCCTGGACGATCGTGTCGTGGATGGCGAACGCGGCGGGCGTCCGGCCGCGTGCGACGCCCTCGATCAACCGGTCGCTCGAATACCGGAAGTTCTTCGCGATCGCCCGCGTCTTGGCGATCATCGCCTCCGCGACGTCGGCGTTCGGGATCGGCAGCTTCGGGACGTAGACCGGCAGCGCAGCGATCGGGCCGAAGATCGGATCGACCCCGAATTCGGCGAACCGGGCTTCGAGGACCTCGGCGTTGCGTCGGCCGTCGAACACAAGCATCTCACGGGTGATCCGATCCTGGGCCGATAGATCGTCGCTCGGGATCGCTGCCGCTCGATCGGCGTAGTCGCGCCGGCGCCGGATCTCCTCGTCCTCGCCGGCCCGGCTGGCGTCGTCGTAGAGATCCGCGTGCTGATAGTTGCCCATGACGTGACCCCAGGTCGGCCACACCGTCAGGAGGTAGTCGAAGTACTCCTCGGCGAGGACGTTGACGTCGGCGGTCATCGTGGGGTCTCCTCCGAGCGGGCTGGCTCGTGTGCTGTGTGACCTCGATCGTACGCGGCCGGCTCGGGTTGCGGGACGCCCAGGGCCAACCGGCCCAGCTGAGCGTGGCGTGCCGGTGCGGGCGAATCGGCGGAAGCGGGAGGGTCGGCGGTGGGTTGGCTATCCTTCGGCCGTGTCCCGCACCCGCATCCCCGACGCTGTCCTCTCGCTCGCCCACGACCGGGCGGCGGCTCGTGGCGCCCAGGACTGGGCTGCGGCCGATCGGATCCGGGCGGAGATCGAGGCCGCTGGCTGGAAGATCGTCGACCGCGGCACGGACTTCGCCCTCGAACCGGCCCACCCGCCGAGCGTGGCCGATGGCGATGTGATCCTGTACGGCTCGAGCGAGAGCGTTCCCTCCCGGCTGACGGAGGCGGCGACCGGCGCCGCGACGGTCGTCCTCGTGGCCACCGACTGGCCGGCGGACCTCGAGCGCGGCATCGCCGCGCTGCGGGCGTACGCCCCGGCCGGGACAACGATCGTCGTGGTCGCCGATGGACCCTCTGACGGTCAGGCGACCGCTTTGTCTGCCGCCGCCGGCCTCGAGGTCGTCCGGACGAGCGAGCGATTGGGTGCCGGAGCCGCGTGGAACATCGGCATTCGTCGGGCGAGCGGATCGGTCGTCGTCATTCTCGACGGCTCCGTCGAGCCGACCGGAGACGTGATCACGCCGCTGGTCGCCGCCCTCGACGACCCGACCGTTGGCGTTGCCGGCGGCTACGGGATCGTCAGCGCGGACCTCCGATCGTTCGAGGATGGCGCGGCCGGCGACGTGACCGCGATCGAGGGCTATGCCATCGCCTTCCGGCGCGACGAAGCCGCTGCCCGCGGCCCGATCGACGAGCGGTTCCGCTTCTACCGCAACCTCGACATCTGGTGGAGCCTCGTCCTGCGCGACGAAGGGGAGGGGAGTCCTCCGCGTCGGGCGGTTGTGCTGCCCATCCCGGCGATCCGTCACGAGCACCGGGGCTGGACGTCCCTCCCCGAGGCCGAGCGTGATCGTCTCAGCAAGCGCAACTTCTACCGGATCATCGACCGCTTCGGCTGGCGGCGCGACCTGGCGACGGGCTGAGCCGCGCGCGTTCAGCGGCGCTCGATCGACTGGCCGGCGGGGCTGTCGACGACGGTGAACCCCAGGTTCTCGATTTCGGTGCGGAGGACATCCGCGGCCGCGTAGTCGCGAGCGGAACGGGCGATCGCCCGACGCTCGAGGAGGATCGCGACCCCGCCGGGGACGTCCTCGTTGGCGCGATCGAGGGCCCGGCGCGCAGGCGACGGCTCGGTCCGGTGGAGATCCAGACCCAGGACGAAGTCCGCGTCGAGGACCAGCCAGCGGCGCTCGTCCGCCGGGACGTCGGCTCGAAGCGTCTCGCGAACGACGGCCAGCGCCGTCGGCAGGTCGAGGTCGTCGTCGAGCGCGGCGACGAACCTCGCGTGGAGCTCGTGCCCGGCGGCAGACAG
>JANMCU010000279.1:0-9397 GCA_031361415.1 Chloroflexota bacterium | reverse complement strand
AGGCGTAGCATCGCTCGATGCTGGTAGTGAGCGGGTCCGGATGGCGCTGCTAGATAGCTCGTCGGACGAGCTCGTCGCCCTCGTCGGGGGCCTGTCGTCCCTGCTCATGGATGACTACGCGGTGGTCGGCTCGTACATGCGCTTCGACGAGCGGGTGCGCGAGCAGCTGAAGGACGCCCGGGCTCGGATCGTGGAGGCGTTCGCGCAACCGGCTCGGCGCCGGGACAACCACCTGCTGTGGGCGGCGCCCGGGTCCGGCAAGACGTACTTCGTGGAGCAGATCGCGGCGTCCCTGCCGGAGGTCGCCTACGTCGAGCTCAACCTGGCCAAGCTGACCGAGGCGGGCTTCCGCGATGGCCTCGCCAAGGCGGTCGGTGGCGGACCGACGATCTGCCTGATCGACGAGGTGGACGCGAAGCCCGACGAGCCCTGGCCGTACGAGGCGCTGATGCCGTTCCTCGACGTCAACCTCGAGCGCGGCGGCGGCATCGTCTTCGTCCTTGCCGGCAGCTCGGGCGCGACAATCGCGGAGTTCAAGGGCCGGATCCGCGCCCGCCCCAAGGGAACGGACGTCCTGAGCCGCGTGCCGGAGGCGAACGGCTGGGAGATCGCCCCGATGGACGCCGGCGATCGGATCCTCGTCGCCCTGAGCCAGATGCTCAACGCCGCCGCGGAGCTCGACCGGTCCGTCTCCGAGGTGGAGAAGCTCGCGCTCCACTACCTCGCCGCCGCTCCCCACCTCGCGAACGCGCGCCAGCTCCGGGAGTTCGCGGTCCGCGCCGTCGAGCGCGGCTCGGCGAACAGCGACCGGATCCGTTACGACGACCTGTTCGACTCCGGCGACTCCCAGAACAAGCATTACTGGGCGAGCGTCATGCCCCAGGCCGACGCCCTAGTCGGGAGCTTCATCCGCATCCGCGACGGCAAGGCGCCGATTCCGACCGACGCGGCGAATGACCACCGGACGGGTGCTGAGCTCCCGACCGGCACGGCCGACGGACCCCTGAAGCGGGCCGGGCTCCCGACGGGCACCGTCACGTTCCTCTTCACCGACGTCGAGGGCTCCACCTCCTTGCTCAAGGAGCTCGGCGCCGAGGCCTACGCGGCCGCGCTGGCAGACCACCGTCGGGCGATCCGCGACGCATGCGCCGCGCACGGAGGCGTCGAGGTGGACACCCAGGGCGACGCCTTCTTCTTCGCGTTCCCGACCGCGCCCGGCGCCCTGGTCGCCGCGTCGGACTTCACGGAGCGACTCGCGACGGCCGGCCGGATCCGGGTCCGAGTCGGCGTCCACACCGGTGCGCCGCTCGTCGGCGAGGAGGGCTACGTCGGCCACGACGTGCACCGCGCCGCCCGGATCGCCGCAGCGGGACATGGTGGACAGGTCCTCGTCTCGGCGGCGACCGCGAAACTCGTCGATGCGGAGCTCATCGATCTCGGCGAGCATCGCTTCAAGGACTTCGACGTCCCGGAGCGCGTGTACCAGCTGGGCGGCGGGGCGTTTCCGCCGCTCAAGACCCTCTACCGGGTCAACCTCCCGATCCCGGCCACGCCGTTCTTCGGTCGTGAGCGCGAGCTCCGAACGGTCACCGAACTCATCACCCGAGCCGGCGCGCGCCTCGTCACCCTCACGGGTCCCGGCGGTACCGGCAAGACGCGGCTTGCGCTCGAGACGGCAGCCGAGCTCGCGGACTCATTCGCGGGCGGCGTCTTTTTTGTCGCGCTGGCGCCGGTGCGCGACGCGAACGCGGTGCGCTCGACGATTGCTCAAGCCCTCGGGCTGGCCGCCGACGCCGACGTGGCCGCGTGGCTCGCCTCACGCCGAGCGCTGCTCGTGCTCGACAACCTCGAGCACCTGCGAGGGGTCGAGGGCGCGGTCGGAGCGCTGCTCGTGGGCGAGACGGTGGTGCTCGCGACGTCGCGCGGTCCGCTCCGGCTCTCGGCGGAGCACGAGGTGCCGGTCGAACCGCTCGCGCGGGAGGCGGCAGTCGAGCTGTTCGTGAGCCGCGCCGCCGCGACCGGCCGACACATCGCAGGGGACGCGACGGTCGGTGAGATCTGCCGGCGCCTCGACGACCTGCCGCTGGCGCTCGAGCTTGCCGCTGCGCGGGTGCGGCTGCTGTCCCCGCCGGCCCTGCTGAAACGCCTCGATGAATCGCTCTCGCTGCTGACCGGTGGCGCGCGCGATCTTCCGGAACGTCAGCGGACCCTGCGCGCGACCATCGAGTGGAGCCACGACCTCCTCACTCCGGACGAGCAGGCGGTGTTCCGGCGGCTGTCAGTCTTTCGGGGTTCGTTCACGCTCGAGGCGGCCGAGGCGGTCGCGGGCGCGGACCTCGACCAGGTCGGGACGCTCGTCGAGCAGAGCCTGGTCAAGCCGCTCGGCGACGAGCGCTTCTTCCTCCTCGAGACGCTGCGCGAGTACGCGCGGGAACGGCTCGACGGCTCCGGCGAGACCGACGAGTATGCGCTCCGCCACGCCCGCTGGTACCTCGAGCAGCTCGAGGACAACTTCCCGGACTGGGACCAGCACAGCGGTGAGCGCATGGCCTGGTTCGCCGCCGAGGAGGACAACCTCCGGGCGATGCTGACGGTCCTCGCGGCGGCGAGCCCCGCGGACGCGGCGCGAGCGGCACGACTGCTGTTCATGTACTGGAAGTCCCGCGGAGCCTATGGCGAGATCCGACGGCGGTGCACAACGGTCCTTGAGCACCCGGACGTTACCGATCGAGCTCGGGCCGAACTGTTCGGCCTGCTCTCCGATGCCGAACTCATGGTCGGTGACCTCGATGCCTCGGAGGCTGCCGCCCGTCAGTCGCTCAGCCTCGCCGAGCCCGGTAGCGGCATCCGCGCTTACGCGCTACTGGGCCTGGCGATGGTCGCAGGAGCGCGCGCCGACCCCGAGGCGGTTCCGCTGGGTCGCGAAGTGCTGGCAGAGCTCGACGCCCTCGACGACCGGCGACGGCTACTGACCCGGATGGACGTCGCGGTGGTCTTCATGGACGCAGGCCTCAGGGAGGAAGCGCGCACGATGTTCATGGAGGCCTCGGACGAGGCGCGCCGGCTCGGTAACGCGCTCCTGGTCAATCTGGTGGAGCACAATGCGTGCTGGCTGGACCTTCTCGAACGCCGGTATGACGCGGCCGAGAAAATGCTCCGGTCTGTGCTCGAGGTCGAACGGCGTCACGGTCGGGCCGATTGGGAAGCTGATACGGTCCGCGGCCTCGGTTTCGCGCTCCTCGGGCTTGGCAGGCGCGCCGAGGCCCGCGCTGCCTTGATGTCATCACTTGAGATCCTCGCTGCCGATCCGAGCCCGACGGTCGACCTGACCGCGACCCTTCGGGGGATCGCCCTCGCGACCGAGCCCGCCGACGTGCGCTCGGCAGCCCGCCTCGCGGGCGCCGTCGCCGCCGTTCAGCAGAACGTGCGGCTCACCGAGAGTCCGACCGTTCGCGAGCTTCGCCGCCGCTTCGAGCAGTCCTTGATCGAGGCGCTCGGCGAGGACGAGTGGGAGCGAGAGCAGGCGGCGGGCGCGGGGCTCACGCTTGAGGAGGCAATCGAGCTCGCGCGCGCGCTGGCCACTTCGACTCCCGAGACGACACCGCACTCCGCCTGACTCGGGCATTCGCAGGCGAGAGCTTGGGGCCCGACGAGGACGGACGTGCGCCGCTCATTCCGAGGAATTGCGCGAAGCACTACCGCTCCGGCGTGGCAAGTAGCGGAGTCGGCCAGGCGGCAGACGGGATCAGGCTCGGGCAACCGCGGTGCGAGAATCCACACGAGCTGCGCCGTGGTCGTCGCCCGGACCTTCGACCGCGCGTTCGCGAGGTGGCGCTTGACGGTCGAGTGCGACAGGCCGAGCCGTTGGGCGGCCGCCTTCTCGGACCCAGCCTCCAGGACCGCGGCGACCACGACGATCTCGCGGTCGGTCGCCCGCTCGGCGCCAAAGATCCGCCTAGGTGCGGCGACCCCCGCCCCGCGCCCGAGCGACCAGCCGGGCCGCCCCGAGGAGGAGGAGGCCGCCGATCCAGAGGGCGTAGAGCACGGGCTCGAACGGCTTCAGGTCGACAGGGGTGTGAGGGCCCGGGCCGTTGCCGATCTCCGTCGCGCGCGGGTCCAGCGCCCAAATCGGGAACAGGACCATCCAGAAGACGGTCCAGACGAGCACCGCACCTCGCGTGCTCCGGAGCGCCCGCAGGTCGACCCTCGCGGCCCCGGTCGCGTCGACGGCGAGCAGCCCGGCCCAGATCGCGCCGAGGAGGACGAAGCCGACGGCCCACAGCTCGAACAGCACCCATGACGGGGGCTTCCCGCCGACTGTCGAGGCTGGGTCGATCGCCCAGACCGCGACGATCCAGAGGACCGTCCAGCCGAGCATCGCCCACGTGATCCTGCGCATCGCTTTGGCCCTAGCCGCAGCAGTCGTAGACGCTCTCGGCGGCAACAACCAGCTCCTTCACCGTGAAGTCCGCCGAGTTCGCGACTAAGACGTCGCTCTTGTCGCGGTCCGTCCAGCCGAGGATAAGCTCGCCGGTGGAGTCGTCCAGCCAGACCTCGGTGGCCTCGGCGCACACCGTCACCGCGACCGGTTTGCCGCCGCGGTTGCGTGACTGGTCGCTCCGGCTCTTGAGGTAGGTGCCGTTGGCGGGAAGGGTCTCGTACAGCACGAGGCGGCCCGGTCCCTCGTACGGCGAGACCGCGGCGCCAGCCGACCCGTAGACTTGTCCGGAGGTGTTGGGGAAGCCGGCGAGCGCCGGGACCGCGGTCTGGCTCGACCAGCCGACCGGCCGCGCCTCGACTACGCCGGCAAGCGCCGTCGTCCCGTTCCTGACGCAACGCGCGGCCGACGGCGTGGCTCCTGTCGGCTCAGACGTGTCTCCAGTCGGCTCAGCCGTGCGGGACGCGGCTGCCGTGGGGATCGCGGCAGCGGTTGACGCCGGTGGATTCGCCTGGGTTGACACACCTGGTATGCACGCGGCGAGCAGGACGGCCAAGGCGACCAGCAGTCGACGCACTACGCCCTCCAGTCTGGAACTAATGCAGTGTAGACGTCGTGCAGCGTCCTTTGAGTGCCGTCGTTCCGCTATTCCTCCGGCGCAGGCAGCCGCGGCGCCAGGATCCACACCAGCTGCGCCGTGGTCGTCGCGCCCACCCGTGACCGCGCATTTGCCAAGTGGTGTTTCACGGTCGAATGCGCCAACCCGAGGCGGTGGGCGGCCGCCTTCTCCGACCCCGCCTGCAGGACCGCGGCGACGACCACGAGCTCGCGCTCCGTGGCGCGAGCCGGAGCGCGGTCCCTCACGCCAGCCGCCTGGCCGCGGCGAGCCACTCGTCCCGTCCCTCGATCGGCATGTCGTAGGTTGCTAACGCGCGCCCAACACCTGTCGGGCGCGCCATAACAGCCTCTGGCAGCGCGAGCGCCAGTCCGTGCCGGTAGGCCGCCGGTGTGAGGCGTAGGCCGACGAAGCGCGGCCCCTCGATGACGATCCGTTCATATATCGCGTGGATCACGTCGGATTTCTCCTCTACGAGTTCGGTCTGCTGCCAAGTTTCGGTGAGGGCGTCGAGCCATTCGGTCGCGCGACGCGCCGGCAGGTCTCGGGCCGTCTGCACCCCAACGATTTCCAGTTCTGCGCGGAGGCGACAGGTTGTTTCCAAGGCCTGCCGCAGCGGGTCAGCTTGCCTCGAACCGCAGGCTGATCGCGACATGCCGCTGGAGCGTGTCGCCGACCGGCGAGGCTTGCTCGCATGCCCGGCGCAGCTCAGCGAGCTGAGCCGATGTTCCGCCTCTCGTCTTCAGCCGGACCGTGTACGCCATCCGTTCGTAGCCGGACCCAGCGGCGACATCGAGGCCGAGATAGCGGCGAACGTCGAGCACTCCGGACCGTGCGTCAAATCGAGAGCAGGTACGCCGAGGAGGTCGGGCCTGCCCGATTCGAAGAAGCGTGCCTGACCCTGCAGGATCTGCTGAGGCGGGGATCGATGGTTCCCACACGAGCGACCGCCACGGAGTCGCCGCCTGACATTCCTCGGGGTCGACGGTAGCGTCGGGTTGCGGCAGCCGCGCCGCCAAGCTCGAGTCCCTCAGATTGTCAGGATCGTCGAATAGCCGCCATAATCCAAGGGTGGCGATGAGCGGGCAATCGGAGTCAGGCGAACGGCCCCGGCTCACGCGCGCCGAAGCCCAGGCGCAGACGCGTCGCCGCGTGATGAACGCGGCTGCGGATGTCTTCGGGGAACGGGGATTTCGCGCAGCGTCGCTGTATGACGTCGCAGAGCGTGCCGGTCACACCATCGGCGCGGTCTATTCCAACTTCGCGGGCAAGGACGACCTGTTCCGGGCGTTGATGGTTGAGCGCCTACGGCTCGTGGAAGCCGAACTCGCGGTCGCTGCTTCCCGCTGGCAGCCCGGTGGCGTGGATACCGGTTCCCGTGAGCAACGGATCGAACGGGCGCTCGACCAGATCGCGGCCAGCGAGAGCCTGGTCCCACCACTCTGGTGGCGGCTGCTCTACGAGTACCGGTCGTACGCCGCTGCAGACCCGGACGCGTGGGCCGAGCTGGCCGCCCTGGAGGGTCGCTGTCGTGAGCTGATCGCGCGCCAGATCGAGGCGTTTGCGGGCGCCTTCGGGACGGTCCTTCCGCGCTCCCCGATGGAGCTGGCCGAGTTGACCACTGCCCTCACCGACGGGCTGCGGGCGGCTCACGCGGAGGGGCGCAGCTCGATGACGTCGGCCGAAGGACTGCGTCTCGTGATCAAGGCCCTGATCGACCTGTCGGAGCGGACTGAACAGGGCTGAGCGGCGCGATCGGGACGTCCACGGCACGGCGCGCGCCGAGGTTCGGGTGGATGCTTCACTCAGACCCTGTCGCAACCGGCTCCGCGTTTCGGCGCCGCCACGTTCTCGTCTCGGCCAGAAGCTCGGCGAATTGCCGCGGATGGGCGAGGTGGGGGAAGTGACCGCTGGCGGGCCAGACCTCGATTCTCATGTCGGGGATGTTCGCGCCAATCCAGGCGAGATCCTCGGGCGATGGATCCACGCCGAAGACGGACGCGAAGGGAATGCCTGACGCTCGGATGGCCGATGCCCCCCGGGCGACCATCGCGTCGAGCTCGTTCGGGCTGAACTCGAACAGCGCATGCCAGTACCCGAGCACGATCTCCTGCCGCGGCTTGCTCGTCGCCCCGACGAACGCCCGGACGTCGGGCGTGACCTGGTCGAGCTGGAAGGCGTGCGCGAGGATCCGGCCGAATACCTCGTCAAAGCCGGGGCCGCGCAGGGCGGGCTCCAGCGATCGAGCCATGGCCGCAAAAGGCCCGACCCGAAGCGTGCCTTCGACGCCGACGACGCCGCGGCTCGGGTGCGCGACGGCGTAGAGAAACGCCGTGCTCGCGGCGGCCGAGTGTCCGACGACGACCGGCGTCTCGATGCCGGCGGCCTGGACCGCCGCGTGAACCCGTTCCACGAGTGCCTCCAGCGTGTAGGACGGTGCGTCGGGCGAGTCGCCGTGCCCGGGGAGGTCGATGGCGATCGCGCGCCTGCCAGGATCGATCGTCTCGAGCTCCGCAAGTGTCGTGCGCCACATTCGCCGGTCGAATGTGAGTCCGTGAAGCAGGACGAGCGGCGGCCGATCGTCCGAGCGACCGACATCATCGGCGGCAAGTCCGGCGTAGGTGGCGGAGCGGGGAGCGACAAGCTGCATTTGCGTATCCTCGCCTATTCGGATAGTAGTGACTACCGCAGTGTGCGCGTCGAAGCCAGGCTGCACAAGCCCCTGTCCGCCCGACGCACGGCCTCCGGGCTCTGGCAGCCTCTGAGCCAGGATTTACACGAGCCGCGCCGTTGTGTCCGCCCCCAACTTTCCACCGCGCGTTCGCGAGGTGGTGCTTCACGGGCGAGTGCGACAGGCCGAGCGGGTGGGCGGCCGCCGTCTCGGCACACCCGGACCAGCCCGTGACGCGGACCAGAGCTGCTCAGCGTGCTCCTGTGTCACTCGACGTGCGTGGCGGCCTCGTCAGGCGGGTGGGGCAGGCCCAGGAATGGAAAGTCCGCGAGCAGGTCCGTGTGAGGTCCCACAAGGTCGCTCGTGATTCTGCCGCGAGTCAGCAACGACAGGAGGACATCGGCGGTGTCATCGGTGAGCCGGCGGCCGTTCGGATAGCCGGCCGGCTCCGCCAGCCGGTAGTCGAGCATGTCCGGAAGCAGGCCACGTGCACGCTGGTGCGCCTCGTCCGGTGGGTACCCAAGCGACTCAAGATGCGCGATGAATCGGTCGCCGAAGCGGTCCCACTGGTCTGCGGGCTGTGACTCGTCGAAAGCCAGGCGATCGGCTTCTGGCTCATTGAACGTGTTGTTGATCCCGGGGCGTCCAGCCTGATCGACCTGCTGCATCTTCCCGTCGATCAGGGTCATCGCCCGCGCCCAGAGACGGACGGACGCTCCGCCGAGCGCCTCGTTCGGAACCTCCAGGGCAACGCCGAAGACGTTCCGACGCGCGACGGGATCGTCGCCCGTGAACTGGAAGTTGTTCCGAAAGCCATGGACGTCCTTGAAGTGCGGGTCGCTGCGCAGGCCCGCGAAGAAGCGGTACTGGGTGGAGACGGTCGTGAGGGCCGAGCCGTCCTTTAACACCCGAGCCCCGACCACGATCGCTTCGCCCACTCGACCCGTGCCTCGAGCGGCCGCTCCGGTCGCCCGATACACCGTCGCTCTCGCCTCGTCGTCGGCCGCCGTCTCGAACACGACGTGAAACGCCACGTCCGCCTCAAGATCTCCGTTCGTGTCGATCTTGATCTCGTAGCTTGCCGCCGGATCGAAGCTAACTTCTGCGGCCGTCGCGTCGGGATTGAAGTCGAGGATCAGCACAGAGCGATCGAGGCGGTCGGGAGATCGGAAGACGTACAGGTCCGTCAGATCAGTCCGTGAATCCTCGGCGTCGAAGTGGTCCGACAACGAAACCTCCCGAGCGGCGTCAGTCCTGTTTCTACAGGACTCCATCCTCACGGTCACCTCGCATCGAGTCAATCGTGCGACTCAAGACCGCGTCACCTTCGGCGTCGGGCAACCGCGCAGCCAGAATCCATACGGGCTGCGCGGCAGTGGTCGCCCCGACCTTCGATCTGGCATTCGCCAGGTGGTGCTTCACCGTCGAGTGCGACAGGCCGAGCAGGTGGGCCGCCGCCTTCTCCGACCCGGCCGCCGAAATGGCCGCGACCACGCCGACCTCTCGGGCCGTCGCCCGAGCAGAAGTCCGCGTTCTCATGCCAACCGTCTCGCCGCGGCCAGCCACTCATCGCGGCCCTCGATCGGCAGGTCGTAGGTTGCGAACGCGGGGCCCCCCCCCGGGGGGGGCGGGCCAGAAAGGGGGTTGGGGGCCCGAACGGCGTGCAACCCCC
>JANMCU010000272.1:0-15921 GCA_031361415.1 Chloroflexota bacterium | reverse complement strand
CCCGGCCGACGTCCCGGATGGCCGCCCGGGCCAGCATCGTGCCGAACGTGATGATCTGGGCGACGTGGTCCGAGCCGTACTTGCGCGAGACGTAGTTGATGACCTCGTCGCGGCGCTCGTCCTCGAAGTCGACGTCGATGTCCGGCATCGTCACCCGGTCGGGGTTGAGGAACCGCTCGAACGGCAGGCCGTACTGGATCGGGTCGACCGGGGTGATGTACAGCGTGTAGGTCACGATCGAGCCGGGCGCGCTCCCCCGGCACGTCGTCTGGATGCGCTGCTCGCGCGCGAACCGGACGAAGTCGGCGACGATCAGGAAGTAGCCGGCGTAGCCCATTGACAGGATCACGCCGAGCTCGTAGTCGAGCCGCTGCTGGAGCTCCGGCGTCACCGTCCCGTAGCGCTCGGCGAGGCCGCGCTGGCATTCCTCCCGGAGCCACGTCTCGACGGTGTGGCCGTCCGGCACGGGAAAATGCGGGATCCGGAGCTGGCCGAGCGGCAGCTCGAGGTCGGTCATCTCGGCGATCCGGCGGGTGTTGAGGATCGCCTCGCGCTGATCCGGGAAGAGCGCCGCCATCTGTGCCGCGGACTTCAGCCAGAACTCGTTGCCGGCGAACTTCATCCGGCCGGGCGTGTCGATGTTGTTGCCGGTCCCGATGCAGAGGAGGACGTCCTGGGCGTCGCTCTGGCTCTCGTGCACGTAGTGGAGATCGTTCGTGACGACGAGCGGGACGCCGGTCTCCGGCGCCAGCCTGAGCAGCTTCTCGTTGAGCACGCGCTGCTCGGGCATCCCGTGGTCCTGCAGCTCGAGGAAGAAGTTGCCCTTGCCGAGGATGTCCTGGTACTCGCTCGTGAGACGCCGCGCCGAGTCCCAGTCCTCGATCTCGAGCGCCCGCGGGATCTCGCCGCCGAGGCACGCGCTGAGGCCAACCAGCCCCTCGCTGTAGCGCGCGAGGTGCTCGCGGTCGATCCGCGGCTTGTAGTAGTAGCCGTCGACATGGGCGTCGGTGATGAGCCGGCACAGGTTGCGGTAGCCGACGTAATCCTTGGCCAGGAGGATCAGGTGGAAGGGCTGGGCGTCGGCCTTGCCCTCCTTCTCGGTCATCGAGCGCCGGGCGACGTATGTCTCGACGCCGATGATCGGCTTGATCCCCTTGTTCTTCGCCGCCTGGTAGAACGCGACCGCGCCGTAGAGGGCGCCATGATCAGTGATCGCGAGGCTGTCGAAGCCCTGGGCGGCCGCCGAATCGACGAGGTCCGTGATCCGCCCCAACCCGTCGAGCAGGCTGAACTCGGAGTGGGTGTGGAGGTGCGTGAAATCGTTCGGGGCGAGGGTCACAGGCGCAATCGTATCCTCATCGCGGCAGGTCAGTTGACCTTCGCGCATGAACCACGTAGATTACGTGCTACACGTTACACACGTGATGAGGTTCGGGCATGAAGCGAAACATCACGGTCCAACTGGACGAAGCCACGGTCCAGAAGGCCCGGGTGGCGGCCGCCAAGCGCGGTAGTTCCATCAGCCGACTGCTGACCGAGCAGATCGAGGTCCTCGCACGGCAGGATGACGACTACGACCGGGCGATGCACGATGCCCTGGCAGAACTCGAACGCGGATATGACCTCGGTGGCGGCCCCTACCCTACCCGCGACGAGGTGTACGACCGGTGAGGACCTTCGTCGACACGAACATCGTCCTCTACGCGTATGACCGGCGTGAACCCGAGAAGTCGGCAATCGCGCGAGAGATCCTGTCCGACCTGTGGCGCACCCGAGACGGACTCCTCAGTACCCAGGTCCTCCAGGAGCTGTATGTCAATCTCACCCGCAAGCTCCGGGTCGTCGTTCCTCGGTCGAAGGCGCGTGCGCTCGTCGGACGCTACGGTCGATGGCCCGTGCACGCCATCTCAACGGGCGACATCCTCGAAGCGGCCGAGCTCGAACAACGCCACTCCCTGTCATTCTGGGACGCGCTCATCGTGGTCGCGGCCGTGAGAAGCGGGGCCGAACGGATCATCAGCGAGGACTTCCAGCACGGCCGGACGATCGGCGGGGTACGAATCGAGAACCCGTTCCGTCGCTGACATTGTCGGCCGCGAGGGACCCGGCTCACAGCGGACCCGAGGAGCGCAGACACGGCAGGTCAAGACCTCGTGCGCAAACTCCCAGCTATCGACACGTGGAGCTGCGAACAATCATTCGGCCCGAGGGTCGTCCCGGGAGGTCAATGGAAGCCCGGCGTCCGCGCCCATGGTCGCGAGAGGGCGCGGGTCACGAAACCGCGGCGATCTGCTCCGAGAGGCGCTCGGCGATCATGATCGTGGGGATGTGCGTGAAGCCCGACGGCACGGTCGGAATGATGGACGCATCGACGACGAAGAGGCGCTCCGTGCCGAACACGCGCCCAGCGCCATCGACCACCGCGCCGTCCTCCGGCGAAGGACCCATCGAGCACGTTCCGACCACGTGAGGGACGGACCGTGCACCTTGGCGGACCGCGAGCAGCAGCTCTCGGTGGTCGCGGATCTCGGGTGGGAGCGGCTCCGTGCACAGGCGACGGATCGCCGGTTCAGCGGCGATCTCACGCGCTCGGCGATACCCCTCGGTTAGTCGCTCGACGTCCGACGGTTCGCGCAGGTTTGGCAGATCAATCCGCGGTGCGTCCGTCGGATCAGCCGACCGCAGCCGAACGCTCCCTCTCGACAGCGGCTTCAACAGCAGGACGTCAATCGGGAACTGCGGGGGATCCTCGGGAGCATCCGGGTCGGCCACCCAGAACATCAGGTCCGGCGGCCCGGCAGTGGTGGTTGTCGCGCTATGGAATGTCGCGACCGAGTGAAGAAGGGGAGCCGTTCGGGCCGGTCCGTGGTATCCCGCGTCCATGGTGATCGCTGGGTGGTCGGCCAGGTTCGCTCCCACGCCGGGAAGATCGAGCCGGACGGGGACGCCGATGGTTCGCAGATGTCCGGCCGATCCGATGCCGGATCGCATCAGGATCAGGGGGCTACCGTAGGTGCCGGCGCAAAGCACCACCAAGCTCGCGTCGATGATCGTCCCGTCGAGGAGGCGGACGCCCCTTGCACGCGATCCCTCGAACACGACTTGGGCGACCTGCGTGTCCGCCCGGATCGTGAGGTTCGGCGGCGTGCGGCCGAGCGGAAGGTATGCGGCGGCGGTGGTCATCCGGGCCCCGTCCCGCGAACTCATCGGCATACGGCCGACGCCAACGGCTCCAGGTCGATTGTGGTCGTCGACCGGCGGGAAGCCGGCCGCTTCGAGCGCCCGCACGGTGGCGGCGTGGACTTCGGTCTGTACGACGTCGCGGTAGCGATCGACCGGGATCGCGCCGCTGTCCCCATGCCACGGCTGGTCCCCGAAGTCGGCATCAGCCTCAAGTCTCCTGAGGTACGGGAGCACGTCCTCGAACGCCCAGCCGGGATTCCCCAGGGCCCTCCACTCGTCGTAGTCCCCGGGTGCGCCGCGCAGCGCGAACCTGGTGATCGACGACGTGCCACCCAGGAGCTTGACGCGCCGCACCTTCCGAACGACGCCGAGTTCGTCGGGCTCGGACGTGTAGCCCCAGTCGAACTCGCTTGTCATGTTCCAGCCGTTGCGGACGTTCTCGGGCAGATCGGCTCGCAAATCGGGCCCTGCCTCGAGAAGCACCACGGACGAGCCGGATTCGGAAAGGCGCGCGGCCACCACGCATCCTGCCGCGCCGCCGCCGACCACGGCAACATCGAATCGCGCGCGTCCAGTCATGACCGCCCCAAGCCTCCTGTCCTGCAACCGTCCAGGCAAGTATTGGCGTCGATGGTGCGGCGCGTCGGGCGATGCCGATGGGTGCTGGGCCCTCGCGCTTGACCATATCTGGCATGGCACGCTCGAGATCGGCTTCGGGAGCGACCGCGAACGCGATCAAGACTTCGTGTGCAAACTCAGAGCTATTGACAGGTGGAGCTGTGTGAAATCGTTCGGGGCGAGGGTCGTCACGTGAGGTTAATGGTACCGGCGCGCGTACCGCGCGGTCGGCGGTGGCGGTGCCGACCGAGGACTAGACTCGGTCACCGGCAGCCAGGAGGTTCAGTGCGGTCGATCGAGCTCGGGATCGTCCTCCCGATGGAGGAAGCATGGACGGACGGCTCGACCCCGCCCTGGGTCGAGATCCGTGAGCTGGCCCTGCGGGCCGAGGCGATGGGGTTCGACACCGTCTGGATCCCGGACGAGCTGCTGTGGCGCCAGGCCGACGGATCGATCCACGGCTGGTGGGAGAGCGTCGCGATGACCGGAGCAGTGGCCGCCGTCACCTCGCGAGTGAAGGTCGGCACGTGGATCATGTCCGCGCTCCACCGCAATCCCGGGATCACCGCCAAGGCCGTCGAGACGCTCGATGAGATCAGCGGGGGACGCTTCGTGTTCGGTCTCGGATCCGGGCACGCCGGCAAGCAGGCCCATGCCTTCGGGCTGCCGGAGGACCACGTGATCGGCCGGTTCGAGGAAGCGGTCGAGATCCTCGTCCCCCTCTTGCGGGCCGGTCTGGCCGACTTCGAGGGCACATACCACGCCGCTCGCGATCTGGAGCATCGACCGGTCGGTCCCCGCCCCGGCCGCATCCCGATCATGATCGGGGCCGGGGGTCCGAAGATGCTTCGCCTGGCTGCCCGGCACGCCGACATCTGGAGCTGGTACGTCGAGGAGCGGAGCGACCCGGCAGAGTTCGCGCCGCGGCTGGCCGAGCTTGAAGCGGCCTGCGTCGAGGTCGGCCGGGATCCCGCCTCGATCGGTCGCTCCGCGGGCATCATCGTCGAGCCGAGCGACGTCACTGGGGCGGCCGAGGCGTTGGCAGTCCCCCTCCGAGGCTCGGCCGAGGAGATCGCCGATGGGCTCCGAGCCTTTCGCGACGGGGGCTTCACGCAGATCGAGATCCTGCTCTGGCCGCGGACGCTGGCAGCTCTCGAGGCGATGGCTCCGGTCCTCGAACTGCTCGACGCCGACTGATTACGGGAGCCTGGCCGTCCCGGCGAGCGACCGAACGGCGCCAGCCGGGTAACGATGGTCGCCCGGTGCCCGGTGCCCGGTGCCCGGCGCCCGGCTGGTCAGCGCTATCGGTGCACTCGCTCGACTCACCACGAAGTGCTGGCAGACTGCGCTTTGGCGACGTGTTCTAGGGGCGGATCACGCCGTACAACTGGACGTGCTCCACCCAGCGGACGCCGTTCGCTTCGTGGACGCCCGCGCCGGCGTCGAACGTGTGGTCCTCGGGGAGCCAGTTCCCGACGCGCAGCCGCGGCTCCGCGCATGGCGGTGGAGACGACTCCAGCAAGACCTCACACAGCCAAACTGCGCCATCGGCCTCCCTCAGCACGATGCCGTTCACCAACTGTGGCTCGACACCCACGTGGGCGAGGGCATCGCTGACACTTGTGCCCGGGCCGTCGGCTTCAACGCCGGCTATGAGCGTGAGCGTCGCGATGGCCTTCCCGCTTGGGCTCGGCGCGAGCCGCGTCTGACTCGGTATCGCGCTCGGCGTCTGACTCGGTATCGCGCTCGGCGTCGGACTCGGTGTGGGACTCGGCGCGCCACCTCCGCAGGCGGCTGTCGCAGCCGCGATCAAGGTGATGAACACGATCCGAAGGTGACGCTGACTCATCTTGTCCCTCCCCAAGACCAAGCCGTGGACTGCAGGCTGCGCCTACTTCCAAGGCAGGACTCCATCGGGCCACGACCGCCTCTTCCGTTATCGGCAAGTCCGCGGCTATCGGTTCGGACGCTTTTGGCTCGGGCTTGTTACCTGGATCTGGCGAATCCACGATCCCTTTCGAAGGCTGAGGTCCGACCCTGGTGATTTCATCGCGGGACAGGGAGCCCGCACAAGGAGACCGTGTGCCCAGCAGATTCGTCGGCATCAGCAGGAACGCCGCGGAGGCTCGCCCACCCGTCGATACTCGAACGGCGTTCAGTACCGGCGTCCGGACCCACGTCGTCAGGTGGGATGGACGGGCACGTCGTCGCTGGCTGAGCGTCAGTCCCCCAGGTCCCGGTCCGCCTCCCACTCGTCGCGGGTCAATGCGTACTCGACGTCGCCGTGCTCCTCGCCCTCGATCTTGTCCGGCCATGGCTGGTGGAACGCCCGGACGCGGCGCAGGCCCGCCTTCTCCATGACCCGCCAGGAGCCGACGTTCACGGCCATCGTCGCGGCGTGGACACGGCGGGCACCATACGCCTCGAAGGCCAGGCGGATGAGCGCCCGGCTGCCCTCGGTGGCGTAGCCCTGCCCCCAGGCTGCGGCGTTGAGCCGGTACCCGAGCTCCGGCTCGTCGCCCGGGTCTTCCGGCAACGGCCGCAGGTGGAACCAGCCGAGAAAGGCTCCGGTCCCCTTTTCGATCGCGGCCCAGAACCCGTACCGATCTCCCCGCTCGTAGTAGGCCAGCCACGATGTCAGGTAGTCGTCGCGGATCTCGTGCCGCGGCGTCGGCCGGCCGCCGTTGATGTAGCGCATGACCGCTGGGTCGGCGTCGAGCGCCGTGACGATGTCGACGTCGTCGGGTGTGAACCGACGCAGGATCAGCCGCTCCGTCTCGAGATAGACGTGCACTGGGCGATGGTAGGGTCCGGGCCCGACAGCCCCACGAACGGGGCTACCCGGCCGCGACCGGCCCCACCCACCAGGAGGCCGCGCTCCGACCACAGGTCATGACGCGGGATCGCCGAGCGCAGTCGCGGGCGTGCCACTGCGGCGCGGACAGCGACGTCCGGGCGGATCCAACGTCGGCCAGTTGTGGCCTGCGCGAGAGCGCGAACCCCGCCACGCGAGTTACTCGATCGTGGCGATGCATTCGATCTCGACCCGGCCGCCCAGGGCCAGGCCAGAGGCGCCAAAGGCGCTGCGAGCGGGCAGGTTCGTCGAGAAGTGCTCGACGTAGACACGGTTCATCGCCGCCCATTCCTGCATGTCGGCAAGCATGGCGGTGCACTTGATCACCCGATCCATCGACGAACCGTGGCGCTCGAGCACAGACCGGATGTTCTCCAGGGCCTGGCGTGTCTCGGCCTCGATGCCGCCCGGCACCAACGCGCCGGTGTCGTCGATCCCCATCGCGCCCGACAGGTACAGCATCGGCCCGACGCGGACGGCCTCCGAGAAAGGGAGCTTGAGCGAGCCAAGCGATTCGGCCACCGGGAAGTATTCGACCTGATCCATGGTCAGTGCTCCTTGATCGGGATCTCGCCACGGAGGATCGTGGCCAGCGTGTCGTTGTCGATCTTTCCGCCGCTGATGACGCACGCGATTGTCTGCGCATCGAGGGTCCGGTCGCCCGACCGGCCCGGCATCCCCTTGATTGCCCGCCCAGAGCGTCTGCGCGTCGCTCGCCCCGAAGACCGAGACCACATCATCAGCTGCCCCGATGTCCTGTCACGTGGCGCCCCTCCGGGATGGCAGCTTAGCGCCACGGCCGGATTGAACGAGCAATGGACGCCCCAACGTCGCCTTCCTGCCACCGTTTCGTGCGATCACACGTCCCGTCGGCCGACTATCGTGGCCCGATGGACGACGACCGATCGCCGTTTTCGAACGACCCGCCGGGCCCAGCCGGCCAGGTCGACTTCGACAAGGTCATCGACGACGTGATCGACGACCTGCCCGAGGCGTTTGCGGCCCGGCTCGGCTCGGTGGCGATCGTGGTCGAGGAGGAGGCGACCCCGGAGCAGCTCGCGTCGACCGGCGCGCGCGGATTGTTCGGCCTGTACCAGGGCGTGCCGCGGACCCGGTTCGGCGTCGACAACGTCCCGATCCCGAGCAAGATCACCCTCTTCCGCGGGCCGCTGATGCGGGCCAGTCGCGATTCGCGACGGCTCACGCTCGCGATCGAAGACACGCTCCTTCACGAGATCGCGCACCATTTCGGGATCGACGACAGCCGCCTGCACGAGCTCCGGGCGGAGGGTCGGGCGAGCCGGATTTCGCGCGCGGAACACAGCCACGAGCACGGCAACGACCATGGCCACCGCTGACCGGTCGAGGCGAGCCGCGCCCGATCGCCGATTTCCGCCGCGCGTGACCGCCTTCAGAGACCGAGCAGCCGGGCCACCACCGGACCGATCCGCTCGACCCACAGCGCGTACTGGGCGCCCGATGGATGGAGCCCGTCGTCGGCGACCAGTGACCGGTCGCCGGCAGCCCGGAGCGACAGGTCGTGGATGTCGACGAAGGCGATCCCACGCTCCGCCGCGAGATCTCCAAGGATCGCGTTGCTCGTCCGGATCGCGGCCGCCTGGACGATCGGGTCGCCGTAGCTCGCGCCCTGTGGCGTGACGGTGTAGTCCGGCGTGGCGACGGTGACGACCCGGTATGCCGCCAGCGATTCGAGCAGGGTGTCGAGGATCCGGGCCACGTTCGCGCGATAGGTGACGGATGAGACGCCCTGGACCACGTCGTTGACGCCGACGAGCAGGCTCGCGAACTCCGGTCGAAGAGCGGCGAGATGTGGCAGCTCGACATCGATGACGTCGCGCGACGTGAAGCCGTTGACCCCGAGATTGGCGACGAGATCGAGAACCGGGGGCTGCATTCCGAGAGCGGCGACGAGTTGATCCGGCCAGCGTTCGATCGACTCGGCCAGGGCGGTGCCGATCGTGTAGCTGTCGCCGAGCGCGACATAGCGGAGAGGCCGGCTGGGCGTGACCTCGGACGTTGTCACTCGGCGGGTCGGATCGCCGGCTCGGTCGCCTGCTCGCGCCCCGGCCCGCTCGACACCGGCACGCCAACGGGCTCGCCGTCGAACCGGCCGGTCGCGACGTCCGCGAGGAATCCCGACAGAAGCTCGGCGAAGGCCGTCGGCTGCTCCAGGTTGAGCATGTGGCCCACGCCCGGTAGCACGACGATCCGGCCGCGCGGCGCTTCGCCGGCGATGCGCTCGGCCGTCGCGACGATCACCGGGTCGTCGGCGTCGCCGACGATGACAAGGACCGGGCAGGTCAGCTCGCGGATCCGATCCGCCGCCGGCGGGATCAGCTCGTGCTCGGGAGCCTGCTCCGGATCCCACTCCGGGATCTCGAAAGCCTCGCGCTGCATCCGGCCGATGAACCCGCGGACCTCCGGGTCGACGGCATCCGGCGAACGGTTCGGGCCGTCGACCCAGGCGCGCAGGTTGAGCTCGACCGCGCCGTCGAGGTCGCCGCGATCGAGCGCCTCGACCTCGGCGGCCCAGATCGGGCGGAAAGAGGCCGGCGCCTCGCCGAGCAGCGCGCCGCCGGGGGCAACGAGGACCAATGACGCGACCGTGCCCGGCCGGGCGAGCGCGGCCTCGACGGCGATCCCGGCGCCGATCGATGCCCCGACGACATGGGCTCGGGTGATCAGGAGCTCGTCGAGCAGCTCCAGCAGGTCGGTGTGATGCGCCCACGGACCGGTCGGCGGCAACGACTCGCCGACCCCGCGGACGTCGTGGCGAATCACCCGGTGGCTGGCCGACAGGCTGCCTGCCAGAGCTGACCACATCCGCCTGTCGGCAACGCCCGCGTGGACGAGCGCGATCGACTCGCCCGACCCCTCGTCGTCGTAGGCGATCCCCGATGCGGTCCGTCCGTGGAGGGCGGGCTGGACGAGGCGTTGATCCATGACGGGAGTATGCAACGGACCCGCCACGAAGCATCGAAGCGGGCTGGCGACAGGCTGTCCACAAGCACCCCGACCGAGTTGCCCTCGGTCCTCCCGGCCGCTAGCATGCGAGGCCAAGGGTCGCCCAGAAGGCGGCTCGTGGTCGGACCGATCAGCGATCTGTGGGCGAGCTAGCCCGAAGGGACGCGACGGCCGATTCACTGGAGGAGAAGCATGCGAACGCGTTCCACAGGGTTCACCCTGCTCGCCGGGTTGGCGATCGTCCTGTCCGCCTGTTCGAATACGGGAGGCACGGGCTCGGCAGCTCCATCCACCGCACCGGATCCGTGCGCGGGCGCGGCCGCCAACACGAGCCACACCGCCCCGACCGATTGGTCCAAGGCCAAGATCGGCGTCGCGACCGACATCGGCACGCTCGACGACAAGAACTACAACGAGTACACCTTCAAGGGCGCCGCGGCAGGTGCGACCGACGTCAAGGCCGCCACGCCCAAGTCGGTCGTCCCGAAGGACGCCTCGGAGTACATCAAGAACATCCAGGCGTTCGTCGACCAGGGCTTCGACATCATCATCACCGCCGGCTTCAACAATGCCGCGGCGACGACCTGCGAGGCGCACCTCAACCCGAGCGTGTGGTTCATCGGCGTCGACCAGTCGCCGATCTGCATCGACACGACGGGCAAGCTCGACCCGAACTTCGGCTGCAAGGGCGACGCGAAGACCCTCGCCAAGAACTACATCTCGCTTGAGTACCAGGAAGATCAGCCCGGCTACCTCGCCGGCATGGTCGCCGCCTCGGTCAGCAAGGCCGGGATCGTCGGGGCGATCGGCGGGACCAGTCTGTGCGGGCCTTGTATCCGCTATATCCAGGGCTTCGAGCTCGGCGCCAAGTCGATCAACCCGGCCATCAAGGTCTTCAGCGCCTACGTCACGAACGACTTCTCGAACAAGGCGTTCAACGACCCGGTGACCGGCACGAGCTTCGCCCAGCAGTTCATCTCCCAGAACCACCCCGACGTCCTGTTCCAGGTAGCCGGCAAGACCGGCAACGGGATCATCGACGCGGCGTGCAGCGCGAACCTCTACGCCATCGGCGTCGACGTCGACCAGTACCTGTCGTATCCGAACGGTGACAAGTGCATCGTGACGAGCGCCGAGAAGAAGCTGACCCTGACGGTCGAGTCTTCGATCAAGGCAATCGCCGCCGGGACGGCGGTCGGCGGCGACAGCCTCTGGAATGCTGCCAACGGCGGCATCGGGATCTCCGACTTCCACGACAAGAAGAGCCTGATCAGCGCCGATCTCCAGTCCAAGCTGGATGCGGCGATGGCGGCGATGAAGGCCGGGTCGCTCAAGACGTGCCCCGACAAGTGCGGTGTCCTGGCGGCTCCGGCGAGCTCGCCCGCACCGAGCGCCTCGTAGTCACCCAGCGTTGAGTCTGGCGAGCGGGCCGCGCCCTCCGGGGCCGACCCGCTCGTCGCCGTTCGGCGATCGTCGTTCGAGGTCACCATGACCAGCGAAACCCCGGGCGAACCGCAACCGGCGCTCGCGCTCGAGATGCGCGGGATCACGAAACGGTATCCCGGCGTGGTGGCCAACGACCACATCGACCTCGTTGTCCGACCTGGCGAGATCCACGCCCTCCTCGGCGAGAACGGCGCCGGGAAGACGACCCTCATGAACATCCTCTACGGACTGGCCCGACCCGACGAGGGTGAGATCCTGCTCGACGGCACGCCCGTCCGCATCAGCGGCCCCTCGGACGCGATCGCCCGGGGCATCAGCATGGTCCATCAGCACTTCATGCTCGTCCCGGTGCTGTCGGTCGCGGACAACATCCTCCTCGGCGAGGAGACGATGGCCAACTCGGTCTTCATCGACCAGGCTGAAGCGCGCAAGCGGATCCGCGAGCTCGGGCAGCGCTTCCATTTCGAGATCGACCCGGACGTCAAGGTCGGATCGCTGTCGGTCGGTTGGCAGCAGCGGGTCGAGATCCTCAAGGCGCTCTACCGCCAGGCCAGGATCCTCGTCCTTGACGAGCCGACCGCGGTCCTCACGCCTCAGGAGACCGAGGAGATCTTCGCCGTCCTGCGGCGGCTGGCGGCCGAGGGCCACAGCATCGTGTTCATCAGCCACAAGCTCTATGAGGTCCTCGAGATCGCCGATCGGATCACCGTCATCCGGCGTGGTCGCGTCGTCGGATCGCGGATCCCGTCGGAGACGAACGAGGACGACCTCGCCGAGCTGATGGTCGGGCGCGAGGTCCAGCTGATCGTCGATCGGGGGGATTCCCACCCGACCGACGTCGCCCTGAAGATCGAGGGGCTGAAGGTCACCGACGATCGCGGCAGCGAGGTGGTCCGGGGCGTCGATCTCGAGGTCCGCTCCGGTGAGATCCTCGGGATCGCCGGGGTCGCCGGCAACGGTCAGGACGAGCTCGTCGAGGCCCTGGTCGGTCTGCGCAAGCCGAGCGCGGGCCGGGTGACCCTCGATGGCAAGGACGTCACCGGCAAGGGACCGCGCCACATGAACGAGGCGGGCGTCGCGTTCGTCCCGGCCGACCGGCACCGGTTCGGCCTCGTCCTCGCGTTCGACGTCGCCGACAACCTCGTCCTGACGAGCTATTACCGCTCGCCCTACGCCCGACGCGGGATCCTGCGCAACCAGGCGGCGATCGAGGCCGCAGCGAAGAAGACGATGGCGGCCTTCGACATCCGCACGCCGTCGGTCCATTCCCGGACGAGCACCCTGTCGGGCGGCAACCAGCAGAAGGTCGTCGTCGGGCGCGAGTTCGACCGGGACCTGAGCCTGCTGATCCTCGACCAGCCGACGCGCGGACTCGATGTCGGCAGCATCGAGTTCATCCACCGCCGGACGATCGCCCAGCGGGACGCGGGCGCCGCGATCCTGCTCGTGTCGGCCGAGCTCGACGAGGTCCTCGAGTTGTCCGACCGGATCGCCGTGATGTTCCGCGGCCGGGTGGTCGCGCTGCTCGACGGACGGACGGCCGACAAGAACGAGGTCGGGCTCCTGATGTCCACCGGCGGACGGGACCGGACGGCCGTGCCGCCAATGGTCGGGCAGGCATCGTGACCGCAGCGAAGCCGGCGGCGCCTCCCGCACGATCGCTCGCGCGGCGCCTGTGGGCGCTCATCGCCCTGCCCCTGATCGCGATCCTCCTCGCCCTCCTCGTCGGGGCCGTGATCATCCTGGCGTCCGAGCTCGTGATCCCCGGCCAGCCCTTCGACCCGCTGCTGCCCGGACGCGCATACATGGCCCTGCTCGAGGGAGCCGTCGGGCTTCCGCCGGCGATCAACCCGATCGTGGGCACGCTCGTCGCGACCGCTCCGCTCCTGCTCGGCGGGCTGTCGGTCGGATTCGGTTTCAAGGCGGGCCTGTTCAACATCGGCGCCCAGGGCCAGTTCATGATGGGCGCGATCGGCGCGGTGGCCGCCGGGATCCTCGTCAGCTCGCAGCCGTCGGCCATCGCGATCCCGTTCGCGATTGCGGGCGGGATGCTCGCAGGGGCGATCTGGGGCTTCATTCCGGGCGTCCTCAAGGCGCTGTCGGGCGCCCACGAGGTCGTGACGACGATCATGCTCAACTACGTCGCGATCAGCCTGTTCGCCGCGATCGTCGCCGGGCCGCTGGCCGTGCCGGGCGCGCAGTCGCCGATCACGCACGATGTCGGCAATGCCGCCTACCCGATCCTCATCGGTCGGGGCGGTCATCTGGGTCTCGTGATCGCGCTCGGCGCGGTCGGGGTCATGGGCTGGCTGCTGTACCGGACGACGTTCGGCTTCGAGGTCCGGACGGCCGGAGCGAACCCGGACGCGGCCCGCTATGCCGGGATGCGGCCGCGGGTGCTGATCGTCGCAACGATGGCGATCTGCGGGGCGCTGGCGGGGCTCGCCGGAACGGGCGACGTCCTCGGCACCCAGCACCACGTGACGAGCTCGTATGGAACGACCGTCGGGTTCGACTCGATCGCGGTCGCCCTCCTCGGCGGCTCGAACCCGGTCGGGATCCTGTTCGCCTCGCTCCTGTTCGGCGCGATGCGCTCGGGCGCCTCGCTGATGCAGATCAGCGCCGGCATCCCGGCCCAGCTCGTGGACGTCCTGCAGGCGACGATCCTGCTCTTCCTGATCGCGACACCGGTCCTCCGGCGCGTCTTCCACGTGCGCGGCGCCAAGTCCGGGATCGACGCACCCGGGACGTTCACCAAGACCTACGTCAGCGGGGAGCCGACACCGAGCTGATGGACGGCCTGGTCAGCGCCCTCTACGGCATCCCGGTCGCCGGGCTCGTGTTCGAGTTCTTCGGCTATCTTCTTGGGGTCCTGCCGCTCGTGGCGCCGATCATGCTCCGGGTCGCGACCCCGCTGACCCTGGCGGCCATGTGCGGCGTGGTGTGCGAGCGATCCGGCGTGGTGAACATCGGGATCGAGGGCACGATGCTGGTCGCGGCCTTCGTCGGCTGGATCGTCGGCGTCGTCGTCGCACCGCTGATCCCCGCCGATCCGTCACCGATCTTCGGGATCACCCCGGCGCTGCTGATCGCGTTCGTCGCGGCGGTCGGTGCGGCCGCGCTCGTCGCCCTCCTCCACGCCTGGCTGTCGATCAGCCTCCGGGCCGATCAGATCATCAGCGGCACGATCGTCAACATCGCCGCGTTCGGCGTAACCGGCTATCTCAACGAGCTGATCTCGAAGAGCTCCCCGACGAGCGCCGGAGCCTTCAGCCAGTTCGTCCCGCCGAAGGGCCTCGTCGAGATCCCGGTCATCGGCTGGCTGTTCAACATGTTCCTCAACCAGGGCCCGATCACGATGTCGGTCCTGGTGATCGTCATCGTGCTGCAGGTCCTGCTCTTCCGGTCGCGCTGGGGGCTCCGGACGCGGGCGATCGGCGAGCACCCCAAGGCCGCCGAGACGGTCGGCATCGACGTCATCCGCGTCCGCTACCGGAACGTCGTCATCGGCGGGATGCTCGCGGGCGTGGCCGGCGCCGCGCTCAGCATGGAGCTCACGAACTCGTTCCAGGAAGGGATGACGGCGGGTCGCGGCTTCATCGGTCTGGCCGCCATGATCATCGGGCGCTGGACGCCGCTCGGGGCGTTCGGGGCGGCCCTGCTCTTCGCGTCGTCCCAGGCGATCTCCCAGTCGATCACCTTCGCGACGCCACCCGGCCAGCTCGGGAACATCCTGCTCTCGATCCCGGGCCAGTTCTGGGACGCGTTGCCGTACATCGTCACGATCGTCGTCGTAGCCGGGCTCATCGGGCGGAGCACGCCGCCGGCGGCCGATGGGCAGCCGTACGAGCGGGAGGCGACCGCCTAGATGTGGTGACCGAGGACGTTGTTGACAGCCGCCTGGGGCACGAGCCCTCCGATCGCGGTGTGCGGACGTCCTCGATTGTAGAAGTGGACGAAGCGGCGGAGCGCATGCAATCGATCACCGTTGGAGCGATACGGCCGGGCGTAGGCCCACTCGTTGAGCAGGGTCTGGATGAACCGCTCGGCCTTGCCGTTGGTCTGCGGCCGGAATGGCCGGGTCCGCTTGTGGCGGATGTCGGAGCCGGCCAGCGTGTCTCGGTAGACGTGGCTCCGATAGCTCGAGCCGTTGTCGGTCAGCATCCGCTCGATGTGGATTCCGACCTCGGCGAACTGGCTGATCGCCTGCTCGACGGCCCACGAGGCGCTCTCGGCGCGCTCGTCGGCGACGGGCACGACGACGGCGTAGCGACTGGCATCGTCGACGAAGACCTCGAGATGGTCGTAGCCGGCGTTGGAATGGCCATGGTGGCCATCGAGGCCCCGGCCGAGGACCCGCCAGCCGCCGCCGTCGGGCACCCGGCCGAGCTTCTTGTGATCCTGGTGGACGAGCGCGCCCGGATGGCAGGCCACGTAGCGGACCGGAGCCGCCGTCACCCGATCGGTGTCGCGCAGGCGGTTCAGGCCGGCTCGGCGGAGGACGCCGTAGATCGTCGAACGAGGATGGCCCGTCAGCGGCGCCAGGCGGGCCGGGCCGTACCGTCGCCGGGCCCGTGCTCGAAGGATCGTCGCGGTCACCTCGTCCGACGAGCGGCGCGGCGAGCGATGGGGTCGCGAGCTGCGGTCCTCGAGCCCGGCCAGGCCGTCGGTTCGATAACGACGGACCCATTTGTACGCTGTCGCCCGGCTGATCCCGAGCTGGTCGGCGACCGTCGCCGTCGGCCAGCCGTCAACGATCACCCGCTTCACCAGGAGCTGCCGACTGAAGACGGTGAGACGAGCACTAGGATGTGGCACGAGAGCCTCCGACCGGT
>JANMCU010000163.1:0-6133 GCA_031361415.1 Chloroflexota bacterium | reverse complement strand
CCGGTGACGCCGCCGCCCTCGACCTTGATCATCGCGTTGTAATGGCCCTCGGTCCCGGTGACCCGGAATGGCATTCGGACGTCCTGCTCGTTCACGGCGTTGCCGAAGTGCTCCTCGAGCGAGCGGCCGTTCACGACGATCTCGCCCTCACCGGGCAGGAGGCGGACGCGGGCGATCGCGGTCTTGCGACGACCGGTGCCGGAGAAGAAGGCGGGAGCTGCATTCATCGGGTTCGTCCTCGTCAGGCGAGCGGTTCAGGCTGCTGCGCCTGATGCGGGTGATCGGTGCCGGCGTAGACCTTCAGCTTGCGGAGCTGCTGCACGCCCAGCCGATTGCGCGGGAGCATCCCCTTCACGGCCCGGCGGATGACTTCCTCCGGACGGCGCTCGAGGAGGTGACCGAGGGTCTCCTCCTTGTAGCCCTGGGGGTGGCCGCTGTGGCGGATGTAGAGCTTGGACTCGAGCTTGTTGCTCGTGACGGCAATCCGGCCGGCATTGAGGACGATGACGTGGTCACCCGAATCGAGATTCGGCGTATACGTCGGCTTGTGCTTGCCCTCGAGCACGCGCGCGATGCGCGACGCGAGGCGGCCGAGCGTCTCGTCCGCCGCGTCGACGACGTACCAGCGCCGCTCGATCTCGCTTGCGCGGACCGTGTAGGTCTTCGTGCTCATCGTTCCTCAGTCGTCTCCGTCTGTCGTTTCCGTCTCCAGCCGCCGTCCGAGGACGACGCGCCGGAGACAGAGCCCGCGAGCCGGGGCGGATACCCCATTGCGAGCCGGCGTCCTGGCGGCGATTGCCTCCCGGACCTCTGTCTCGGTCATCTTGCCGTGGCCGACCTCGAGGAGGACGGCCACCATTCGGCGGACCATTCCCCGGAGGAAGGCGTTGGCCCTGACGTCGATCGTCACGACCTGACCCTTCCTCCCGACCCGGACCGAGTGCACGTTCCGAATCGGCGAGCGACCCTCGACCACCGCCCCGAAGGCGCTGAAGTCGTGCGGGCCGATGAAGGCCTGCCCGGCTCGCCCCATGGCGTCGGTGTCGAGCGGGGACCGGATCCCGAGCGCATGACGCTCGTGAAGCGGACTGCGCGGCCCGTTCCAGACGGTGTAGCGGTATTCCCGGTACCGCGCCGCGCGACGGGGATGGAACTCCGGAGCCACCGGCCGGATGTCGCGAACCGCGATGTCCGGCGGGAGCTGGCCGTTGAGTGCCGCCTCGAGCCTCGGAGTCGACAGGTGCCGGGTGAAGGTGAAGGTGATCACCTGTCCCAGCGCATGCACTCCGGCGTCCGTGCGGCCGGCCCCGTCGACCACGTGGCGTGCCCCGTTGTCGAGGCGGGCCAGCGCGGCTTCGAGTTCTCCCTGGACCGTCCGGATGCCCGGCCGTTGGGCCTGGAAGCCGGCGTAGTCCGTTCCGTCGTATTCAACCCGGGCGCGATACCGTCGAGCGGCCGTCGCCTCGGGGGCGCTCTCTCGAGCCCCTGGTTTGTTGGTTATGTGAGCGACGCCAGGTTGCGTCCAGGCCAAGGCGCCATCGAGCAGACCTCAGGCCGATGGCATCGCGGAGCCCCGCCTCGGACTTCGGTGGGCAAAGCACCCGAGGGAGCGCAGACGGCAACGCTGGCATGGGCCAACCGGGCGGTGATCACACGAGCTCGATCTGGACGATCGGCGCGGCGTCGCCCCTGCGCAGGCCGATCTTCACGATCCGGGTGTAGCCGGACGTGCGATCCGCGTACTTCGGGGCGATCTCGTCGAACAGCTTCGTGACGACGAGCGGTTCGTTCGGAAAGGCGGCCACGACGGCCCGACGGGCCGTCAGGTCGTTCCGCTTGGCAAGCGTGATCATCTTCTCGACCCGACCCTGGATCTCCTTGGCTTTCGCCTCGGTCGTCTGGACGCGCTCGTAGCGCAGGATCGAGACGGTCAGGTTCTTGAACAGAGCGAGACGCGGGCCCTGCTTCCGGCTGAGCTTGCGGCCGCCGATGCAGTGGGCCATGTCAGCTCTCGTCCTCTTCTTCGACGTCTTCCTCGAAGGCGGCGTCCTCGAGGCCGTCCGTTTCGGTCTCGGGGATGATGAAGCCGCGCATCCGGAGCCGTTCCTTCATCTCGTCGAGCGACTTCTTTCCGAAGTTGCGCATCCGGAGAAGGTCGTCGTCCTTGAGCTGGAGCAGCTGGCCGACCTTGACGATGTTGTTCCGCTTGAGCGAGTTGTAGGCCCGCATCGGCAGGTCCAGCTCCTCGATCGGCATGTCGAGCATGTTCGGGGGGAGCTGGGCGAGGCCGGTCGCGGCCTGCTCGCCGACGGCGGCCGCCATGCCGATCGTGACGAACGGGCGGAACTGGTTGACGAGGATCTCGGCCGATCGGCTGAGAGCCTCCTCCGGGGTGATCGCGCCGTCGGTCTCGATCTCGATCGTGAGCTTGTCGTAGTTGGTCATCTGACCGACCCGCATGCCCTCGACCCAGTAGTTGACCTTGCGGACCGGGGTGAAGATCGCATCGATCGCGATCACCCCGATCGGGAGCTGCTCGCTCCGCTCGGCGCCGAGGTAGCCGACGCCGCGCTCGACGGTCAGGTCCATCTCGATCGTCACGTCGTCGGTGTCGAGGGTCATCAGGACGAGCTCGGGGTTGATGATCTCGACATCGGCCGACTCGGCGATGTCGGCGGCCGTGACCTGGCCGGCGCCGCTCTTGATGAGGCGGAGCTGGACCGGATGGGTCGCGAAGCTCTTGAGCCGGAGCTTCTTGACGTTCAGGACGATCTGGGTGACGTCTTCCTTGACGCCCGGGATCGTCGAGAACTCCTGGTACACGTCGCGGATCTGGATGCTGGTGACGGCCGCGCCGTCCAGCGAGGACAAGAGCACGCGCCGGAGGGCGTTGCCGAGCGTGACGCCGTAGCCGGCCTGGAGGGGTCCGGCCTCGTACTTGGCGTACGTCCCGGCTTCCTCGACGGGCTCGATCTGCGGATTCTCGAGTTCGATCATGCTGGCGGGTTACCTCGAGTAGTACTCGACCACGAGCTGCTCGTTGAGGTCGAGCGGCATCTGGTCGCGGCGGGGCAGGTCGGCGACGGACCCCGAGAGCTTGGCGGCATCGATCGACAGCCACTCCGGCGCCTGGTGCGAGCGGAGCGTCTCCTTGGCCAGCTTGAACGGCTCGCGGGCCTTGCGGTTCTCGCGAACCTCGACCCGGTCGCCCGGCTTGAGCTGGTAGGACGGGATGTTCGTCGCGACGCCGTTGATGGCGAAGTGGCCGTGGCCGACGAGCTGCCGGGCCTGGGATCGCGACGACGCAAAGCCCATCCGATAGACGACGTTGTCGAAGCGCAACTCGAGTGAGCGCAGCAGGCTCTCGCCGGTTACGCCCGGCCGGTTCTCGGCGCTGTCGAAGTAGTTCCGGAACTGGCGCTCGAGGACGCCGTAGACGCGGCGGACCTTCTGCTTCTCGCGGAGCTGCAGGCCATAGTCACCGACCTTGCGGCGGCGGACGCCATGCTGGCCGGGCGGCGACGGGCGGCGCTCGAAGGCGCATTTCTTGCTATAGCAGCGGCTGCCCTTCAGGTAGAGCTTGGCGCCCTCGCGGCGGCACAGCCGGCAGACAGCTTCGGTGTATCGAGCCATGGTCTCCTCCCCCGATCAGACCCGGCGCCGCTTGGGGGCGCGGCAGCCGTTATGGGGGATGGGCGTGACGTCGGTGATGGCGCTGACCTCGAGGCCCGCGGCCTGGAGCGAGCGGATCGCCTGTTCGCGACCGGCACCCGGTCCCTTGACGTAGACCTCGACCTGGCGCATGCCGTGCTCCATCGCCCGGCGTGCGGCGCCCTCAGCGGACAGGGCTGCCGCATAGGGCGTGCTCTTGCGCGAGCCCTTGAAGCCGGCGGTGCCGGCTGAGCCCCAGCTGATGACGGCGCCCGTCAGGTCGGTGATGGTGATGATCGTGTTGTTGAACGTCGCCTGGATGTGGACCTGTCCCTGGGGGACATTCTTCCGTTCCTTGCGTCGCTGCTTCACGACCCGCTTGCGTTCGGCCATGCTCGTTCAGGTACCTCGGCCTACTTCTTCCGCCGCACGCCGACCGTCTTCTTCGGTCCGCGCCGCTGACGGGCGTTCGTCTTGGTTCGCTGGCCGCGTGCCGGCAGGTTGCGACGATGACGCATCCCGCGGTACGAGCCGATCTCGATCAGCCGTTTGATGTTGAGCGCGACCTCGCGGCGCAGATCGCCTTCCACCTTGTAGCGGCGGTCGATCAGCTCGCGGAGCCGGTTGACCTGCTCCTCGGTGAGGTCGCGAACGCGGGTGTCCCCGTTGACGTTCGTCTGGGTCAGGATCTTCTGCGCCGTCGGCAAGCCGATGCCGAAGATGTAGGTCAGCGAGATCTCGACGCGCTTTTCGCGCGGGATGTCGACGCCGGCAATGCGTGCCATCGTTACCCCTGCCGCTGCTTGTGCTTCGGGTTGGTGCAGATGACCATCACGGTGCCGTGGCGACGGATGACCTTGCAGTTGTCGCAGCGCGCCTTGACGGAAGCTCTGACTTTCAACGGATCCTCGACTCGTGTTCGTTGGCGGCCGGTGAACCGGGCCGCGGTTATTTGAGGCGGTAGGTGATCCGACCGCGGGTCAGGTCGTAGGGCGACAGTTCGACCCGGACGCGATCCCCTGGCAGGATCCGGATGAAATTCATCCGGAGCTTCCCGCTGATATGGGCAAGCACTCGGTGGCCATTCTCCAGCTCGACAGCGAACATCGTGTTCGGGAGCGGCTCGATGACCGTTCCTTCCACTTCGATCGCGTCACGCTTGGCCACAGGCTTGTGTGCTTCCCTTTCTCACGATGAGTGTCGGCCCGATCGGGCCGACACACGAACGCGTAGCGTATCAAAGATGGCCGACCCGGGCAAATTGGAATTGGTCCAGCTCAACCTCAGGCCGATGGGTCGCGAGTCCTCGCTGGAGCTCGGACAGATGAGCTCCGCCTCGGACTTCGGTGAGCGATCGCCACCTCGGCGTTCAGGTTGCCGGGTCATGAGATGGTCGTCAGAATCTCGGGGCCATTGTCTGTTACGGCGATCGTGTGCTCGAAGTGGGCGGCGAGCGAGCCGTCCCGGGTCACGACGGTCCAACCATCCGGCTTGACCACGACCTCGTGGCTGCCGAGGGTCAGCATCGGCTCGATCGCGAGGCAGATGCCCGGCACGAGCTTCATGCCGCGGACGCCGGTCCGATAGTTGGGCAGCTGCGGCTCCTGGTGCATCTCGGTCCCGATCCCGTGGCCGACGAACTGGCGCACGATGCCGTAGCCGCCGGGTGTTGCGGCATCCTCGATCGCGGCCGAGATGTCGCCGAGATTGGCGCCGGGCATGGCGGCCGCGATGCCCGCCATCATCGCGAGCCGGGTCGTGTCGACGAGCTCGGTGACCGCGGCGCTCGGCGAGCCGACCACGAAGGTCCGAGCGCCGTCACCATGCCAGCCGTCGTAGATGGCCCCGGCGTCGACCGACACGATCTGGCCGTCGCGGATGAGACGCTCGCCGGGGATGCCGTGGACGACCTCGTCGTCGAGCGAAATGCACAAGCTGGCAGGAAAGGGATTGCTGCGATGGCCGTAGCCCTTGAACGACGGCACCGCGCCGGCAGACCGGATGTGGCGCTCGGCGAGCCGGTCGAGATGGGCGGTCGAGACGCCCGGTCGGAGCTCGGACTCGACGAGCGCAAGGACCTCGGCGACGATCCGGCCGGCCGTCCGCATCTTCTCGATCTCGCGGCGCGATTTGCGGGTGACCATCAGCCGGCCGGCTGCCAGTCGGGGTGGTGGTCGGGCACCGGCGTCTCGCCGGCCGCGATGATGTTCTGGCTCAGCTCGCCGATCGGCTGCCGGCCGTCGACGACCTGGAGGACGCCTGCCGTGCGGTAGTGATCGACGACCTCGAGCAGGGGCGGGATCTGCTCGGTCATCCGGGCCCGGACGGTCGCCTCGTTGTCGTCGACCCGCTGGACGATCTCGGACCCGTCCACATCGCAGATCCCGGGCACGAGCGGAGGATTCGAGGCGAGGTTGTAGACGTGGCCGTTGTCGGAGCAGATCCGCCGATTGGCCATCCGTCGGACGAGGTCCTCGGTCGG
>JANMCU010000238.1:0-4897 GCA_031361415.1 Chloroflexota bacterium | reverse complement strand
TCGACCGACGCGAATCAGTCGGTCGGCGCCCTGGACCCGTGGCTGGGCGCCGCCCTGAGCGTCGCCGAGGCGACCCGCAACGTCGCGATCACCGGCGCCCGGCCGCTCGGCGTCACGAACTGCCTGAACTACGGCGACCCGACCCGGCCCGAGGCGTTCTGGCAGCTGACCGAGGGCGTCCGTGGCCTCGCCGACGCATGCCGGGCCCTCGGCCTGCCCGTCACCGGCGGCAACGTCTCGCTCTACAACGAATCGCCGACCGGCGCGATCGCGCCGACGCCCGAGATCGGCGTGGTCGGGTTGCTTGACGACGTGTCGAGGAGGGTCGATCCCGCATGGCGATCGCCGGGCGACCGGATCCTGCTCGTCGGCGAGGCGACGCCCGGGCTGGCCGGCAGCGCCTATGCCGAGCTCGCTGGCCTCGCCGCCGAGGACGGGCCGCCCGCCCTCGATCTGGTGTGCGAGCGCCGGCTCCAGGCGTTCATTCGCGAGGCGGCGGCCCGCGGGCTCCTCGAATCGGCCCAGGACGTGTCGGGCGGCGGCCTCGCGGTCGCCCTCGCCGAGTGCGCACTGTGGGCCGATCGGGAGCGGGGCCTCGGCGCCCGGCTCCGGGTCGGCGTGGCGAGCTCGCCCGCCGTCGACCTGTTCGGCGAAAGCCCATCCCGGATCGTCGTCTCGGCGGCCCCGCGCCACGCACCGGCACTGGTCCTGCTCGCCCGCCAGCACGGCCTGCCGATCGAGGACCTGGGCGAGGTGACGGCGCGAAGCGATGACGGCATGCCGGCGCAGCTCGTGATCGAGCTCCACGGATCCGGGGCGACCGGCTCGGCCGAGGACCGCGGCAGTCGCGTCGCCGACGAGCTGATCGTCGGCCTCGATGAGCTCCGCCACGCCTGGGAGGGCGGCCTGTCACGCGCCCTCGGCTGGGAGCAACGCTGATGTGCGGCGTCTTCGGGGTCGTCCTGCCGCCGGGCGGCGACCAGGCTGCGGCGGCCCTGGCATCGCTCGGGCTGTTCGCGCTTCAGCACCGCGGCCAGGAATCGGCCGGGGTGGCGGTCAGCGACGGCGAACAGCTCATGCTCTACAAGGACCTCGGGATGATCGCCTCGGTCCTCGACGAACGGCGCCTGCCGTCACTCAGGGGCAATCTCGCCATCGCGCATTGCCGCTATTCGACGACGGGCTCGACGGTCTGGGAGAACGCCCAGCCGACGTTCCGCCTCGGCCCGCGGCGGGCCCTCGCGATCGGCCACAACGGCAACCTCGTGAACACCCGTGAGCTGCTCGGCCAGCTCGCCGGCGGCCGTGGTCGGCTGCCCGCCTCGACCGACACCGAGCTGCTCACCGCCCTCCTCGCCGACGAGCCCGCCGCGGACACGGTCGACGCCCTCGTCCGGGTCCTGCCCCGCGTCCATGGCGCGTTCAGCCTCGTCATCCTCGACGAGCGGCGGGTGATCGGCGTGCGCGACCCGTTCGGGTTCCGGCCGCTCGTGCTCGGCCGGCTTCCTGCTCCTGACTCCGCCGCCGCCGCGGCCGGGCCTGGCCTGTGGGGCGACGATCCGGGCGACGACGCCACGTCCGGCTGGGTCCTCTCGAGCGAGACCACCGGCCTCGACATCGTCGGTGCCGAGTTCGTCCGCGACGTCGAGCCCGGCGAGTTCGTCGGGCTCGAGGCAGGCCGCGCACCCGTTTCCGTCCGCTATGCCGCCGCCAAGCCGGCCCTGTGCGTGTTCGAGCTGATCTACTTCGCCCGGCCGGACTCGTACATGGAGGGCCGCAACCTGTATGAGGTCCGGCGGCGGATGGGCGAGGAGCTGGCCGGCGAGCACCCGGTCGAGACCGACCTCGTGATGCCGGTTCCGGACACCGGCGCCCCTGCCGCGGCGGGTTACGCCGAGATCTCCGGCATCCCGTTCCGGGAGGGCCTGATCCGCAACCGCTATACCGGCCGGACGTTCATCCAGCCGTCCCAGACGATGCGCCACCGCGGCGTGACCATGAAGCTCAACCCGCTTCGCGAGGTCGTTCGCGGCAAGCGCCTGACGGTCGTCGACGACTCGATCGTGCGCGGCACGACGACCAAACAGATCGTCGCGCTCCTGCGCCGGGCCGGCGCGGTGGAGGTCCACGTCCGGATCAGCGCGCCGCCGATCTACCACCCGTGCTTCTACGGGATCGACACCCAGGTCGAGACCGAGCTGATCGCGGCGACCCACTCGGTCGAGGAGATCCGCTCGTTCATCGGCGCCGATTCGCTCGGCTACCTCTCGATCCGGGGCGTGCTTGCTGCGCTCGACCTGCCGTACGATCGGTTCTGCTTCGCCTGCTTCGACGGCAACTACCCGGAGCCGGTCCCGTACGACGCCGCGTCGCGCAAGTTCGTCCTCGAAGAAGCCTTGCCGGTTCGTGGCTGAGTGCTCGGTGGCTCAGTGCTCGGTGGCTGGGCGCGCGGAGCCGCCGCGTTTCCATTTACCAACCCGGGTGGTGGCCCGCGCGATCCGATGGCCGGATCGGCGCGTTCGCAGGTCCCAGTTAGCCGCCGACGGCAAACTCGTGCGGTCCCACGCGCCGTCAAGGTGTCGCGAGGCCGCCGTTTACCACCGGGGTTGGTATCTGGCACGTTGGTTTCTGGCACTCGGTTTGCCCGCGGCCGCAGGGCCAGGGCTCGAACCAGCACTCGACCGCCACGGCGCCCTCGCCCGAACCAGCCCTGCCGCGGCGCCGCCACGGCGCGAACCAGCCCCCGCCGCCGCGCCTCATCCGAGCGAACCGGCGACGACGAACGTTCCATGAGTGATACACGGGCCGCTTACGCCGCGGCCGGCGTCGACGTGGCGGCCGGCGACCGTGCGGTCGAGCTCATGCGAGCCGCGGTGGAGCGGACCCATCGGCCGGAGGTCCTCGGCGGGTTCGGCGGCTTCGGTGCGGCGATCACGATCCCGGCGGGCTATCGCGAGCCGGTCCTCGTCTCCTCGACCGACGGGGTCGGCACGAAGACCGCGATCGCCGCCGCCCTCGGACGCTACGACACGATCGGGCGCGACCTCGTCGCGATGTGCGCAGACGACGTGGTCTGCAGCGGCGCGGCCCCGCTGTTCTTCCTCGACTACGTCGCGGTCGGCCGACTCGAGCCGGAGCAGGTCGCGGATCTCGTCGGCGGCGTGGCGGCCGGTTGTGTCGATGCCGGCTGCGCCCTCGTCGGCGGCGAGACCGCGGAGCACCCGGGCCTGATCCAACCCGGCGAGTTCGACCTGGCCGGGTTCTGCGTCGGCGTCGTCGAGCGCGACGAGTGGCTCGACGGCAGGGCGGTCCGGGCCGGCGACGCGATCGTCGGGCTCGCGGCGAGCGGGCTCCATGCCAACGGCTACTCGCTCGTCCGGGCCCAGCTGGCGAAGTGGGACCTCGACCTGGGCCGGCCGTACCAGGAGCAGTTGATGCTGACCCTCGGGGGTGCGGCGGCGAACGCGGCAATCGCTGCCGAGCCGGGCCACGCCCTCGCGACCTTTGGCGAGGTGCTGCTGACCCCGACGACGATCTACGCCGGGGCGCTCCTCCGCCTGCGATCCACGCTCCGCGCGGCCGGCCACGACCTTCACGGGCTCGCCCACATCACCGGTGGCGGCCTGCCGGGAAACGTGCCGCGGGCACTGCCGCCCCATCTCGCGGCGCGGCTCGACCCGACGACGTGGCGGATGCCGTCGATCGCGCGCCTGATCGGTGCCCTCGGCGGGCTCGACGACGAGGAGCTGCGCGCGACCTTCAATGGCGGCCTCGGGATGGTCGCCGTCGTCCCGCCGGTGGCCGTCGCGGCGACGATCGCCACGCTGGCGGACGAGGGGATCGCCGCCGCCCTCGTCGGCGAGGTCGTGCCCGACGATGGCGGGCCGCGCTATGTCGAGGGGACGATCACTCGATGACCGGGCGGATCGCGGTCGCCGTCTCGGGCGCGGGTTCGAACCTGCGAGCGCTCCACGCCGCGGCGACGCGGGACGAGCTCGGCGGCGTCGTCGTCCTCGTCATGGCCGACCGCGCCTGCCCGGCGCTCGACTGGGCCGCGGAGCAGGGGATCGACACGGCCGTGGTGCCCGACGGCGCCGACGAGGTGATGGCCGACGCCCTGGCCGGCGCGCGGCCCGATGTCGTGGTCCTGGCCGGGTACATGCGGATCGTCGGACCACGCGTCCTGGCTGCGTATCCGGGCGCGATCCTCAACACGCATCCGAGCCTCCTGCCCTCGTTCCCGGGTGCACATGCAGTGCGCGACGCGCTTGCCCACGGCGCGAAGGTGACCGGCGCGACCGTCCATCTCATTGACGAGGCCCTCGACGGCGGACCGATCGTCGCCCAGGAGGCGGTCGCGATCCTCGACGGCGACGACGAGGCGACCCTCCACGATCGGATCCGCGCGGTCGAACACCGGCTCCTGCCGAGGGCCGTTGCACTCATTCTGGCCGGCGCCGTCCGGTCGCCCGTTGCCGGCGGGCGGACGACCGCGATCGACGTCGAGCGCGCCGAGGCGATGCTCCCGAGTCCTCGTCGGGCGCTCCTGTCGGTATCCGACAAGACCGGGCTGGTCGACTTCGGGCGCGGCCTGGTCGAGTCCGGATTCGAGCTCGTGTCGACCGGCGGCACGGCACGGGCGCTGCGCGATGCTGGGCTGCCGGTCACCGATGTCGCCGCGGTCACCGGTGCGCCGGAGATGCTCGATGGGCGGGTGAAAACGCTCCACCCCCGGGTCCACGCCGGGATCCTCGCCGATCGCCGGCTTGCCGACCACCGTCGCCAGCTCGTCGCCGCATGGATCGCGCCGTTCGAGCTCGTGGTCGTCAACCTCTACCCGTTCGCCGCCGCCGCCGAGCGGCCCGGCATCACGTTCGACGAGCTCGTCGAGGAGATC
>JANMCU010000161.1:0-2399 GCA_031361415.1 Chloroflexota bacterium | reverse complement strand
TACCGCTACCTGCGCTTCGTGTCGGTCCCGGTGTTCGCGTTCGCGCTCGTGCTCCTCGTCCTCGTCTTTGTCCCGCGGTTGAACGTCGTGATCGGCGGGTCGGCGCGCTGGCTCAAGATCGGACCCCTGCCCGCCCTCCATCCGGCCGAGTTCGCCAAGCTCGCGATGGTCATCTATCTCGCCCATTGGTTCGCGAAGCGGGGCAGCCGGCTCAGGAGCTTCTGGGGTGGGACGATCCCGTTCCTCGTCATCGTGGGGCCGATCGTCGCCCTCGTGTTCAGGGAGCCCGACCTTGGCACGACGATGGTCATCGGCCTGACCGCGGTGACGATGTTCTTCCTCGCCGGTGGGCGGATCGTCCATCTCCTGGCGATCGGCCTGGCGGCCTTTGCGGCCGTCCTCGCGGTCGGCCTCCATGGCTACCAGCTCGACCGGATCAAGACCTGGCTCGACCCGTGGTCCGACAAGCTCGGGACCGGCTACCACACGATCCAGGGACTCCTCGCGCTGGGCCTCGGCGGGCTCCTCGGGGCCGGCCTCGGCGAGAGCCGGCTGGCCGGGGGGCTGTTCCTGCCGAACGCAAGCAACGACTACATCTTCGCGATCATCGGCGAGGAGTTCGGGTTGATCGGGGCGACGGTCGTGATCGTCCTGTTCGTCGGTCTGGCCTACTCTGGCATCCGCGTCTCGCTCGCGGCTCCCGATACGTTCGGGGCGTTGCTGGCGGCGGGCATCACCGCCTGGCTGTGCATCCAGGCCTTCATCAACATCGGCGTGGTCGTCGCGCTCATCCCGGTGACCGGCATCACGCTGCCGTTCATCAGCGCCGGCGGCTCGTCGCTGACCATCAGTCTCGCGGCTGTCGGCATCCTGCTGTCGATCTCGCGCGAGACCGTCGAACGAGGAACGTGGAACGATGCGGCTGCTGATCGCCGGGGGCGGGACGGGCGGGCATATCTACCCGGCACTCGCCGTGGCCCGCTCGCTCCGCGAACGACCCGATCGCCCGAACGCGCCTGAGATCGTCTGGCTCGGCGGCCATCGCGGCCTCGAGGCGGGTCTCGTTCGCGACGCCGGGATCCGCGTCCGACGCCTGGCGCTGCGCTCGCTCCGGACGGTCGACCGGTCGGTCCACACGGTGCTCGACCCCGTCCGGCTCGGGGTGTCCATCCCGCAGGCTGCGGCGATCCTCATGACCGAGCGGCCGGCCGCGATCCTGACGACCGGTGGGTACGTGTCGGTGGCGGTCGTCCTGGCCGCTGCTCCGTTGCGGATCCCGGTGGTCCTGTGGGAAGGCAACGCGATCGCGGGCCGGTCCGTCCGGGCCATCGCCCGGCTGGCCAGGGCGATCGCGGTGTCGTATGACGCGGCAGGCCTCGCCCTCGCCCGGGCCGGGGTGCCGACGTTCGTGACCGGGACGCCGATCCGGGATGTCCACGCCATCACCCGCGCCGAAGCCCGCGCTCGGCTGGACCTGCCGCCAGACGCGCCGACGATCCTCATCTTCGGCGGCTCGCAGGCAGTCCGCCGGTTCAACGCCGCGGTCGCCGCCGCTCTGCCCCGGCTCGTCGAGCGGGTCCACGTCCTGCACGTCAGCGGCGAGAGCGGCTACGCGGCGGCCCTCGCCACCCGCCAGGAGCTGCCGGCCGAGCTCCGGAGCCGTTACCGGCCGTTTCCATTTCTCCGCGACGACATGCTTGCGGCCCTCGTCGCGACCGATCTCGTCGTCGGGCGGGCGGGCTCGTCGACCGTCGCCGAGGTCACGGCCCTCGGGATCCCGTCGGTCATCGTTCCGTATCCGCATGCGGCCGGCCACCAGGGCGCCAACGCGGAGATCCTCGCGGCAGCCGGGGCCGCCCGGATCGTCGCCGACGAGGATTTCGATGCCGACGCGCTCGTCGCGGCCACCGACATCCTCTTCGACGAGCCGGCGCGAGCCGCGATGGCGAGCGCCGCTCGCGGATTCGGCCGGCCGGGCGCCGCCGACGCGATCGCGACCCTCGTCAAGGCGCTGGCGACCCGCAAGCCGCTCCCGTCGACCGCGGCGATCGACGCGATCGCCCGGGGGCGACAGGCGTGAGCGGAGCACCCGAAGCGGGCGCGGCCCCGGACGAGCCGGCGTCGGTCGGCGAGACTGCCGTTGGCGCCCCGTCGGCGCCCGACGCCCCGACTGCGTCCTTCGACCCGCTCGCGATCGGGACCGCGATCCAGCGCCGGATCGGGGTCAAGACATCGCGCGACGAGCCGCTCGCCCGGTTCACGACGATGCGCGTCGGCGGGCCGGCCGACCTGTTCGCGACGGTTCACAACGTCCACGAGCTCCGCGCGATCGTCCGGTTCGCGCGATCGCGCGGCATTCCGCTGACCCTCCTCGGGCGGGGCAGCGATGTCGTCATCGC
>JANMCU010000157.1:0-10344 GCA_031361415.1 Chloroflexota bacterium | reverse complement strand
GGCGGGGCGGGGCGCCTGCGGCGAGGAGCCTGCGAAGCCGCCTGCGGCGGGGCGCCTGCGGCGGGGCGCCTGCGCCGACGGCCCCGGGTCGCGGTCCGCCCTACACTCGGAGCCTGATGCGGATCGTCTCTCTGCTCCCGTCGGCGACCGAGATCGTGTGCGCCCTCGGGCTGCGTGACGAGCTCGTCGGGGTCACCCACGAGTGCGACTGGCCGCCCGAGGTCGTCGGCCTGCCGGTGATGACGAGCAATGCCCTCGATCTCGTCGGGGCAACGAGCCGCGAGATCAACCGCCGGGTCGGCGACGCCGTCCACGGCGGCTCGGCGATCTATCACCTCGACGAGGCGGCGCTCGAGGCGGCCGACGCCGACCTGATCCTGACCCAGGAGCTGTGCGCGGTCTGCGCGGTGGGCTATCGCGAGGTCAACGAGGCCGTGCGTGCGCTCGAGATGGACACGACGGTCATCTCGCTCGAGCCGACCTCGGTCGAAGGCATCCTCAACACGATCGCGACCGTCGGCGCGATGGCAGAGGCGGAGGACGCCGCGGTCGAGCTCGTCGAGAGCCTTCGGGCGCGGCTCGGCGCGATCGAGTCGAAGGCCCAGCAGCGTCGCGAGGGCGGGTTCGTCGGTCCGCGGGTCGTGGGGCTCGAGTGGCTCGATCCACCATTCGCGGTCGGTCACTGGGTGCCCGACCAGATCCGGCGCGCCGGCGGCTGGGACCTCCTCGGCCAGGACGGCAGCCCGGCCCGACCGACGACATGGGACGCGGTCGCCGAGGTCGACCCCGACCTGCTGCTGTTGATGCCGTGCGGCTTCCATCTGCGCGAGACCGTCGACGAGTGGAGCAGGACGACGCGGCCGGACTGGATGGACGAGCTCGCGGCGATCCAGCGTGGCCACCTGATCGCGCTCGACGGCTCGTCGTACTTCTCGCGACCCGGCCCGCGGGTCGTCGACGGGATCGAGATGCTGGCCGAGATCTTCGATCCGGAGGCGTTCCGCGACATCTCGCCGCCGACCGGCTGGACGCCGATCGTCTGATCGTGGCGTCGTCGATGACCGGCGCTCCGCAGCCCACCTTTGCCTGCCTGTGGTGCGGCCGATCGTGGACGATCCGGACGCCCGACGACCTCGAGGGTTGGGCGAAGCTGTGTCCCGATTGCCTGGGCAAGGCCGGCGACAACGAGTTCCTGCGCTTCCGGCTGCGGGCCGCGCTCGAGGCCCGGGCTGCGGCGAGCGCGCAGGCGACGAGCGCTCCGCCGGCGACGAGCGCTCCGCCGGCGAGCGGTCCGGCGGCGAGGGCTCCGGAGGCCGCCGATCCGGTCAGCTCGAGCACGCATCGCTCGAGTGCGACGCCATCGGACCCGGACATGATCGCCTACTACCAGGCCCGCGCCGGGGAGTACGACGACTGGTATCTCCGCCGCGGCCGGTACGAGCACGGTCCGATCCACGATGCCGCCTGGAACGCCGAACTCGACATGGCCGGTCGCTGGCTTGACGGCCTGCCCATCGCCGGCCGGATCGTCGAGCTGGCCGCGGGGACCGGCTGGTGGTCGCCGCTTCTTGCCTCGAAGGGCGAGCTCTGGATGTACGACGCGGCGGAGGCGCCCCTCGCCCGCGCACGCGAGCGCCTCGTCGCCCACCGCCTGCGCGCCCACCTCCACCTGCGCGACGCGTGGGCGGAGCCCGAGGATCCTCCCGCCGACGCCCTGTTCGCCGGGTTCTGGTTGAGCCACGTCGAGCGCGGCCGGACCGGTTCCTTCCTCGAACTCACCGGGCGCTGGCTCCGGCCGAGCGGACGTCTCGCCCTCATCGACTCCCTGCTTGACCCGCGATCCGGCGCGATCGACCACGACCGGCCCGTCGGGGATCGGTCGGTTCGTCGGCTGGCCGACGGTCGCGAGTTCACGATCGTCAAGGCCCATCGCACGGCCAACGAGATCGCTGCCGCGATGAGGGCCGCCGGTTACGTCGACGTCGAGGTGACGACGACGGGCCGGTTCTTCGTCCTCGTGACCGGTCTTCGCGGCTGAGCCTGTTGCGCGCGACCGCGCGGACTCGGGCGGTGCGTACCAACCGGATCGCTATTCCAGTGGCTGGTGGCCGCTCAAGCGCGCGTGGAGTCGCGCAACCGATGGTCGTGCTTCATGCGGCGCGTGTCGACCTGCTCGATCCGGGCCGCAAGCGTCCGCGATGCGGGGCTTGTCACTCGTCCAGGCCCACGGATCACGATGCCGTTGGGATCGGCGTGCGCAGGCACGGGCCCAGCGCCGCTCGAGCTGCCGAACCTGGCCGTTCCGCTGGGCGCTGCGATCTCCCCGTGGCCGCGGGAATCGCATGCGATACTCCGGCCCGATGAGCGCACTCAGCGGCAGGACGATCGCGACGATCGGCTCGGGGGTGATGGCAGAGGCGATGATCGCCGGCCTCCTCCGGGGAGAACTCGTCGCGCCCGACCAGATCGTGGCCAGCCACCCGCGCCCGGAGCGGCGCGACCAGCTCCGGACCGAGTACGGGATCCGGGTCGTCGGCAACAACCTCGAGGCGATCGACGGTGCCGACGTCGTCCTGCTCGGGATCAAGCCCCAGATGCTCGCGAAGGTCGGTCGAGAGATCGGTCCGCAGCTGCGCCAGGGCCAGGTCGTCCTGTCGATTCTCGCAGGGGCGACGACGAAGGCGCTGATCGGGACGCTCGGCCACGACCAGGTCATCCGGGCGATGCCGAACACGCCCGCGCGCCTCGGAAAGGGCGTGACCGTCTGGTACGCGACCCCCCAGACGACCGCCGCGCAGCGCGAGCAGGCAGCGGCCCTCCTCGATGCACTCGGGATCCAGATCGAGGTCGACGACGAGAAGATGGTCGCCATGGCGACCGCGGTCTCCGGGACCGGCCCGACGTACGTTTTCCTCGTCATGGAGGCGCTGATCGACGCGGCGGTCCATCTCGGCTTTCCGCGCCACCTGGCTCACGACCTCGTCGTCGAGACGCTCGAGGGCAGCACCCTCTTCGCGAAGCAGTCGCAGATGCACCCGGCCGAGCTGCGGAACATGGTCACATCACCCGGCGGGACGTCGGCGGCGGCTCTCCATGAGCTCGAGTCCGGCCGGCTCCGGACGGTCCTGTCGGAAGCGGTCTGGGCTGCCTTCCGGCGGACGATCGAGCTCGGCGATCAGCTCGAGGCGAGCGTCGGACGGCCACCCGACGAGCCGTCCAGGCGGTCGTGACGGCTCCCGCCACCGAGCGCCTCGTCGACCTCCGGCGAGATGCCCTGAGCGACCTTCGTGCGATCGACTTTCGCTCGCCGAACCGCGACTACTGGGCGGACGAAGCCGCAGTCCACGATCGACTGCTCGCCGTCTGGGCCGGCCTCGACGACGCGGCGTGGCGTCTGCCGGGCGCCGCTCCGTCGGACGCCGGCGGATCGGATTGGTCGCTGCTCGATCACGTCGGGCACGTCGTCGACTGGTGGGAGCTGGCCGCCGGGTACATCGCCGATGTCGCTCGCGGGGCGGCCTGGCCGACCGACGACGACGTCTACGAGGGCGGCGACTTCAACGCCCTCAACGAGCGACGCCGATCACTCTTCGCGGACATCGCGCCGGTCGATCTCCGGGCTCGGGCGTCGGTGGCCCACGGACGGGTGGTCGCGACCGCCCGGACCATGCCGCTCGAGACGATCCGGAGCGACGCCGCGTGGGGCTGGGTACACCAGGTCCTCCACGGCCACGCGATCGACCACCTGACCGTGCTCGAGCCGTGGGCCGACACTCTCCGCGAGCGTCAGACGGGCAACGACCCGTTCGGGCCCGACCCGCAACCGGTCCGGTCTACGCTCGCGGCTGGGATCGCCCGGTTCTGGGCGACCGCCGGCTCCGTCATGGCCGACTTCGATCGGCTGATGAGCGCGACGCCGGACGAGTCGTGGACCGCCCCGACCGACCGGGACTGGACGTTCGCCGATCACGTCGCCCACCTGGCCGGCTGGTTCGTCGAGGCGGCGCGCTCGCTCGAGGCCCACCGGTCAGGGTCCGCCTGGGCGGCCCTCCCGGCCGAGGGCCTCGACGCCTTCAACGATCGCCAGGTCCGGGCGGCGCGCGGGTCGCCACCGGCCGTTCTGCGCACGGCGTATGCCGGCGCCGCAGATCGCCTCGTGACGGCGATCGAGGCCATGACCGACGACGAATGGCTCGACCCCGAAGGGTTCAGCTGGGCGTACGAGGATCTCCACGGGCACGTCCGGGCCCATCACGCGATGATCGGACCGTGGGCTGCCCGGCTCGGCTGGTCCGTCCCGGCGACGTCGCCCGGTATCCAGAGCAGATGACATCGATGGTGTGCCCGTCGGCGCGCCACCAGGAGGATCGATGAAGCAGGCAGACGGGACGGCGACACGCGGGTCCGGGGCGACGGTCGCGGCGGCGACCGGCGGGTTGACGATCGAGCGGTTCGTCGCGGTCGACAGCCCGCGCGAATTCCGGCTCCATCCCCGCGACCGGGTCGCGGTCTGCAGCCAGGAGATCGGCGGGGCGCGGCAGCTGGTGGTCGTGCCGCTCCGCGGCGGCAGCCCGGTCCAGATCACCGCGTCGGAGAAGGACGTCGCGGACCCGCAGTGGTCGTCGGACGGCCGCCGCCTGGCCTACACCCGAGGCGACGAAGTCCGGATCGTCGATGCTGAAGGCAGCCGCGACGTCCTCGTCGCGGGTCATCCGGCCGGCGTGTCGATGCCACGCTGGTCGCCCGACGGGCAGCGGATCGCGTTCCGCTCGCGCCGCCGCGGCTGGTCGCAGGTCAACCTCGTCGATGCGCCCGTCCCGCGACGCGGTCGGCCGGCTCGCGAACCGCGCCCGCCCGAGCCGCGGACCTTGACCACGGTCGGCTTCGACGTCGAGGACTTCGAGTGGTCCGCCGACGGCGCGACGATCGCGACCGTGACCTTCCGGGCGCCCGATTTCGCGCTCAGCGAGATCCACCTTGTCGATGTCGCGAGCGGTTCGGAGCGACGGATCGCCGGCGGCGGCAAGGAATGGGCGGCCGGTCCCCGGGCGATGCCCGGCGGCGGGTTTCTGTACCTGTCGGACGCGGACGGCTGGTTCCAGGTGGTCCGCCTGGCGGCCGATGGACGCGAGAAGACGGTCCTCACAACGGGCCGGCGCGAGCACGGCGAGCCGAGTGGCGGATACGGCTACGCCGCGCTTCCGACGCCCGACGGTAGCCGGTTCGTCCACGGCGAGATCCACGACGCGCTGATGGACCTCGTGGTCGCTCCGATCGGCGGAGCCACGCCGGTCAAGCGCGGTCGCGGCCGGCCGCCGAAGAACCCGCCAACGACCGTGGCCGCCGGCGCCGGCCAGGTCGTCAACCCGTGGCCGGGCATCTGGCGCTCGGTCGGCTTCCTGCCCGACGGGGCGTGGCTTGCGGCGATCGGCGAGAGCGAGACGCGACCGCAGGACCTGTGGCTGCTGCCCGTGCCCGGGGTCGCTCCCGAGGGCGCCCGTCCGCGCCAGGTCACGAGCTCGATGCCGACCGTCCTCGAAGCGGCGTTCCGGCCGGACCGGACGATCGTCGGCGAGCGGATCGCGTTCAAGGCCCGCGACGGCCGGCGGATCGAAGGCACGCTCTGGCGGCCCACCGCGGCAACCGGCAAGCGCGGCTCGACCCGCGTTCCGACGATCGTCTATCCGCACGGCGGCCCGACCTGGCAGGCCTACCGGGCGTGGGTCCCGTTCAAGCAGCTCCTCGCCCGGGAAGGGTTCGCCTTCCTCGACGTCGACTTCCGCGGGTCGACCGGCTACGGCCGTGACTTCCGCAACGCCAACCACGACGAGTGGGGCCACGCCGACGCCTTCGACATGGTCGATGCCGGCCGTTGGGCGGCCGACCAGTCGTGGTCGAACGGCCGGCTCGGCATCTACGGCGGGTCGTACGGGGGCTATCTCGTGCTGTGTGCCCTCGTCGAGGAGCCCGGCCTGTGGCAGGCCGGCGTCGATCTGTACGGCGATTCGGAGATCGCGGAGAGCTTCCGCCACGGCGACCGGCCCGGACGGCTCGACCTCGCGCGGATGATGGGCTCGCCCGACGACCCGGCCAGGGCCGAGGTCTACCGGCGCGGCTCGCCGCTCTACCAGGCGGAACGGATCGAGGCGCCGCTGCTGATCCTGCACGGCCGGAAGGACCGGCGGGTCGTCCCCCTGATGACCGAGAAGATGGTCGAGGCGCTCGCGATCGAGGGCAAGTACCACGAGGTCCACTGGTACGACGACGAGGGCCACGGCTGGGAGCGCCGGGAGAATCGGCGCGATGCGTTCAGCCGGATCCGGGCGTTCCTCCGGCGCCACCTCATGGACGATCTCGAGGCGACCCCCGATGAGGGCGACGGGACGTCGAGGGCAAGCGGGCGCCGCTGACCCGCTAGCCGCCTCCGGACAGTCGGCCCGGCCGTCGATGACGGCGGTGGAAGAATCTCCGGACGATCGGGGCCGACGCCGGCGGTGCCGAAGGCGACCCGCCCGCCGGGTCCTCTCCGGCGCCGTCGAGATCCGGCGGGCCGGCGTCGTCGCCGGGCGCCTCCTCGTCCCGACGCGGGATCACGCTGATCTGGCCGTTCGTCTCGAGGAACACGTAGAGCGCCTCATCGGCGCTCAGCAGCTGGTTCTGGCGAAGCGCGACGGCCAGCTCGCGGTCGCTGATGCCTTCGCGCCGGAGGTTTGCGAACAGGATCCTGCCGTGGTCGACGAGGATGGTCGGCTCGCCGTCGAGGGCGTTGCGAAGCGGAGCCCAGCGATCGGCCACGGCGTGCAGTGCGAGATCGAGGACGAGGATCACCGCGGCCGCGAGCAGACCGGCGATCAGCGAGGTGTTCTGGCCGACCATCGCGTTCTGCACGGCGTTCGAGATCACCAGGAGCACGACGAGGTCGAGCGTCGAGAGCTGACCAGCTTCGCGCTTGCCGAGGAACCGGAAGCCGAGGACGAGGCAGACGTAGACGATCGCGGTCCGGATCGCGACCGAGAGCAGATCGGAGCCGAGATCGGGGATCGTCACTCGGCGATGCTAGCCGACCGGCCCAACGGCTACCATCGGTCCGTGCCGGCCACCACCGCCCTCCGCGCCGTCCCCGAGCGGGCGATGCGAACGTCGCTGCTATGGCTCTCGCGCCGGCGGTCCCTCGGTCGTCTCGCGACCCGGCTCCCGGTGACCCGCTCGATGGTCGCCCGGTTCGTCGCCGGCGAGACGCTCGACGAGGTGATCCCGGCCCTCGAGAAGCTCCGGGCGAGCGGCTTCCGGACGACGGTCGACGTGCTCGGCGAAGCCGTCGCCTCGGTCGCCGATTCGCGGGCGGCCGCGGACACCTATCTCGCGACCCTCGACGCGCTCGCCGCCCACGGCCTCGACCGCAATGTCAGCGTCAAGCTGAGCCAGATGGGGCTCGGCCTCGATCTCGCGGTCTGCCGCGCCAATGTCGAATCGATCTTCGGCCGGGCCGCCGCGATCGAGGCGTTCGTCCGGATCGACATGGAGGACCACGCGACCACGGACGCGACGCTCGCGCTCTGGCGCGACCTGCGGCCGCTCAACGCCGGCCGGGGCGACTCGGGCGTCGTGATCCAGGCGGCCCTGCGGCGCAGCGCCGAAGACATCGAGACGCTCGTCGACGAGCGCGCCCGGATCCGATTGTGCAAGGGGGCCTATGTCGAGCCATCGACGGTCGCGTACCCCGACAAGGTGGACGTGGACGCCGCCTACGAGTCGCTGATGACGCGCCTGCTCCGCGACGGGACGTTTCCGGGGATCGCGACCCACGACGAGCGGCTGATCGGCCGAGCCGTCGCGCTCGTCCGCGCCGAGGGAATCGCGCAGGATCGGTTCGAGTTCCAGATGCTGTACGGCGTCCGGCGCGATCTCCAGGAGCGACTGGTGAAGGCCGGCTTCGGCGTCCGGGTCTATGTCCCGTTCGGGACGCAGTGGTATCCGTACTTCATGCGTCGCCTGGCCGAACGCCCGGCGAACGTCGCGTTCCTGCTCCGGAACGTCCTGCGCGAGGGCCGCGACCGACCGAAGGGCTGATCATGCCCCGACAGCAGGCGGCAACGCCGCCAGCATCGTTCCGCCGCGACAGCCGAGATTCTCGCCACGAATCGAAAAGCCGCCCGATAGCCGGGCGGCTCTTCGGAGCGCTTGAGCGCGGAGGCGGTCGGAGGCCCGCCGGGATGAGTGCTTCGTCGACAGGACGGTATGGGTTCAGTGCCAGCGCTGACCGGCTTGGAGCACGAGCGCCGAGCTGGCGAGCACGGACAGGATCATGACGATCCTGAACCCCTGCGACTTGAACTGCTGCAACAACGGACGGCCCTCTTTCCACATCCGCGCCCTCTTGGGCATTGCGCGGAATTGGAAGGTACGGTCCCTTGGGGGGCGCTGGAATAGCCCATCAGTACCAGGACCGCCCCGGCGGTGGTCCTGGGGAAGCCTGTCAGCTGGTCGCAGATCGGGCGAGGATCTCGCGGAGCTGAACGACGTGGCCCTCGAGGTGACCCGCGAGGAACGGCTCGATCCCCTGCGCGACGGTCAGCTCGCCGCGCGTCGGGTGGGCGCCGCGGCGGTCCAGGTCGGACGGCGTCAGGCCCTCGACGAAGGTGACGGCCCTCGGCAGGCTGACCTCGATCGCGTCAAGCAGCTCGCCGACCGACCGCTGCCGGTCGACCTTGATCCGGCCGATCCGCTCGGCGTCCTCAGCGGTCCGTCCGAACGGGACCGCGGTCGCCGGGTCACCGGCAAGGACCCCACGCAGCTGGTCCGGCCAGTAGCCGAGCATCTCGTTGACGTGGGCAAGGACCTCGCACGGCCCCCAGTCGGCCTCGGGTTCCGTGCCGTACGCGGCGCTCAGCGGCCAAGGCTCGCCCGCGACAAGCGGCGCCCGGAGACCGAGCAGCGCGCTGCCGGCGTCGCGGAGCCGGTTGGCGAAATCGTCCATGCCGTCAGTCTGGCACGGTCGGCGTAGCATGGGTGGCCAGACCATCCCGGCCCGGTGCCGGGTCGCCGTTCCGTCGCCGGTGCCGGCGCCTTCGGGCGGTCCGGTTCCGACGTTCGGACCGCAGGAGACGGCCGCATGACCGACACGATCGCTCGCGGCGTGGCCAACCAGGCCGGCGCCATCGTCAACAAGAACGCCTACGACGAGGCCCAGGACTTCCTGCCCCTGAAGGGCATCGACCACGTCGAGTTCTGGGTCGGCAACGCCCGCCAGTCCGCCCACTATTTCCGGGCGCAGTGGGGCTTCACCCCGATCGCCTACTCGGGACTCGAGACCGGCGTCCGCGACCGGACGAGCTACGTGATGCGACGCAACGACATCACGTTCGTGCTGACCGGCGCCCTGGCGCCCGACAGCGAGATCGCCGAGCACGTCCACCGCCACGGCGACGGGGTCAAGGACATCGCCTTCCTCGTCGATGACGCGTCGTCGTCCTTCGCCGAAACCACCAAGCGCGGCGCCCGACCAGCCATCGAGCCGGTCGAGCTCGACGGCGGCGAGGACGGGATCCTCCGCCGCTCGGCGGTCTACACCTACGGCGAGGTTCGCCATAGCTTCATCGACCGGGGCGACTATCACGGCGTCTTCGCGCCGGGCTTCCGCAAGGTCAAGAAGCCGGCGACCGCCGCGCAGGGGATGAACCTGCTCGAGATCGATCACTGCGTCGGCAACGTCGACCTCGGCGACATGAACAAGTACGTCGACTACTACCGCGACGTGTTCGGCTTCGCCCAGCTGATCCACTATGACGACAAGGTCATCCACACCGACTACAGCGCCCTGATGTCGAAGGTCATGACCAACGGCAACGGCCGGGTGAAGTTCCCGATCAACGAACCCGCGGCGGGCAAGAAGAAGAGCCAGATCCAGGAGTTCCTCGACTACTACCTCGACGCGGGGACCCAGCACATCGCCCTCCGGACCGACGACATCGTCACGACCGTCCGGACGCTGCGCGGGCTCGGCGTGGAGTTCCTCGGGATGCCGCACGCGTATTACGAGCAGCTCGGGGCGCGGGTCGGCGACGTCGGCGTCCCGATCGAGACGCTCGAGGAGCTCGGGATCGAGGCAGACCGCGACGAGGAGGGCTACCTCCTCCAGATCTTCACCCGCCCGATCCAGGACCGCCCGACGTTCTTCTTCGAGATCATCGAGCGCCACGGCTCGCGCGGGTTCGGGGTCGGCAACTTCAAGGCCCTGTTCGAGGCGATCGAGATCGAGCAGGCGCGGCGGGGCAACCTCTAGCCGTTCCGATGGTCCGGGCGACCCGCAGCCGAGGGCTGGCAACTCGCGTTGCTCGCGCGGCG
>JANMCU010000183.1:0-15591 GCA_031361415.1 Chloroflexota bacterium | reverse complement strand
CACCCCTCGGATCGACACCACCGGGGCCCACCCTTGGGTTTCCCCACCGGGCGCCGGCCCATGGGGGGCCCCGCCGCCGCGGAAAGGAGGGGAGGGAGGACGCCCGGCCCGCCGGGCGTCGGGATCAGCTTCCGGCGGGCTTGTCCGGACCAGCGGTTGCGTCGCGGTGGAGGGCGTCGTGCGTCTCCTTGATGCGCTGCTCCCAGGCGTCGCGTCGCCAGTCGCCGCCCGAGCCGCCGGGGCCGCCGGGACCGCCCCAGCCGCGACGATGACCACCGAAGCCGAATGCGGCCCGGATCAGGGCGAACAGGACAAAGAGGAAGAGCAGCCCGCCGAGGAAGCCGAAGAAGCCTCCGCCGTGGCCGAAGCCCCAGCCATAGCCGACGTAGGCGCCGCCGGGGGCGACGGCATATCCGCCGTCGACGACGACCGCGTGGCCGGTCTGGACGAGACCGGCGGTGACCCCGGCGTTGTAGGCGGTCACGCCGATGCCGATGGCGCCGCCGATGAGGACAATGGCGAGCAGGATTCGAGCGAACGTTCGACCGTTCATGGTGATGGTGCTCCGTGTGCTTCGAGGGTTCGATGTGCTCATCGTGGGCCGCTGATGTGGGGCGATTGTGAAGACGCGACGGAGACTCGGCGGAGGCTTCGTCCGTTCGGAGGATCGTTGAGGTGGACTTCCCGCGGGCAGGCATCCACCTCCGTCGCCGCATGGCCGGAGAGGCGGGGCCGGCCTACCGTCCGTGGCGCATCACCCGACCGAGTGCCCCGCGATCCGCGACGCACTCGACTCGACCACCGTTCGAATCGCTGCGGACGCCCGGCTGGGCCGGCTCCCTCCGAGCGAGGGGGGCCGCCCGTCCATCGCCTGAACCTGGTCTCGCGATTGGCGCTCGGGCACCCGGACCCGCCTGGTGCTCGACTTCTGCGGCTGAGCCCGAGACCGTTGACGCGGGCAGCGCCGGCCGGCCGGCGGGGCGCCGATCAGCTGATGGCGAGGGCCCGCCGGCTGAGCTCGTAGGCGCGGGCCAGGTCGCCGGTCTCCGCGGCGAGCTCGCTCCACTCCGTCAGGACCAGGCGGAGGCGGAAGGCCGGGCCCGTCTCCGCGACCGCTGCCGCCCGCTCGAGGGACGCCGTCGCCAGCTCGCGATCGCCCCGCAAACGCGCGGTGCGGGCCATCGTGAGCAGGGCGTCGACGAAGGCCTTCTGGTTGCCGAGCTTCTCGGCGATCTCCGCGGCATCCGCGGCGCGACTGGCGGCTGTGTCCAGGTCGCCACGGGCCAGGGCGATCCGCGCCTCGGTGTCGGTGAGGTCGGCCAGCCGGAACTGATCGCGATCATGCTCCATGCCGAGCCGCGACTCATGGGCGTGTCGCTCTGCCGCCTCGAGGTTACCAAGCCCGAGGAACGTCATGGCGAGCTCGTTCTCGATCGATGCCGACTCCGCCCGGGCGTCGACCGACCGGAACAACGCGAGACTCTCGATCCCGGTCCGAACGGCACCTTCGAGGTCGCCTGACAGGCGATATGACTGGGCAAGGGAATGAAGCAACGTCGCTCGCCGCCGGTCGTCGAGGTCGGCGCCGATCGAGCGCGCCTCTTCGAGCAGGCCGATCGCGGTCGCCGATTCGCCGGCGCCCGATTCGACCGTTGCCAGGGCGACGAGGATCCGGACCCGGAGGTCGGGATCGCTGAGCTCAACCGACGTCGCGGCCAGGAGCTCCTGGAAGAGCATCCGCGCGCGGGCGGGATCGTCGATCGCGTGATGGCCCGCGGCGAGCCAGTAGGTCGCCCGCATCGCGTCCGCCGCGCGGCCGGCCTTCGACAGCAGCTCGACCGCCTCGCCTGCACTGGCGATGGTCGCGCGCGAGAGGCCGAGCCGGTAGCTCGCCTCGGCGAGTCCGAGGAGCGACAGGCCTCGCCCGACGCCCGCAGGGTCCGCGTCGAGGATCGTCTGGAACCGGTCGGCGGCGGCCTGCCAGTCGCCCGCGGCGAGGCGGAGCTCCGCCTCGAGTCGCTGCCAGTGGGTGTCCTCGTCGGCCAGGAAGGCGCTCGGCACCGTGCCCAGCTTTCGAGCGAGGAAGCGGAGGGCCGCCATGGACGGCTTGATCAGGCCGTTCTCGAGGGCGCTCACGTAGGCCTTCGTGTAGCGCGGCTCGGCCAGCTCGCGCTGGGTCAGTCCGGACCGAGTCCGAGCGGCCTTCAGGCGACCGCCGACCTGGCGGGCGAGGTCGAGGTCCTCCTTGGCGAGGCTCGGGCGATTCCGCGTGCGGGTGGTCGTTTCAGTTGTCATGGCCCGGATCATACGCGCCATGACAAGGGCGGATTGACTCCGCCTGATTTGCATGCGATGCACCATTTGGGCTGCAATGTCGCTAAATACTTGTGCATCTCGCCGCAACGCCTACCATGAACGGCGTGTCCTCTCGCCTCGGGCCCGGGTGGAGAAGGAGCAGACCCCATGCGCTTCCATCGTGCCCGAACCATTTCCATCTCGGCGATTCTGGCAGCCGCCGCATTCCTGGCCACAGTGGCAACGGTCCTCGCCGACGGCGGCGGGGGGCCGATTCCCAAGTGAATTTCGGAGATCCCACCCCGACATCGTGATCACGGCCGACCGGGCAACGCGACAACGCCCACTCGTCATACGCCCGGCACCCCGGGGCGGAGGATCATCGGTTGTCGCGTATGCCGGTCGGCTGTGACCGCGGTCCGCGGTTCAGGCCGGATCTCGAGGGCCGGAGTCGGCCGGCCCGGTCGGGGGACGGGCCGGCCAATCTCCGGGGCCGCGTCGTCGCTGTCGGGCGATCTGCGGCCTGGCGACATCGATCAGCTTGTGGGCGCGATCCAGGGATCGCCCGTCGAAGAACATGCTCAGCGCCTCCTGGCTCGCGTCCGTCCAGACGGCGATCCGGCCGGACGGCCCGCTGCCGAGCTCGAGGCGAAGGTGGCGGATCTGTTCGAGCGGGAAGGAGGCGACACCGCTCCTCGGTCGCCGTTCGATGCCGTCGCGCGCCACGATGACGCGGTGCGTCGTCAGGAACATCATCGCCCCGATTCCGCGCAGGACGACGAGCAGGGACTCCTCGCGACCGAGCTCCGGGCCTTCGAATTGAGCGCCGAACTCGGGCTTGGCGCCGCGACTCCCGCGCCGCCCGGGCAGCCCGCGCAGCCCGGGCGCGTCGCTCCCGGATCCCGGGCTGTCGCCGACTCGGGTGGCCCGATCAGGCAAGGTTCCGTTCCTTCCATGCAGGGAGGGGGTGCCCGGCATCCGGCGTTCCCCTCGGTCGACGCCGGGACCGAGCCAATTGAGAATACTTGACTTAGCCACATTCGGCATGCTCGTCGGGACTCGTCATCCACCAGATCCGGCCCGAGGCGGCAGACTGGGAGTGTGGAGAGGCGATCTCACCCAGCACTGCGGCAACGGTTGGCACGGCGATGGCCGCCCGGGCCGGCCGGTCGAGCGGTCGCCGGGCTCGCGATCGTCGCGATCGTGGGCTCGATCCTCGCGCTGACCTCCCTGCCGCCCGGTGCGCCGTACAGTCCGGGGGCGGATGGCGGCGGGCCCGGCTCGACGGTCGGTCGAAGCGCCGCACCCCCACTGCCCGGCCACGAGGTGTACGGCTTCGTCCCGTACTGGGAAATGGACGGCACGATCGCAGATCACCTCCGCGCGACCGACACGACGACCGTGGCGCTTTTCTCGGTGACCCACACCGGCAAGGGCGACATCGCGACGAACCAGAACGGCTACAAGGCGATTGCCGGCCCGGTCGGCCAGGCGATCGTCGCCGACGCCCACGCGCTCGGCAGGCGAGTGGAGGTCACCTGGACCAGCTTCGGTTGGACGAGGAATCAGGCCTTGTTCGCGTCGGACGCGCTCCAGCAGCGCGTGATCGACTCGCTGGTCCGGCTGCGCGCGGGTCTCTCCGTGGACGGCATCGCGGTCGATGTCGAAGAGATCGCCGACTCCGACATCCCGGCCTACGGCGCCTTCCTCGGCCGGCTGCGGTCGGCGCTCCGAGCGGCTGACCCCGAGGCGACGATCACCGCGACGACCGGTGCCGGACCCCAGGGCGCCGTACTCGCCGCAGCGGCGAACCTTGCCGGGGCCGATCGGATCTTTCTCATGGGCTACGACTACCGGACGGCAACGAGCCAGCCAGGCGGCTCGGCCCCGATCTCCCGTGGCGATGGTGTCGAACGATCGATCGCCTGGTCGCTCGAGCTGTATGCCGCGGCCGGGGTGCCGGCCGAACGGACGCTGCTCGGGCTGCCGCTCTACGGCCTGTCGTGGCCGACGGCGAGCGCCGCGGTGGGCTCGCCGGAGACCGGCCGCGGCGACATCTGGGTGCCGCGCCGGAACCTCGCGACGTTGCTCGATCCGTCGATCACGGCCTCGTTCGACCCGATCGAGGACGTCGCCTTCCTCGCGATCCCCAACGGCAAGGCCTGGCGGGCGATCTACTACGACACACCGCAAAGCCTCCGACCGAAGCTGGGCCTCGCCAACGGCCTCGGCCTCGCGGGCGCAGGGTTCTGGGCGGTCGGCTACGAGCGCGGCCTGCCCGGGTACACGGCCCTGATCGCCGACTTCCGGGCCGGGAGGTCGATGGCCACGGACGTCATCGGACCTGCGCCCAGCGGCGGATCGAGCCCGAGCGCCGGGCCCAACTCGAGCCCGAGCGCCGGGCCCAACTCGAGCCCGAACGCCGGGCCCAACTCGAGCCCGAACGCCGGGCCCAGCTCGAGCCCGAGCGCCGGGTCCAACTCGAGCCCGAGCGCCGAGCACTACCCGAGCGTCGGTCCCTGACCGCGGCGAACATCACGCCCGGGTACGCCCCGGCGCTCGAGCTCTGCGGCCAGGCCGTCGAGGTCGTCGGCCGGAACATAGATCGCCGGAACATGGAAGATCGTCCAGTGAACGGGGGTCGTGAAGTCGATCCGGACGCCGCCGTGGGGGCTGCCGCCGAAGGTGACGTCGCCGTGGCGGTTGCTGCGCCGGACGCCGATCGCGGTGATCCACAGGAATGGGCCCTCGATCTGCCAGCGCGCGATGTTGGCCATCGGCGTCCGGAAGTGGGACCAGCCGAACTGGACCTCGAGCTCGCCCTCGTGGCCGTCGCCGATGTCGATCCAGGCGTCGTCGGCCTGGACGCCGAACAGAAGGCGAAGCGGCAGCCGCGACTTCGGGCCGACGCGGATCGGGAAGCGCATCGTGGGCATCAGTCCACCCGGGCCGCCGGGTCGCCGACCACCTCCGGAGCGTGGCCTGCCAGCCGGTTCTGCTGGGTCAACCAGAAGAGAAGCGCGAGCGACGGGGCGATCAGCAGCGCCGCAACGACGAACACCACCAGCAACGACGAGAGTGAGCCGGCGGGCGCGGCGGCATCGGCGAGCGACAGGGTGCGCGGCAGGATGTCGGGATATTGGGCCACGCCCCAGCCCCAGATCACCGCCACCACCGCCCCGACCGCGAGCGGGCGCGTCCCGACCGGTGCGCGTTGCCCGATCGCGACGAGCGCGGCGCCGCCGAGCACGAGGCCTGCCGTGACGAGCGGCCAGCCCCGACCGGTCAGCTCGCCGGCAAGGACCGGCGCGTCGATCGCGAGCACGAGAATTCCGATCACCGCCAGCCCGCCGGTGACGATCGCCGCGCCGCGCGCTCGCCGCAGGAACAGGGACGCGAGGTCGGCCTGGCCGAGCCGTCGTGCATCGGCCACGAGGAAGACTGCTGCCACGTAGGCGCAGACCGAGACCGCCATCAGCCCGACGAGGACGGAGGTCGGGTTGAGCCAGCTCCCGACGAGGTCGCCGCCGCCCGGCTCGAGCGAGACCCGGCCACTGGCGATCCCGCCGCCGGCCGCGCCGAGGAAGAACGGTGTCATCACCGACGATGCCGCAAAGATCGCCGTCGTGATCCGGCGCCCGCGGGCGCTGCCGATGACCGGCCGGAACGCGAAGGCTGCCCCGCGCAGGACGATCCCGACGGCGGCCAGGCTGATCGGGATGAACAGGCTCGACATGATCGCGGCAAACGCGGCCGGAAACGCGGTCCACAGGATCACGATGTCGAAGATCAGCCAGGTGTGGTTCGCCTCCCAAACCGGCCCGATCGCGGCCGCGATCAAGCCTCGGGACCGCTCGCCCTGGGCGCCGCGTCCGGATACCAGGTCCCAGAACCCGGCTCCGAAGTCGGCCCCGCCGAAGACCGCGTAGGTCGTGACGCCGAGCCACAGGACGACCGCGGTGAGGTCGACGAGGGTCATCGATCGTCGGGCGGGCCGTACGGGACGCGCTCGCCAGCGTGGCGACCGTCGCCCTCCGCAGTGGCCCGTCCGCCGGCCGCCGCATCGGCGGTGGCCCAGCGCCGGGTCATCGTCCGCAGGATGGCGATCGTCGCGATCCCCAGAACCGAGTAGAGCGCGATGACGGCCGCGAACGTGATCCGGATTCCGCCCGACTGCGAGACGGCGTCGGCGGTCCGGAGGACGAGGTACACGACCCACGGCTGGCGCCCGACCTCCGTCACGATCCAGCCGGCCTCGAGGGCAACGATCGCGCCGCCACCCGCGAGCGCCGCTGCCCGGAGGAACCAGCGGGCGGTGGCATGGTCGCGCTTTCGAAGGCGGAGCACCAGGCCCCACAACCCGAGCACGACGAGGGCCGTCCCGATACCGACCATCGCGTCCCAGGCCAGATGGACGATCGTTGCCGGCGGGCGCTGGTCGAGCGGAATCGCGTCGAAGCCGGTGATCGGCGTGTCCGGGCTGAAGCCGGCAAGGATCGAGCCGAGGTTCGGGATCGCGAGACCGCCGACGACCTCATCGCCGACGAGCACCCCGCCGATCGTGACCGGCTGATTCGGGCCGCTCCGGGTGATCAGCTCCATCGCGGCGAACTTCGCCGGCTGGTCCTCGAACACGGCCCGCGCCGCGATGTCGCCGACCGCGACCTGGATCGGCGCCGCGATCGCGGCCACCACGAACGGGATCGCGAAGCCGAGCCGCACGTACCGGTCGCGGTGCCCCCGCAGCAGCCCGACCGCGTAGACGGACGCGAGGAGGAATCCGGTCACGAGATAGGCGGCAAGGAGCATGTGCGGGACCTCGTACCAGGTCGCCCGGTTGAAGATCACCGCCAGCGGATCGACCGCGGCGACCCGACCGTCCGCCCCGATCGTGAAGCCCGCCGGCTGGTTCATCCAGCTGTTCGCCGCGATGACCGAGAACGTTCCGCCCAGTCCGGCCAGGGCCACCGGGATGCCGCTGGCCAGGTGGGCGCGAGGCGAGAGTCGCTCCCAGCCATAGATGTAGATCGCGATGAAGATCGCCTCGAGGAAGAAGAACAGGCCCTCGATCGCGAACGGGATCCCGAAGGCACCCCCGAAGCGACCCATCAGGACCGGCCAGAGGAGGCCCATCTCGAAGCTCAGGACGGTTCCGGTCACGGCTCCGACCGCGAACGTCACCGCCATGATCAACGACCAGCGCCGGGCGAGGAGGAGGGCGACCGGATCGCGCCGCCGAAGGCCGATCGCGTTGGCGACGAGGACGAGACTGGGCAAGCCGACGCCGAGGCACGCGAGGATGATGTGGAAGCCGAGCGTGAACGCCATCTGCGACCGCGCGGCGACGAGCTCGCCGGGATCGATGGTGAGAAGCCCGAGCGCCGGAATCACGAATGTCGCCGATCGAGGGGGGTCGGGCGGTCAGTCGGTTTCACGACGAGCCCATCGTACCCGCGTGTTCGACGACCCGCGAGCGGGCCACGGCTGTCGAGCGCCCGCGACCGCCGTTCATTCATCGGGGATTCATCTCGTTCGCGCCACAGTCGTCCCACCGCCGACCGTCGCGCGACCTGGCTCCCCCGAGCCGGGACCGGATGGTCGGCGGCGACCGGCGGATTCGGCATGCGAGATGCGTTCGGACGCGTTCGGACGCAACGGCCTAGGATCGGCCGCACCTCCAGCACGCCTTCCCAGAGGTCCTCTGACATGCGCATCCTCGTCGTCGAGGACGAGATCGACATCGCGGATGCGGTGAAGGGTGCCCTGACCGCCGATGGCCACGCGGTCGACGCCGTGGGCGACGGGCGAACGGCGCTCGAATGGTCGGATGCCTATCCCTACGACCTGGTCATCCTCGACGTCATCCTGCCCGGGATCGATGGCTTCGCGGTCTGCTCGGAGCTGCGTCGAGCCGGCTTCGGTGCGCCGATCCTCATGCTCACGGCGCTCGACGACGTCAACGATCGGATCACCGGCCTCGACCGGGGTGCCGACGACTATCTCGCGAAGCCATTCAGCATGGACGAGCTCCGGGCCCGGGTCCGGGCGCTCGGCCGGCGGCGTAACGAGGACCGCGCGCCAACGATCGAGGTCGGCGACCTGATGCTCGATCCGTCGTCCCTGGGCGTGACGCGGGCCGGCCGGCACATCCGCCTGACGGCCCGCGAGTTTGCTCTGCTCGAGCTCCTCGCCCGCCACCCGGGCCAGCTGTTCACCCGGGAGCGGCTCATCGAGAGCCTGTGGGACGCCGACTTCGCGGCCGAGTCGAACATCGTCGAGGTCTACATCCGGAGCCTTCGTCGAAAGGTCGATGACGGGCGACGCGATGGGCTGATCGAGACGGTCCGCGGGTCGGGCTATCGGATCCGGACCGGCGTGGACGCCTGATGTTCAAGCAGGCTCGAGTCCGGCTGACCGTCCTGAACATCGTCCTGTTCGGACTCGTCCTGGCCGCGTTCAGTGTCATCTTCTATGTGGCGTTCGCGACCGTCCTGTCACCGACCTTCGACCTCGCCCCGGAGCTTTCGAACGAGCAGGCCGCGGAGGCCGGCTATCAGGCCTCCCTCGATCAGCTTGGCCTTGCCCTGCTGATCGGCGACCTGCTGGTCGTGGTGCTCGTCGGGTTGATCGCGTGGGTCCTGGCCGGCCGGACCCTCCGCCCGATCCGGGAGTCCCACGCGCGACAACGCCGGTTCGTCGCCGACGCGTCGCACGAGATGCGGACGCCCCTTGCGGCGATCCGTGCGTCCGCGGAAGGCGCGCTCGAGGACCCCGGCGCGGCGTCCACCGACCACCTCCGGCGCGCGCTCGGTGTCGTCGCGACCTCCGCCGACCGGCTGACGCGCCTCACCAACGATCTCCTGCTGCTCGCCAGAGCCGACGAGCTTCCAACCAGCCGACCCGAAGCCGTCGACCTGTCGGTCCTGGTCGCCGAGACCGTCGAGGCATTCGCGGTCGCCCACCCCGATCTGCCTCGACCCCGCGTCGCCCTCGTCGAGGACCTGCGCGTCGTGGCCGACCCGGACGAGGTCGGCCGGGTCGTGGCGAATCTCCTCGACAACGCCTTCCGGTATGGAGGCGGCGCCGCCGCCGATTCGGTCCGGATTGCCACCCGATCGACGGACCGGGACGCCATCGTCGATGTCACGGACAGCGGTCCGGGGATCGCAGCGGCCGACCTCGAGCGCATCTTCGAGCCCTTCCACCGGGTCCGCGCCGACACCGGCGCGCCGGGCGGCAATGGCCTCGGCCTCGCGATCGGACGCGGCCTCGCCCAGCGCAACGGCGGCCGGTTGACGGTCGCCAGCGAGGCCGGCGCCGGTGCCACGTTCCGCCTGAGCCTGCCGCGGCTCAGGTGAGGTTCATGTCGGCGGGCGATGGTCCGCGGCAACACGCCGACGAACTGTCGGCTCGGATCCAGCGAGGTTTCATGCGTTCCGTTTCCGATCGCCGTCTCGTGCCCCTGCTCATCGTGCCGATGCTCGCGATCGCTGTCGCGGCCTGCGGCAGCGGCGCGCCCTCCCAGGCGCCGTCCAGCGTCGCCCCGACCGCAGCGCCGGGTGCGACCGCGGCCAGCCCCGACACGACCGCGACGTCGTCTGGTGACGTGGCGTCTCCCAACGCCAGCCGGGTCGAGTCGGCGGCGCCCGAGTCGGGCGGCACGACCGCCGCGGGCGACATCCCGGACAACGCCGTCTTCCTCCGGTTCCGCGGCGGGACGCCGGCATTCTCGATCCAGTACGTCGAGGGCTGGCAGGTCACTCCGCAGCCGGACGGGGTCGTGATCCGCGACAAGGACAGCTCGGAGACCGTCGCGATCGTCGCTCCGACCGACGCGACGGGGTATGTCTCGTCAACGGACCTGCCCGCGCTCCAGGCGCAATCCGGCTTCAAGCTGGTCAGGCAGGACACCGTGAAGGTCGGCAGCGCGACCGATGTCCATCTCGTCTTCCACCTGCCGGCTCCGCCGGATCCGGTCACCGGCAAGCAGGTCCCCTCGACCGTCGACCGCTACTACGTCCCGGGTCCGGCCGGCCTCGCGATCATCAGCCTTTCCACGCCCGACGGAGTCGACAACGTCGACGCCTTCCGCCAGATGATGCAGAGCTTCACGTGGGCATGATGGTCCATCAATCGCCCGTCGCCACCGGGTCGGGCGCGCTCGCGGCATCGCCGACGGCGCCGATCATCGAGCTCCGCGACGTCATCCGGGTGTTTCGCGAGGTCGACGTCGAGACGATCGCCCTGCGCGGGGTCGACCTGTCGATCGCCCCGGGCGAATTCGTCGCGATCATGGGCCGTTCAGGCTCCGGCAAATCGACCCTGCTCCAGCTGCTCGCCGGCTCCGATCGGCCGACGGCCGGGCGCGTCGTCGTCGACGGTGTCGACCTGTCGCGGGCGGAGGAGAGCGCACGAGCGACCGTGCGCGGGTCGCGGGTCGGCATCGTCTTCCAGAGCCAGAACCTCGTGCCGTTCCTGACGTTGCGGGAGAACATCGAACTGGCCGCACTGCTGGCGGGTCGGCCGATCGACGGCTCGACCGCGTCGGCCGCACTGAGCCGGGTCGGTCTCGACGGACGGGCCGATCACCGTCCCGCCCAGCTCTCGGGGGGCGAGCAGCAGCGGGCCGCCCTCGCCGCCGTCGTCATCTCGCGGCCTCCGATTGTCCTCGCCGACGAGATCACCGGCGAGCTCGACACGGCCAACGCGACCATCCTGCTCGATCTGCTCGAGGAGATCCACATCGCCGACGGCATGACCCTCGTCCTCGCGACGCACGACCCCGAGGTCGCGCGCCGCGCCGGGCGGATCATCGAACTCCGGGACGGTCGAGTCGTCGGCGAGCGGGGACCGGGATGAGCGTCATCGCCGGTACCAGCGTGATCCGGTGCATCGGCCTGACCCGGCGCTACGTCGGAACCGGGATCGATCCGGTCGTGGCCGTCGATCGCGTGGACCTCACCGTCGAGCCCGGAACCTTCGTCGCGATCGAGGGACCGTCGGGCTCGGGCAAGACGACCCTGCTCGGCCTTCTCGCCGGCCTCGAACCGCCCGATGACGGAACGGTCACCGTCCTCGGCCATGACCTCTCGCGGCTGTCCGGAGCCGAGCGTGCCCGCCTCCGCCAGCGTCAAATCGGGATCATCTTCCAGTCGTTCGGCCTGATCGCGAGCCTGCCGGTCGTCGAGAACGTCGGGCTGCCGCTGCTGCTCGCAAACGTGCCAGAGGAAGAGCGCACGGCCCGTTCCCGATCCGTCCTCGAGGAGGTCGGCCTCGGTCATGTCATCGGCGCCCGAGTTGACGAGCTCTCCGGTGGCGAACGCCAGCGAGTGGGCGTCGCCCGAGCCCTCGTCATCGATCCGGCGCTGATCCTCGCCGACGAGCCGACCGGCAGCCTCGACGAGGACAATGCGGCCGGCGTCCTGGCGCTCCTGGTGGGCGCCGTCCGCCGGCGCGGAGCGAACCTCCTCCTCGTCACCCACGATCCCGTGAGCGCGGCGCGCGCCGATCAGCGCTACGCGATGCGGGACGGCCGCTTGACGGCAGGCACCCGGGCATGAACCTCGTCGGGCACGCGCTCCGGCTCGTCATCCGCGAGCCACGTCGATCGCTTGCCGCGCTCGTCGGAGTGGCGCTCGCGTCGTCGCTCATCACCAGCGTGCTGCTGTTCGGCGCCGCGTCGGGCACCACCGTGACCCGGCGAGCCCTGGCCAGCCTGGCCATCGATGCCCAGGTCATCCTCGCTCCCGCGGCTGACGCCAGCAGCAGCGCCGCCCTCCTCGTGGCCGATCCGGCCGTCAAGACGGTGGCCCCGTTCGACCTCGCCCACTTCGACAGCGCCGCGGCATCGAAGGCCGGGACTGCCACGCAGACCAGCGTCGGCGTGCTCGTCGGCATCGACCCGGGCTATACGGCGGCCACCGGCCTGTTCGGTCCGTCGTCCGGTTCGGTCGCACCCGGCCAGATCGGGATCAGTCGCGACCTCGCCTCGAACCTCGGCGTCGTGCCCGGTGACTCGATCGTGTTCAGCCTGCCCGGCGGGGCGTCGATCAGCCTGACCGTGTCCGGTGTGATCTCGATCGACGGCGCGGACCTGCTCCTCGGACCGATCGATGCCGCGCACCGCGCCGCTGGCGCCAACTCGCCGACGAATGTCGCCGTCATGAGCCGTGCCGATCTCGAATCGGCGGTGCTGCCGAAGATCCCGGCCGGCGCGGCGGCGTCCGATCCGACGACCACCGGTCAGGCCGCCGGCGCCGCCTCGCCCGTGTTCGCAGCGGATCCGGCGGTCCGTCGAGAGCTCCACGTCCAGCTGGACCATGCGCAGCTGCCGGGCGATCCCGTCGCCGCGTCGACGTGGCTCGATTCGATCCGGCGCCGGGTCGAGAAGCAGGGTGCGGGCGCATTCCAGTGGGTCGACGATGCCAGCGCCTCGCTCGAGCCCCTTGCGAGCGACCTCGCCTGGGGCCAGATCCTGTTCATCTTCCTGGCCCTGCCGGGGATCTTCCTTGCTCTGGCCCTCTCGCGATTTGCCGCCGACGCCACGGCCGATGCCACACGCCGCCACGCGGCATTGCTCCGATCGCGCGGTGCCACCCGAATCCAGCTCTGGAAGGTGTTCATGGCCGGGACCGTGATCACCGCCCTGGTCGGCTCGATCGTCGGCGTCGCAATCGGCGCCCTGATCGGGCTGGGCCTGTTCCGCGAGGAACTGCTGTCGGCCGGCTTCGCCGATGCCATCGGTCGCTCGGGAATCGTGGCGATCTCGCTGACGACGATCCTGGCCTCGCTCGCCGCCATCCTGCCGCTTCGATCGCAACTGCTCGAAGAGGTCGCCGCGGGACGGCAGGAGCTGCAGCGGAGTCGCGCTCCGCTCTGGCAACGACTGTTCCTCGACGTGGTTGCCCTGATCGGTGGGCTGGTCATCTACGTCATCGCGGGCGGCTCGGGGATCCATCCGGTCCTCAACGCCGAGGGCAATCCGACGGTCACCCTCGCCTTGACGTCGTTCGTCGCGCCGCTCCTGTTCTGGTCCGGCGGAACGCTCCTGCTCCTGCGGATCATCGGCCGGGTCATGTCGCGGAGCGGCTGGATCGGGCGCGCCCTGCAGCCCATCCTGGGCCCGGGTGGAACGCTCGCCGGCCGGTCGTTGACGGCCCGCGCCTCCGCGGCGTCACGAGCCATCGTCGTCCTGGCCCTCGCCGTCAGCTTCGCGACGAGCGTGCTCGTCTTCGACGCAACCTATCGCCAGCAACAGCGGATCGACGCCGAGCTGACTCTCGGGGCGGACATCAAGGCCGTCCCGACGACGCCGATGACGGCGGCCGACGTCGCCCATCTGGCCGGCTCGGGTGTGGCCGGCGCCACGCCGTTCGTGGACCGGGTCGTCTACGTCGGGCCGGAGGCCCAGGACCTGCTCGCGGTCGACACCGCCAGCCTGCCGGCGGTCGCGCCACTGGCCGACTCGTTCTTCAAAGGTGCGACGGCGTCCGCGGCAATCGATGCCCTCAAGGCGCGGCCCGACGCGATTCTCGTCTCGGCCGAGACCGCAACCGACTACAGCATCGTGCCCGGCGACCGGATCCGGATCCGCGTCCCGGATGCCGCCGGCATCCTCAAGACGATCGACTTCACGATGGCCGGGATCGCCCTCGAGTTCCCCACTGCGCCGAAGGATGCGTTCCTCGTCGCCAACATTGCGTACGTCGCGAGCCAGACCGGCAACGATCGGATCTCATTCGTCCTCGCCCGGGCCCACGGCGACGTTGGCTCTGCCGCCTCGGCCGTCACCCGACGGCTGGGTCATGGCTGGCAGGTGAGCGACCTCGGGACGACGACCGCCCGCCTGGCCAACAGCATCACGTCCGTCGACCTGTCCGCCCTGGTGCTGCTCGACGTCGCCTTCGCCGTCGCGATCGCCGCGGTCGGTGTGGCGCTCTTCCTCCTGGCCGGGCTGGCGGAACGCCGACGCGAGCTGGCGACGCTGATCGCGGTCGGGGCCGAGCCGCGCCAGGTCCGATCGTCGATCCTCGGCGAGACGCTGGTCATCGGCCTCGCCGGGATCGGGACGGGTCTGCTGAGCGGCGTCCTCGTCGGGATGTCGCTGCTCCAGATCCTGGCCGGGGTGTTCGATCCACCGGCCGACGGCCCGGCCATTCCCGTGCTGCTGATCGTCGCGCTCACGGGGATCGTCGCGGCGGCCCTGGCGGGCGCCCTCGTCATCGCCGATCGCGGGTTGTCCCGGCTCAGCGTTGTCGCCGCGCTGCGCGAGCGATGATCGCCGGCGGTCGACCCGGGTTCGCACGGAAGGTGCGGTGCTGACCTTCGTGCAGGCGATTGTCCTCGGCATCCTCCAGGGCGTCACCGAGCTGTTTCCGGTTTCGAGCCTGGGGCATACGGTGATCCTGCCCCAGTTGCTCGGCTGGACCGACGTTGTCGCCGCGCAATCCGCGCCGGAGTCGTACTTTCTGGCGTTCCTCGTCGGCCTGCACGTTGCCACGGCGGTCGCGCTCCTGTTCTTCTTCCGCGGGACCTGGGCGGGGATCATCCGCGGCCTGGTGATCGCGGCTCGGACGCGCCGAGTCGAGACCGAGGATCAGAAGCTCGGTTGTCTGCTGCTGCTCGCGACGATCCCCGCGGGTCTGGCGGGGCTCGTCCTCGAGCACGCCTTGCGGGTAGCGTTCGCGACGCCGATCGTTGCGGCCGGCCTACTCGTCGTCAATGGACTGCTGCTCCTCGGCGGCGAGCGCGTTCGTCGACGCGTCGTCACGGCCGCGGTCGGCGGGGACCCGACGCCCGCCGCCGTCGGCCGTCGGCTCGACGACCTGACGGCTCGCGAGTCGCTGGCCATCGGCGGGTCCCAGGCGCTCGCACTGCTGCCCGGGATCAGCCGCTCAGGCGTGACGATGGTCGCGGGTCTGACGCGAGGATTGACCCACGAATCCGCCGCGCGATTCTCGTTCCTCCTCGCGACGCCGATCATTCTCGCCGCCGGTATCTACAAGCTGCCCGACCTGCTGGGCCCGAACGGCGACGGGGTCCGACCGCAGATCCTGGCCGGCAGCGTCGCGGCTGGCCTGTCGGCGTATCTGGCCGTCCGCTTCCTCACACGGTTCTTCGAGCACCGAACGCTGACACCGTTCGCCGTGTATTGCGTGGTTGTCGGTGTCCTGGCCGTCGTCCGGTTCATGTAGTTCGCGGCCTCGATGGAGCCCGTGGTCGACGAACGGCCCGGGCGACGTCGGATGGCTCCCCGCGCGCGACCGCGGCGTCAGTTGCGTCAGGGGAGCGTCAGGA
>JANMCU010000175.1:0-11459 GCA_031361415.1 Chloroflexota bacterium | reverse complement strand
CGCCCCGTCACCAGGCGCTCGGCGGGCAGGCGCCCGGCCAGGTGGAGCGCCGCGTAACGCGGGAAGTCGACCGCCGGATCGGCCGATCCATAGTTCGAGCCGAGGATCCGCCGGCCCCCGTCGACGAACGGGAACGGCTCGAACGACGCGCGCGCCCCGAACGGTGTCATTCCGACGAGGACCGCCGTCCCGCCAGTCGGCAGGCAGGCGATCGCGGTCTCGATGGTCGCCGGGAGGCCGATCGCCTCGAAGCAGGTGTCGGGTCCGCCGTCGGTGAGGTCGCGGATCGCCGCCAGGGTCGCGACGGCGTCGGGCCCCGCGAGCAGCCCGTCGGTCGCCCCGATCGCCCGGGCCAGCTCGAGCTTCGCCGGAACCCGATCGACCGCCACGATTGTTCCTGCACAGGCGAGCGCAGCGCCCATTACACACGACAGCCCGACCCCGCCGAGGCCGATCACGACGACCGACGAGCCTGGCTGGACGTCGGCGGTCTTCGTCGCCGCGCCGACGCCCGTCGTGACGCAGCAGCCGATGAGCGCGGCGACCTCCGGCGGCGTGCCGTCGGGGACCGGGATCGCGGCCGCGGCCGGCACGTTCTGGCGGTCCGCGAACGTGCCGATCGCGCAGTACGTGAGCACCGCGGAGCCATCGGCCGGTCGATGCAGCGCCGCCTCCCCGTCGGGCATCCGATGGGTATACGACGGGCTGGCCGAGCAGCTCCAGACACGCCCGGCACGGCAGGCACGGCACGCGCCGCACGGGATCAGCCAGGCCAGCGCGACCATGGCGCCGGGCCGGAGCCCGGGAAACGCCGCCGCAACGCCCTCACCGAGTGCCTCGACGATCGCCGAGCCCTCGTGACCGAGGACGATCGGGCCGCCACGCTCCCACTCGCCGTCGCGAACGTGGAGATCCGAGTGGCAGACCCCCGCCGCCGCCATTCGGACCCGGACCTCACCCGGCCCCGGCGGGTCGAGCTCGAGGTCCTCGATCCGGACCGGCACGCCCGGCCGGTCGAGGACGGCGGCGCGGATCGTGGTCGTCTGGTCGGTCATCGACGCAGGATCGCACGCGCGGCCCCGCGCATGGCTGCGTAGACTCACGGCCATGCCGCGCTACACGCCCGAGGATTCGCTCCAGAGCCCGCGGTTCACGGGGCCGTCGACGTTTGCCCGGCTGCCGCTGGTCGGTGACCTGGCGGACGTCGATGTGGCCGTCGTCGGCGTCCCGTTCGACACCGGCGTCACCTATCGCGTCGGTGGCCGGTTCGGCCCGAACGCCGTCCGCGCCGCAAGCGTGATGCTCCGGCCGTACAACCCGAACCTCAACGTGAAGCCGTTCGAGGTGCTTTCGTGCATCGACCACGGCGACATCGCGATCGTGCCGGGCTACACCGAGCGGAGCTACGCCGCGATCGAGGCGGCCGTCGCGCCGATCGTCGAGGCCGGTGTCGTGCCGCTCCTCATCGGCGGCGATCATGCCTGCACGCTGCCGCACCTCCGCGCGACGCGCTCACGCGGGCCCGTGGCCGTCATCGACTTCGACTCGCACACCGACGCGTGGGACTCTTATTTCGGGGAGAAGTACAACCACGGGACGTGGATGCGCCGGGCGATCGAGGAGGGCCTGGTCGACGTCGACCACTCGATCGAGGTCGGGCTGCGCGGCTCTCTCTACGGCGCCGAGGACTGGACCGGACTCCGGACCGAGCTCGGACTCGACTACCTCACGACCGAGGACCTGTTCCGACTCGGCCCGGCCGCGGTGGCGAGTGCCATCCGTGATCGAGTCGGCGACCGCCCAGCCTTCATCAGCTTCGACATCGACGTCGTCGATCCGGCATATGCGCCCGGGACCGGCACGCCGGAAGCCGGCGGGCCGTCGGCGCGCGACTTGCTCGCGATCCTGCGTGGCCTGACCGGGATCGACTTCGTCGGCTTCGATGTGGTCGAGGTCATCCCCGCCTACGACCCGGCCGGCCAGACCGCGACCGTCGCGGCGAATCTCGCCTACGAGATGCTGTCGCTCGTGGCCCTCCGTCGCGCAGGCCCGACCCGGTGATGGCCGAGGCCGACTGGCGGCAGCCCCTCCCGCCCGGCTTCGGCTGGCCGGACGGCGTGCCCGCGGCTGCGTGCTTCACGTTCGACGTCGACGCCGAGTGCCCGATCCTCTTCGAGCACCCGGAGAGCGCCGATTGGCTCGACGTGATGAGCCACCAGGCATACGGCGCCCGGACGGGGATCGCCCGCCTGCTCCGGATGCTCGATCGACGCGGCGTCCGGGCAACGTTCTTCATCCCGGGCTACAGCGCCGAGCGCTGGCCGGCGATCTGCCGCTCGATCCGCGACGCGGGTCACGAGATCGCGCATCACGGCTATCTCCACGAGGGCGCTCATGGTGCGTCGGCCGAAGTCCAGGACGCGCGAATTGTGCGCGGACTGGCTGCGCTCGACGAGGTCCTGGGCGTCCACCCGACCGGCTATCGCGGCCCGAACTGGGAGATGACGTTCGAGACGCCCGCGATCCTCGCCCGGCACGGGTTCGCGTACGACTCCGGGATGATGGACGCCGATCATCCGTACATCCTGGCGACGACCGAGGCGCCGAGTGCGCCGACGATCGTCGAGCTGCCCGGCCACTGGGCGCTCGACGACTGGGAGCCGTACAACTACCTGCCGGGCATCACCGGTTCCGGGGTGATCTCGAGCCCGGCCGAGGTGCTCGCGCGCTGGACCCTCGAGCTCGAGGCGCTTGTCGCGGAGGGCGGCCTGTTCATGCTGACGAACCACCCGTTCGTGTCGGGCCGGGCCTCGCGTGCAGTGGCTCTCGAGCGCCTGGTCGAACGAGCGCAGGCAATCGATGGGCTGTGGATCGCGACCGGCGAGGAGATCGCGGCCCACGTCGCGACCCTCGGGCTCGAGCCCGTCGTCCATCGCCGCCCGATCGTCCCCGACTGACCGGCCGCCCCGGCCGCGTCTGCCACAGCTGACTAGCGGCCCGCCCACCGAGGTCCGATGCGGAGCTCGGCGACGCCGTCGGCCCGAGGTCGGACTGCCCCGGCTTGGGCCGAGGCAGTCGTGATCGATCAGGTCGGCGGACGCGTCAGCCCTCGATCGGCACCGCGGTCGACGCCGAGTTCTCGAGGAACCAATACACGATCCCGGCCACGATGAACCCGACCAGGTAGGCCACGTCCGCGCCCCCGAGCGTCGCGACGAGGGGCCCGACAAAGAGCGTCTGGTTCATGAACGGAATGGAGACGATGAACCCGACCACGAGGGCAATCAGCGCGTTCCGTCCGCTCGGCAACGCCGAGAAGTCCGCGGCCCGATCTCCGTCGATCCGGGATCCACGTCGTCGCTGCCAGTCGATGAGGACGACCGCGGCCCATGGCCCGATCCAGTAGGTGATCACGAGGAGGTAGTTCTCGACCGTCGCCGCGAAGTTGTTGTAGAAGAGGTAGAGGGTCGCGGCGAAGCTCAGGACCGCGACGATCGCGGCAGAGACCGGGCGAGGGATCCGGATGCCGGCGGCGAGCAGCGAGAGCGAGCCGGTGTAGTCATTCATCGAGTTGACGGCGACGGTCCCGAAGAAGATGGCGATCATCGCGATCGCGCCAATGACGCCGCCGCCGAGCAAGCCATAGATCTGATGGGTGGTGTCGGCCTCCTTGCCGAGCGCTCCGACGACAGCGAGTCCGAGGACCTCGATCCAGACCGCGCCCAGCAGAAGACCGAGGAACGTCCACGTGAACACCTGACGCGGCGGCGTCTCGGCGGGAAGGTACCGGCTGTAGTCGGAGGCGTAGAGCGCCCACGCAAGGTTGAAGCTCCCGGCGATCGTGGTCATCAGGACGAATGTGCCGAACGTATCGGACGTGCCCGAGCCGCCGATCGTCGCCTTCGGCAGCAGCGCCACCGTGACGATCGCGAACAGGATCGCGAGGCCGACGGCCGCGTAGCGCTCGAAGGTATGGATGGCCTCATACCCGACCACCGACAGAGCGGCCTGGAGGATGATCACGAGGGCAAGCCCGACCGGAAACGGAATCGCGCCACCCGTGATCGCGTCGACGGCGTACGCCCCGAAGAACGCGTTGATCGCGTCCCAGGCGATGGTGCTCAGCCAGTTGATGATCCCGGGCACGACGATGCTCTTGCCGAACGGCAGCCGCGCGGCGGGGATCTGGGCCATTCCGGTTCGCGGGCCCATCGCGGAGAGGACGCCGACGAGGCCGGCGCCGATGACGTTGCCGACGACGATCGCGACGACACCCAGCCACCAGCCGAGCCCGACGATCGACGCGAGCGTGCCGACAAAGAACGCGGCCGGCACCAGATTCGGCGTGAACCAGACGGTGAACAGGCGACCGACCGATCCGTAGCGGGCGGCTGCGGGAATGGGCTCCATCCCGTGGCCTTCGATGGTGAAGTCGCCCTCGCCCTTGGGCATCCCGAGGTCTTGCGTGATGGCCGTCATGAGCTGCTTCCCTCTCCCTTGGTGAATGTCACCCGTTGATGCTCCCCGTCGACGTGGACGACGCTCCGCGCTGGCTCGGTCTCGGCGACGACCCGGCCCCGGCGGACCACCCAGCGCGCCGCCGGCCGAAGACGAATTGCCTCCGCTTCGTCGGCGGCGTCGAAGACGACGAAATTCGCTGTCAGTCCCTCCTTCACCCCCCATTCGACCTCGGCCGCCCGGGCCGGGTTCATCGTGACCATCTCCCAGGCTCGGAACAGCTCCGTCCGGCCGGTCATCTGGGCGACGTGGACGAGCATCGACAGCGCGTCAAGCATCGACCCGCGCCCGAGCGGGTACCAGGGGTCCATGATCGAATCGTGACCGCAGGCCACGTTGACGCCGGCCGCGTCGAGCTCCTTGACCCGGGTCATGCCGCGTCGCTTCGGGTAGGTGTCGAAGCGACCCTGGAGGACGATGTTGTCGAGCGGGTTGGCGACGATCGTCACGCCTGCCCGCTTGAGGATCTGGAGCAGCTTGAACGCGTAGGCGTCGTTGTACGAGCCCATCGCCGTCGTGTGGCCGGCCACGACCCGGCCGCCCATTCCGTCGCGGATCGTACGGGCCGCGACGACCTCGAGGAAGCGCGACTGCTCGTCGTCCGTCTCGTCGCAGTGGAGGTCGATCGGCGCGCCGGTCTCCTTCGCGAGGTCGAAGAGGAAGTGAACCTCCTCCACGCCGTCCTCGCGGGTCCATTCGTAGTGCGGGATCCCGCCGATCACGTCGCAGCCGAGGCGCATCGCCTCGCGCATCAGCTCTTTGCCGTTCGGATACGACAGGATGCCGTCCTGGGGGAAGGCGATGAGCTGGATCTCGACCAGATCGCGCAGCTCGTCGCGGAGCTCGATCAGGGCCCGCAGTGCAGTCAGTGGCGGATCGCAGACATCGACATGCGAGCGGATGAGGCCCGTGCCCTGGGCGACCTCCCACAGGATCGCCTCGCGGGCCCGCGACTTCACGTCATCGCGGGTGAGGAACGGCTTCCGCTCGGCCCAGGTCTGGATCCCCTCGATGAGCGTCCCGGATTCGTTGTGGCGCGGCTCGCCGACGGTGAGCACGGCATCGAGGTGGACGTGCGGATCGACGAGGGGTGGTGAGAGAAGCCGCCCGGCGGCGTCGAGCTCGTGCCGACCGTCGGCCGGGATCGAGCCAGCCGGCCCGATCGCGCTGATCCGGTCGTCCTCGACGAGGATGTCGGAGGGGTCGCCCGGACGACCCTGCGTGGGATGGACACGCGCGTTGCGGACGATCAGTCCGGTCGTCGCCACCTGCACCTCATTGGGTGAGACCCCGAGTGAGTGTGGGGCGGCCCACAGGCCGAGTCAAGAACGACGGCTGCCGCCTGAGCACGCCATTGCGGCGTTGGCCGCTGTGCTCCTCACTCACGGGCGTCCGCGCCCGCTCGCTGCGGTGCTCGCGGCCGCCTTGCGCTGACGCACTCATGCTCGACGAACGCAGGAAGGCGCTTTCGCCGTCAGCTCCCTGGGGTGATCACGACCGTTCCGACCATCCCATACGCCTCATGCCCCGGCAGATGGCAGATGTACAGCTCCGAGCCGCTCGTCGCGAAGGTGACGGTCGTCCGCTTCTGGGTCCCGGCGGGGATGGTGATCTCGGTCGGTCGCGCGTCGTGGACCGGCTCGGTACCGGTCCGGTGACGCTCGTGGGTGGCGGAGTCGCCGACGATCCACTCGTGGTCGATCGGGTCGGTGTTCGTGATGACGAACGTTACCGCCTGCCCGACCGGCACCGACACGATCGCGGGGTCGAAGTGCGAGTAATGGATCGTGATCGCGACCTCGATCGGGTCGTGGGAGCGGGCGACGGCGTTGGCTGCGATCCCGGTCAGGACGGCGACCGCCACGCCGAGACCGAGGCCGATCGCCGCTCGCCCGCGCATCATCGCTACCAGCCGATCGGCCGGCCGGCCGACGGCCGGGCCCGGGCGATCAGGGCGAGCCCGATGAGGCCGACGCCGACGAACCCGAGGGCCAGCAGCAGCCGGCTGAGATCCACGGGAGCCGTCGGCACGACCGCCCCGGGCATCGTGAACCCGGCGTCGACCGCGGACGGCCGCCCGGCGCCCGACGGGTCGATCGCGAGGTCGAACCCGAGCTGGGCGGCGGTGCCGTCGACCGCGACCTTGGTCAGCCAGCCGGAGGACGGAACCCAGTCCATGCCACGATCGCTGTGCAGGTCGCTCAGGAGGCTCGCCGAGGCAACGTCGCTGTGATCGAGGCGGATCCCGTTGTCGCCGGTCGGGACGGGCAGGAGGGCCGGAGCGCGATCGGTCAGCAGGTACACGTCCGCCTGGATCGGCTCGCCGCCGGCCTTGCCCAGGGTCAGGATCCGGAGGGGCACCCACGGACGATCGGTCGGGATCGTGATATGGACCGGGGTTCCGTCGCCGAGCTGCTGGCCGCGGATCTTGGCGGCGTTGGCATCGAACGCGGCGGCGAGGAAGATCTGGCTGCGCTGCGCGTAGAAGTCGAGGACCTCGGGTGCGTCGGGTGGGAGCCGGAAGCCATGGTCCTTCGCCCACGCCCCGATGTCGGCAGAGCCGCCCTTGAGGACCGTGAGGTCGAGGGCGTCGATCTTGACATTCATCAGCTCGACGGCGCCGAGCCGGACCGCGCTCTCGGCGGCGAACGCCGCCGGGACGGGCGGGTTCGTCTCGCGGATCAGCCGCTGGAGAGTCCAATCGCCGCCCTTGACGACGCTCGTCGGGATGCCCGGCAGGGGAGTGATCGAGCCGAACGCACCGCCGCCACCCGCGAACTGGAAGGCTGTGACGTAGTGCTCGACGCCGTCGTGGTAGCCCGCCAGCGTCGTGGTCCGGAGCAGGTTCACGGCCCCGTTCGGGCCGATCAACCCGCCGCAGGCGAGGGTCGGGGTGACCGCCAGGAAGAGGCCGAGAACTGCCGTCGAGAGGCCGAGTCCGAGCCGACCGAACCGTCGCTGCCGCATCGCATCGCCCTCCTGGGCTGGCCGGCCACGATCGGGTCGGCGGATGCGGCCTGTGACGCCAGTCGGCTGGACGCGGTTCCCGGGCTCTCCTCGATCAAAGCCCCAGGCGCGAAATCCGGACGTCGTCGATCCCGATCTCGACGAGGCTGTCGTGACCGCCGTCGGTCGCCTGGACGATGATCCGGATCGTTGCATCGGCAGGCTCGGTCATCGGGATGGAAACCGACTTCCAGCTGGCTCCGACGGTGGCGGACGACCCCAGCGCGGCGAAGACCTGGGTACGGACCCCCTGGTCGTTCTCGAGGAAGACCTTGAGCGAATCGGAGGTGCTGCTCGGGCCATGGGCGAACGTGTATCGGAAGAAGAGGTTGCGGTTCTGCGCACCCGGATTGCCGGGAACGAAGATCGGTGCGCTCCGGATCGTCGTCCTCCCGTCGAGGTCGTTGGCGTTCAGCGACGACCCCGCCGCGAGACCGGTCATGAACGCATACCGACCGTTCGCGGCGTTGTCCGGCTGGATCCGCAGCCCGGACGCCGTGCTCGTCGGGGCCGGATCGCCCCGCGCGAAGCGCCCGCTGGTCGCGGTGTCGGTGCCATCGGGGTTGACCGTCCAGCCGTGGGCGCCCTCCATGTCGTCGAAGAATGGGCCGCAATAGGCCGTGCCCTGGCCGATCGCGTCATACGGGCAGCCGGCTCGGGCAATGAAGTAGAGCAGGGCCGCCTTGTTGCGGGCGGTCTGGGGCGCGATGGTCTCGTCGGCCGGGTAGTGGTCGCCCCAGACGGTCGGCGTCTCGGGTGGGTAGAGCTCCCAGGTGAACGAGAAGATCCGCTGCGTGCCGTACAGCCAGTCGATCTCGTCGCCGTCGGTGATGTAGAGGTCGCTCGATTGCTCGGCCGTGTAGCCGTTGCGCGACGCCATCTGGCGGCCGAGCGCAACGAACGTCGAGTGGTCGAGCGACGTCATGTCCGTCGGGATGTTCGTCTTCGTGTAGCCGTACGGCCAGAGGATCAGCTCGCCGTTCGTGTGGAACGTGATGTGGGCCTTGATCTGCTGGATGCCACCGATCCTGCGGCTGAGGACGAAGTCGCGGACCGCGCGGGTTTCCGGTGCCGAGAACGCCTTCGGTCCGCGATAGATGATCGACGACGGGCTGCTCGAGGAGCCACCGCAGCAGGCGAAGTGGGTCGAATAGTTGCGGTTCAGGTCCGTCCCGATCGCGCTCGTGCCGGCGTTCGGCTGGCGGTTCTTGCGCCATGCGCAGTACGGCGGATGGCTGCTCCCGGCGCACGTCAGGTCGTACACGAACCCGTCCGGGTTGACCGCGAAGATGATCCAGATCTCGCGCGAGTCGACGAGGTTCGTAATCTGCGGGTCGGTCCCGTAGTTGTCCGCCAGGAGGTGGAGCAGATAGAGCGCCTGCTCGACCGTCATGTGCTCACGGGCGTGGTGCAGCGCGTCGAACAGGACCTCAGGCTCGGCTTCGTCCGTGGCGACGTTGTCGCTGATCTTGGCGGCCCAGATGTCGCGGCCCTGGTAGCTCTTGCCGATGCTGAACACGTGGACGATATCGGGATGGGCGGTCTCGACGGCGTGAATGTCGGTGACCATCTCGGCGAACGAGTGGTAGCGCGAATCTCTGGGCGGGAAGTCGCCCGCAGTCGGGACGAGGGTCTGGACGGGAGCCGGCGGGGCACCGGTCGCCGCCGCGGGCATGGCCGAGAGGACGATGAATGCGATCGCCACGAGGGCGCCGCCGGACATCGATCGACGAGGAGCGCGCAGGCGTCGGGACATGGACAGAGGGTGACCCCTGCCGGTGTCGGGACGCAACCCCCAATTCGGGTCCGGACGATCACCGGACCATTGGCCTCCGGTCAGGCCTCCGCTGCCTCGACCGGCAGCTGGATCCGGATCTCCGCGCTGCCGCCGACCGGGCTCGACGCAGCGATCGTCCCGCCATGCAGCTCCACCAGCCCTCGTGCGATCGACAGGCCCAGGCCGCTGCCCGTGGAGCCGGCGCCGCGGGCGAACCGATCGAAGACGTGGGGCAGGAGCTCCGGGTCGATGCCCGAGCCGGTGTCGCGGACGACGATCTCGACCCACGGGCGCGTCGCCGGTCGTGCCTCGTGGATCAGGCGCGCCTCGATCGAGATCCGTCCGCCCGACGGGGTGTGGCGCAGGGCATTCGCGACGAGGTTGCCGATCACCTCGCGGATCCGGACCGGATCGACATCGAGCAGCGGCAGGTCGTCGTCGACGTGAGCGCTGAGCTCCACGCCGGCCGTTGCCGCAGTCGCGCCGAACGACGTCGTCGCGTCGGTCGCGAGGACGCCGAGGTCGGTCGGCTCCCGATGGAGGGACAGCGCGCCGGACTCGGACAATGCGAGGGTCCGGAGGTCTTCGATCAGGCGGTCGAGGATGCGTGTCTCCTCGAGGATGGCCGACAGGTGCGTCTCGTCCGCCGGGTGGATCCCGTCGAGGATGGCTTCGACGCTGCCCTGGACGACCGCGAGCGGCGTCCGCAGCTCATGGGTCACGTCGGCGAGGAGCGTCCGGCGCTGCGTCTCGTCGGCCTGGAGCCGGGCGGCCATCGTGTTGAAGCCGCGCGCGAGCCCGCGGACCGGGATCGGGACGGCGCCGCTCGTATCGACCCGGGCGCTGTAGTCGCCGGCCTCGACTCGCGCGGCCTGATCGACGAGCGCGTCAAGGACGGTTCCCGAGCCACGGATCGCGCGGGCCGTCCGGGCAAGCGCGAGGACCACTCCGATCACGAGACCGGCCGTGGCGATCCGCACGACGAGCCCGAACGGACCGGGCGCCTCCGCGATTCGCCCGATGACGGTCGTCGCGATCGACAGCAGGCCGAGGACGCCGGCCAGGAACAGGAATCCGAAGAGGCACCCGAACCCGCGCCACGGCCGCCGCCGATGCGGCGGCCAGGGTTCCTCGTCGGGCAGCCAGGCCGGGCGCGGACCGGCACTCCAGCGCCGATCCCATCCGCCGCGTGCGCGGCCTCCCCGTCGCGCTCCGCGGTGCCGTCCGGGACCGGCCGACCGCCCGTCCGCCGGGCCGTCGCCCGCCCGATCGGGCGGGCCGTCGGTCACGGCCGCTCGTCCGCGAACCGGTAGCCGACGCCGTAGACCGTCAGGACGTGGACAGGTCGGCGAGGGTCGGGCTCAAGCTTCCGGCGGAGGTTCTTGATATGCGTATCGATCGCCCGCTCGTATGATTCGAACGCGACCCCGTGAACGGCGTCGAGGAGCTGCGAGCGGGTGAAGATCCGGCCGGGCTGACGGGCCATGGCCGCGAGCAGCGCGAACTCGGTGGGGGTCAGGTCGATCGTCCGGCCCGCCAGGTCGGCCCACATCCGGGGCAGGTCGAGCGTCAGGTCACCGGCCCGGATCAGCGAGACCGCGTCGGGCTCGGACGCGGCGTCGACCCGGCGCAGGACCGCGCGCACGCGGGCGACCAGCTCGCGCGGACTGAACGGCTTGGTCAGGTAGTCGTCAGCCCCGAGCTCGAGGCCGATGAGCTTGTCCAGCTCGTCATCGCGGGCGGTGAGCATGATCACCGGCAGGTTCGAATCGCGCCGGATCGCCCTCGTGACGTCGAGGCCGTCGATGCCCGGCAGGCCAAGGTCGAGGACGACGAGGTCGGGCCGATCGCGCCGGACGGCGGTCAGCGCCGCCTCGCCATCACGTGCGGTCCGGACCGTGTATCCGGCGTGCTCGAGATAGTCGCGCGCCAGGTCCGCGATCTTTGGTTCGTCGTCGACCACGAGGATCGTCTTCATCGCGGCTCATCCTAGGGGTTGCAGAAGCGGGGGGGGGGCCGGGGGGGGGGGGGGGGGCGGGGGGGGGGGGGGGGGGGGGGGGGGGGGGGCCCGCCGGGGGTTGTGGGGGCGGGGGGGGTGGGGGCCGCAGTGGAGTCATGCGATGCATGGTTTGGGGGTCCAGACGCGTGCGAGTGAAGG
>JANMCU010000127.1:0-26312 GCA_031361415.1 Chloroflexota bacterium | reverse complement strand
GTCCCGACTGCCGCGATCACCCATTCGCCGGCCCCGGCGGCCATTCCGATCGCGGCCGCGGTCCACAGGCTCGCGGCAGTCGTCAGGCCGCGGATCGAGGTCCCGTACTTGAGGATCGCGCCCGCGCCAAGGAAGCCGATGCCGGACACCACCTGGGCCGCGATCCGGGTCGGGTCGACGGTCGCTGCGACGCCGTTGCCGCCGACGCCCTGAAACCCGTAGACGGAAAGGACCGTGAAGATCGCCGAACCGAGCGAGACCAGCAGGTGGGTTCGCATGCCGGCCGGATGCTCATGGATCTCCCGCTCCAGGCCGATCGCGGCGCCGAGGATGGCCGCGACGAGCATCCGGACCGCGAGGTCCACCTGGAGACCGAGATCGATCGGAAACACGGGATGTCGGCCTCGGGCTCGAGCTGCTTCGTGGCTCCAGTCTAGGGCGTTGCCCTGGCCACGATTCGTCGCCGACGGGGAGGGTCAGTCGCCGGCGGCCTCGGGCTGACTGACGTCGGCGACCGTCGCGCCGAGGCTGGCGATCAGGTCGGCCGGCGCGACGTGGAGGTTGATCCCGAAGCCGCCGCCGCCGATCGACACGACCGGCTCGTCGACGATGGCCGCGTCGGCGACCACCGGCCAGGCCCGGCTCGATCCGAACGGCGTGATCGTGTAGCGCTCGTAGCCGGTCACCCGATGGGCCTCCGCGGCGTCGGGCAGGGTCATCCGGCGCACGCCGAGCAGCTCGCGGAGCTTCGGCCAGTCGAACCGCCGGCCGGCCGGGACGAGCACGAACACGTAGTCGTCCTCGGCCCGCCGGACGACGATGGTCCGGAGCACCTGGCGGGTCTCGATCCCCTGGAACGAGGCGGATTCCTCGGCGTTCGACGCCCGCGCGGTCCGGACGATCCGATGCGGGATGCCGGCCGCGGCGATCGCGTCGGTCGCGGGCGTCGTGGCGGGACTGGACGGCGACGGCTGGTCGGTCATGGCCCGATGGTAGCCAGCGCTAGACTCCGCCGCGATGGATGTTGAGCCGACGACCCCGAATGTCCGCCCGGCGACCGCCGCCGAGGCCGCCGACCCGCGCGCCATGCACGCCGCGAACCAGGCCGCCTGGGACGAGGCGGCGGAGCGCTACGAGGGCTGGTTCGACGAGGCTGTCGCGCTCATTCGCGGCGGCGGCTCGAACCTCTTCGGGGTCGAGCACGAGCTGCTCGGCGACCTCCGCGCGGGAACGGGGACCGGACGCGCGATCCATCTCCAGTGCGCCGCCGGCCGCGACACGCTGTCGCTCTGGAACCTCGGAGCCCGGGAGGTCATCGGCGTCGACATCAGCCCGCGAATGCTCGCCCTGGCCGAGCGCCTGACCGAGGTGACCGGCGCGCCCGCCCGCTGGATCGAGGCCGATGTGCTCGACACGCCGCACGAGCTCGACGGGACCGCCGATCTCGTCTACACCGGGCGCGGCGCTCTCATCTGGCTCCACGACCTCGCCGGTTGGGCCGCGGTCATCGCCCGCCTGCTCGCCCCGGCCGGACGGCTCGTGATCTTCGACGGCCACCCGGCCGAGTGGCTGTTCGACGCCGACGCCGGGGGTCACCTCGTCGCGACCGACTACGACTACTTCGGCGGCGCCGAGGCATCGAAGGGCTGGGCGCCCGAGTACATCGACCGCCTGTCGGTCGCCGAGGACGACCAGAGCTGGAAGTTCGCTCGGGCCTGGACGCTCGGCGAGATCGTGACGGCGCTGGGCGGCGCCGGGCTCCGGCTCGAACGACTCGTGGAATACCCGGTCGACTGGTGGGCGGGCCATCGCGATCTGCGCCCGGAGGATCGCGGGCGGATCCCGCTGTCGTTCGGGATCGTCGCGACGCGGAGCTGACGACCCGGCTTCGAGCAGCGGGCCGGCATGACTGAGAGGTCGGCGGCGACGGGCTGGGGGGGGGACCCGTCGCCGCCGGCGAAGGAGTGTGCGGGTCAGGCCATCGCCTTCACCGGGAGCCAGCCCGGCTCCGGGTCGCCGAACTTCGACACGAGGTAGTCGCGCGAAGCGAGGACGTCGCGGCGGGGGCCGTCGAGCGCGGCGACGAGCTTGCCGCCCTGCTTGACGATCCGGCCGTCGACGAAGACCGTGTCGACATTCGAGATATCGGCCGCGCAGACGACGGCCGCGACCGGGTCGATGACCGGGGCGACGTTGACCGCGGAGCCGTCGATGATCACGAGGTCGGCCTTCTTGCCGGGCGTGATCGAGCCTGTGTAGTCGGCGACGCCGGCGACCTTCGCGCCGTCGATCGTCGCCCAGCGGAGGGCATCCCGTGACGTGATGAGATCCGGCGTCGGGGCGTTGCCGTCGAGGTCCTCGTCCCACGACGCCTGGTGCCGCCGGCCGCGCTCGGACGCGAGGATGGCGTGCATCTGGGTGAAAGCATCGGTCGACGCCGTCGTGGCGACGTCCGAGCTGAGCCCGACGGGGATTCCGAGCTGGTCGGCCTTCTGGGCAGGGGCCCAGCCGTGGCCCATCTGGAGCTCGATCTGCGGCGAGAGCGAGACGTTCCCGCCCGAGTCGCGAACCATCAGCCACTCATCGTCGGTCAGGTGCGACGAGTGGATGTAGGTCGTGTTCGGGTACAGGAGATCCATCTCCTTGAGCCCCTTGACCTGGCCCTTGGTGTAGCCGAAGCGATCCATCGCGACGTGGACGGTCACGTTGATCCCGAGCTCCTTGGCCAGCTCCCACTCGTACTTCACCACGTCGGGCTTGCAGAAGTTCGGACCTCGCGTCGCGAGGCCCATCGTGATGAGGCCGCGGTCGTCGCTGAGCTGCGTTCGGATCTTGCGGCCGAGGTCGCCGTCGATCCGCTCCACGCTGCCGCCCCAGTCCAGCCCGAACCAATAGACCTGAAGCGACGTGTTCGGGAAGCCGAATGCGAACACCGAGCGGATCCCGGTGTCCTGGAGGCCCTGGAGCGCGGCCCACGCGTGGTCCGGCGTGTTCATGATGTGCGACCAGTCGACGAGGGTCGTGATGCCAGCGTTCAGGCAATCCATGGCGCCCCAGCGGTTGGCCGCGAGGACGTCTTCCGGCCGGTAGAGCGGGGCGAACTTGTCGAGGATCGAACCGAAGTAGGTGATCAGCGCGAAGTCGGGTGCGCTCGTCCGAATCGACGTCTCCCACGTGTGGCGATGGGTGTCGATGAAGCCCGGGATGACGATGTCGCCGGTCGCGTCGATGACCTTCGCGTCGTCGGCGGAGAGGTTCGGTCCGACAGCCTTGATCGTGTCGCCTTCGATCAGGATGTCCGCCTCGGGCAGCTCACCCAGCTGTGGGTCCTGGGTCAGGACGATCGCTCCCTTGATCAGTGTCCGCTCGCTCACGAGTTCCTCCTCTGGTTGGTGAGGGTTCCTGGCGTGGTGGCCAATGTGGCGATGGATGGCACGGCCGTCGACGACGCCGGCCCGATCGGATCAGCCCCTCGAGCCCTCCTTCTCTCGTGACTCGCGCAGCTCGTCAGCCACGGTCGAGAAGTCGCGCCCGCCGCGTCCGCCGGTCGAAGCGGCGCGGACGACGGCGAGATCGATCTCGGCCTGGGGCATCTGGAGACCGACCTCGGCCGCCAGCTCGGCGATCAGGCCGAGGTCCTTGGCGGCAAGGTCGAGGGCGAAGGCGACCGGTGTCCCGACCGGATCGAGGAATGCGGCGCGCTTGTAGCCGACGTACGGGGCGCCCGCGGCACCTGCGGCGATGACGTCGTACGCGAGGTCGCGCGGGACCCCCGCCCGTTCGGCGAGGACGAGGCCCTCGGCGACGGCCTGGTTGAGCCCGAAGATCACGGTGTTGACGGCGAGCTTCATCGCCGCGCCGGCGCCGAGAGGACCGACGTGGATGATCGTCGCGGCGACGGCTTCGAGAATGGATCGAGCTCGCTCGAGGTCGTCGTCCTTGCCGCCGACCATGAGGGTGAGCGTTCCGGCCAGGGCGAGAGTGACGCTGCCCGACACGGGAGCGTCGAGGATTGCCGCGCCCACCGCCCGCGCCCCGGCCTCGTGGGCCCGGATCGTGGCCGGTGGCACGGTCGAGCAGTCGACGAGGACGTTCCGCCGGCTCGCCCCGGCGACCAGCCCGTCCGGGCCGCCGTAGACCGCGTCGACTGCCGGTCCGTCGGCGAGCATCGAGATGCAGACCGCGGCCGCGGCGGCGATGTCGCGCGGCCGCGCCAGCGCCTCGCCGCCGAGCTCGTCGGCCAGCCGCTTCGCCCCATCCGCTGATCGGTTCCAGAGGACGATGTCATGGCCGGCCGCCCGGATCGCGTGGGCCATCGCCGTGCCCATCCGACCGGTGCCGAGGAGCCCGACCGTGGTCATCGCCTACTTGGCCTCGTCGAGGCGTCGACGGATCGTGGTCACGATCCGCTCGACCGACGGGATCGCGAGATCCTCGAGGGACGACGCCGAGGGCAGAGGGATGTGCGGGGTCGTGATCCGGACGATCGGGGCGTCGAGGCTGTAGAAACCCTCGTCAGCGACGAGCGACACGATCTCGGCGCCCCAACCGCCGACCCGCGGGTTCTCCTCGACCGTGAACAGCCGGCTCGTCCTTGCGACCGAGCGGAGGATCGCCTGGGCATCGAGCGGGATCAGGCAGCGCAGGTCAATCACCTCGGCATCGATCCCGTGCTCGTCGGACAGGATCCCGGCCGCCTCGACCGCCCGCGGGACCATGGCCGCAAGCGCGACGATCGTGGCGTCGCCGCCCGGGCGAACGATCGCCGCCTCGCCCAACGGCGTCACGTGGTCGCCGTCGGGGACCTCGCCCTTCGTCGCGAACAGGGCCTTGTGCTCGCACACGATCACCGGGTCCGGATCGCGGATCGCGGCCGCGAGCAGGCCGTGCATGTCGGCCGGATTCGACGGCGCGACGACCTTGAGGCCGGGGATCGCCATCGCCCAGTTCTCGATGCTCTGGCTGTGCTGAGCGCCGAACCGAAGGCCGGCCCCGTTCGCCGTCCGGATCACGAGCGGCAGAGCGACCTGGCCGTCGGTCATGTAGCGGGTCTTGGCGATCTGGTTGACGACCATGTCCCAGGTCACCGCGAAAAAGTCGCTGAACATCAGCTCTGCGATCGGGCGGAGGCCGGTCATCGCCGCGCCCATCGTCGCGCCGATGATCGCCTGCTCGCTGATCGGGGTGTCGCGGACGCGCTCGGGCCCGAATCGCTCGAAGAGGCCCTCGGTCAGCTTGAAGACGCCGCCCGCCGCCCCGACGTCCTCGCCGATCAGGACAACGTTTGGATCGCGCTCCATCTCCTGGGCGATCGCGCCAGCAATCGCGCCTCTGTAGGTCATCTCCGGCATGTCAGCGACGCCCTCTCCGAGGTCCGAGGGCGAGCTCCGCGAGCCCATCGGCCCGAGGAGCAGCCGGTGCCCGCTGCGTCGGCTGGCATGTCCTTCCGCCGCTGTTCTGCGCACGGCCTGCTCGAGTTGTCGGCTGAGGGGCGGGTTTCCGGTCGGGCGACGACGCTTGAGCGACGCAACGAGCGCGGGCTGCACATCGACCGGCCAAGCGGTGATCGGCGCCAGCTGTCGCGACCCGCACCCGCCCTCAATTCCGCCATGCCGAGCCTCCATCGGCCCAGACCTGGGTCTCGAGGACGTCCGCGTTCGGCTCCGGAGCCGCGCGCGCCTCGGCCTCCGCTGCGGCGACTGCCGCCCGCACCGCGTCGTCGATCGCGTCGAGCTCGGCCGCCTCCGCGCCCGCCGCGGTGAGCTTTGCACGGAACGCGGGGATCGGGTCACGCGCCTTCCAGGCGGCGACCTCGTCGTCCGGCCGGTACTTGCCGGGGTCCGCCCGGGAGTGGCCGCCCTGGCGGTAGGTCAGGGCTTCGATCAGCGATGGCCCGTCGCCCGCTCGAGCCCGTTCGAGCGCCGTTGTCGCCACGGCGTGGACCGCCTCCACGTCGTTGCCGTCGACGACGATCGGCTCGAGCCCGTACGCGCTCGCCCGGTCCGCGGCAGGCCTGGGCACCGCTGTCACCGCGCCGATCGGGGTGTACTCCATGTACTGGTTGTTCTCGCACACGTACACGACCGGCGCCTTCCAGACCGCGGCCATGTTCAGCGCCTCGTGGAACGCGCCGATGTTCGTCGTCCCGTCGCCGAAGAAGCAGACCGCGACCTGCCCGGACTTGCGGTACTGGGCCGACCAGGCCGCGCCGAGGGCGATCGGGAGGTGCGCTCCGACGATCGCGTAGGAGCCCATCACCCGGTGCTCGACGCTGGTCAGGTGCATCGAGCCGCCCTTCCCGCCAAGGAGGCCGGTCGAGCGGCCAAAGAGCTCGGCGAGGATCGGCGCCATCGGCACGCCCCGGGCGAGCGTGTGGTTATGGCCGCGGTAGGTGCAGAACGTCCAGTCGTCGTGACGCATCGCCACGGCGAAGCCCGCCGCGACCGCCTCCTGGCCGATCCCGAGATGGGTCGTGCCGCGGACCAGGCCCTCGAAGAACAGCTCCTGGGCGCGCGTCTCGAGGAGCCGGCACTCCTGCATCGTCCGGTACAGACGCAGGTCGAGCGCATGGTCCACGGCGGCGGGCGAGATCTTGCCGGTCGTCATCGGGCGTTCGACCTCAGTACGCGTTGGCGACGAAGAGGTCCTGGGACGGGAACCGCGTGATCACCTGTGGGCCGTCGGCGGTGATCACGACCTCCTCCTCGATCCTCGCGGCCGAGTAGCCGTCCTTCGCCGGGCAGTAGGTCTCGAGCGCGATCACCATGCCTTCCTTGAGCTCGACCGGGTGATCGAGCGAGTTCAACCGGCTGATGATCGGGCGCTCATGGAGGAACAGTCCGACGCTGTGGCCGAACTGCAGGCCGAAGCACTCCATCTCGTTCGAAAAGCCGAATTCCTCCGCCTTCGGCCAGGCCTTCGCCACCTGGTCGGTCATGACGCCCGGGCGCATCAGCTCGATTGACGCGTCGATCCATTCGCGGGCCTGCTTGTATGCGTCGCGCTGGGCGTCGGTCGCGGACCCGACGACGAACGTCCGGTAGTAGCACGTCTTGTAGCCGACGAACGTGTGGATGATGTCGAAGAAGGCCTGGTCGCCCGGCCGGATCAGCCGGTCGCTGAACACGTGCGGATGGGGGCTGCAGCGCTCGCCCGAGACTGCGTTGATGTTGTCGACGTGCTCCGAGCCCTGTTCGAACAGGTACTGGGTGACGTTCGCGACGAGCTGGCTCTCGCGGATGCCTGGCTTCAGCTGCTCTGAGATCAGCTGGTACGCGCCGTCGACCATCGCGCAGGCGGTGTTGAGGAGGGTGATCTCGTCGATCGACTTGACCTCGCGCGCGTCGAGCATGACCTGCTGGCCGTCACGGACCGTGATCCCCTCGGCCTCGAGGGCGGCCAGCATCGGCGGCTCGACGATGTCGACCCCGAGCGGCAGGTCGGCCGCGCCCTCGGCCCGGAGGATGGCCCGGATCTCGCGGGCGGCGGCACGGAACAGGCCCGCATCCGGGGCCACCGCACCGCGCAGCCCGACCATCCCGGCGTGGATGTTGTCATCACGGAGCCACGGGCAGTTCAGCCGGTGGTGCTTGGCGGCCGACCCGAAGTCCCAGATGTGGGGCGAGCCGTCGCGCGTCAGGAGCGCGTAGCGGGTCATCTTGTCGCGCGCCCATTCGCCGATGTGGGTGCTCGTGACGTAGCGGATGTTGTTGAAGTCGAACAGGAGCACGGCGCCGAGATCGGACGCGGCCAGCGCCTTTGCCGCCCGGTCGGACCGATAGGACCGAAGCCGCTCGACGTTGACGCGCTCCTCCCAGTCGACCGTCATCGAGCCCGGGGAAGCGAAGGACGTCCTCATGGGATTGGGTTCCTCATGGCCGACGGGAAGATGCAATGCGAGGGCATCCGTTCAGTAATGCTACACACCGCGGACGCGCGTGCAACCCTCACGCCGTCGCCGGTAGCATGACCGAAACACGAGCACGGAGGCGTCGGTGGGCCGGGAGCGGCGGAATGGATCCACGGAACCCGAGTACGCGACGATGGGCGACCGCCTGCGCCAGGCGCGGCAGGCACGCGGCTTGAGCCTGCGCGGGCTGGCCGAGCTGCTCGGCGTGTCGCCGAGCCTCATCTCGCAGGTCGAGACCGGCCGGGCGAAGCCGTCAGTGAACACGCTGTACGCCCTCGCCAACGAGCTCCGCATCTCGCTCGACGTCCTGCTGTTCATGGACACCCAGCCGCCGACCGGCGACGCCGTGGCCGGCGAGGCCGAGGCTCCGATCGAGGCCCTGGAGATCATCACGCCGCATGATCCGGTCCAGCGAGCCACGACGCGGACGAGGATCCGGCTCGGATCCGGCGTGGTCTGGGAGCGCCTCACGACCGAGTCGATCCGGAACGTCGACTTCCTCCACGTTACCTACGAGGTCGGCGGAGAGTCGAGCCCGTCGGACGCATTCCAGCGTCACACCGGCCAGGAATGGGGCTACGTCCTGAGCGGCACGCTGACCGTCCGGATCGGGTTCGATGAGTTCCTGCTCCGGCCCGGCGACGCCATCAGCTTCGATTCGGCGACACCGCACCGGCTGTTCAACGGGGGCGACACGCCGGCGAGCGCCGTGTGGTTCGTCCTCGGCCGCGGGAATCCGAATATCGCCCGCCGCTGACCGCCCGCTGGCCAGAACGGACGTTCAACGCTACGGCTCAAGCTGCAACGCGACTTGACATGTGTTTACTGGCTTTGCACACTCCCCCAAACGTCGCGACCGACGGCGTGGAGGAGGCAAGATGCGCGCAGGTCAACACCCGGGTTCGGGGACGTACCGTCTCGTCGGACTGGCAGCGACGGTCGCGCTGGTCCTGACCGCCTGCGGCGGATCCGCAACCCCGTCGCCGAGCTCGGCGGCCGCCCCCTCGACGGCGGCGTCGGCCCCGGCGGTCGCCAGCCCGTCCGCGGTGGCGAAGACGCTCGAGCTGGCATACCTGTCGTTCGCGGTGGCGAACAGCTATGACGCGCCGATGCTCGCCGCGGCGCAGGGCTCCGCGGCCGCCGGCAATGCCAAGCTGACCGTCTTCGACGCGAACCTCGATCCGGCGGCCCAGACGAAGCAGCTCCAGGACGCCGTCGCGTCGGGCAAGTTCGACGGGATCGTCCTCCAGCCGCTCTACGGCGCGGGCCTCGTGACCGGAGCCCAGGCCGCCATCAAGGCCGGAGTCGCGATCGGCAACATCGACCAGATCCTCGGCGCGGACAACACGACCGCGAAGACCCAGGTCGACGGTCAGCTGGCCAACGTCGTCTTCGTCCCGAGCGAGCTCGGCCGCAAGATCGGCGAGCTCGTCGTCAAGGCCTGCGGCACGACCAGCCCGTGCAATGTCGGCTACATCTACTCGGTCAAGGCGGCCGCTCTCGACACCTCGCTCAAGCAGGCCTTCGACAAGGCGACCGCGGTCAACCCGGCGATCAAGATCGTGGCCGAGGGTGAGTCGTTCTACACGACCGCGCTGGGCCTGAAGGCCTCGCAGGACATGCTCCAGGCGCATCCGGACCTGACCGTGATCACCGGCGCCGACCAGGCGATCACCGGCGCGGTGCAGGCCGTCAAGGACGCGAACCTCGCGGGCAAGGTCCAACTCGTCGGCTACGGCGGTGGTGCCGTCGCCTTCCAGGGAATCGCCAGCGGCGAGCGCTATGGCACGGTCATGCAGGCGCCCGCGACCGAGGGTCGCCTCGGCGTCCAGCAGTTCATCGACGCCATCCGGTCGGGCACACCGGCCGCGGGCGTCGACGTGCTCGCCGACCTGCCCGACGGCGGCGTCGTCACGAAGACCAACGTCCAGACCTTCCTGCCGCTCGCGGAGTGGCCGGGCTGATCGCGGGCGTCGACCGCGGTCGCGCCATGGAGCCCGCAGGGGTCCATCTCGAGATCCGGGGCGTCGGCAAGTCGTTCGGCGGGACCCGCGCCCTCGACGACGTGACGATCGATGTCCGATCCGGCTCCGTTCATGCCTTCGTCGGCGAGAACGGAGCCGGCAAGTCGACGCTCGGCAAGATCGTCGGGGGCGTGTTCCCGCCCGATCAGGGTCAGCTCGGCGTCCGCGGCAGGCCGGTCGCCTTCCGATCACCGCGCGAGGCGCTCCAGCGCGGCATCGCGCTCGTGGCCCAGGAGATCGCGGTCGTCCCGCTGCGGACGGTCGCGGAGAACGTGTTCCTCGGGACGGAGCCGCGCCGGTTCGGCTTCGTCCGGCGGCGCGAGCTGCGCGATCGATTCGAGCAGCTCGTCCACGCGGCCGGGTTCGAGGTCCCGGCCGATGCCATCGTCGGCTCGCTGCCGCTCGCGAAGCAGCAACAGGTCGAGATCCTGCGCGCCCTGGCCCGCGACGCCGAGCTCATCGTGTTCGACGAACCGACCGCTTCCCTGTCCGCCACCGAGGTCGAGCGCTTCCACGAGATCGTCCGCAGCCTGACTGCCAGCGGCCGCACGGTCATCCTCGTGTCGCATAACCTGACCGAGGTCCTCGCTCTGGCGGAAACGATCACGATCCTCCGGGACGGTCGGGTCGTCCGGACGGGTCCCGCCGCCGCCGAGACCGAGGACACCCTGCTGGCGGCGATGCTCGGCCGCTCGCTCGGACGGACGTATCCGCCCAAGCAGCGTCCCGCGGCCGGCGCCGTCATCGCCCTGAGGGTCCGCAACCTGCATGCAGCGGGCGTGTTCGGCGCCAGCCTCGACATCCGGCAGGGCGAGATCGTGGCCTTGGCCGGGCTCGTCGGCGCCGGCCGATCGGAGCTGGCGCGGGCGATCTACGGTGCGATCCCGGCGACGTCGTCGGAGCTCCGAGCGGGGGCGGTCGATTTGCCGGGCCGGCCCTTCGGATCGATCCGGGCCGGAGTCACGATGATCCCGGAGTCGCGCAAGGACGACGGGCTGATGCTCGGCCGCCCGGTCCGCGAGAACGTGAGCCTCGCGAGCCTGGCCCGGCTCGGGCGGTTCGGCTTCGTCCGCCGCCGGCTCGAACGGTCTCGAGTCGGCGACGCGCTCGTGCAGGCGACCGCGCTGCGGATCCTCGAGACGACGCCGGCCAAGCTGTCCGGAGGCAATCAGCAGAAGCTCCTCTTCGCGCGGGCGCTCCTCGCCACGCCGGCGGTGCTCATTGCCGACGAGCCGACCCGCGGCGTCGATGTCGGGGCGAAACGCGACCTGTATGAGCTCCTCGTCGCGATGGCCGCCCGCGGCGTGGCGGTCCTCCTCGTCTCGAACGAGGTGGAGGAGGTCCTCGGCCTTGCCCATCGCGTTCTCGTGATGCGCGCCGGGCGCATCGTGGCGGAGCTCGACGGCGAGGCTGCGACCGAGGAGGCGATCCTCGCCGCCTCGTTCGGCCGGACGCTGGCAGAGGCATCGTGAGCGACCCGACCGCGGGAGACCCGCCGACCGCGGCACCGGCGTCGACGGCCCCGATGGCGCCGTCCGGCCCTGCCGTGCCTCCCGACCGCCCCGCGATGCCGCTTCGTCGCGTTCGGGACGCGCTCCGCAGAGGCGGGATCGTCATCCCGTTCGTGATCACGCTCGTGGCGCTGAGCGTGATCAGCCCCTCATTCCTGCGCTTCCAGAACCTGGCCAACATCCTCGACCAGCAGGCCGGGATCATCATTGTGGCCGCTGCTGGGACCCTGGTCCTGATCGCCGGCGGGATCGACCTGAGCATCGGCGCGATCTACGGGCTGGCCGGAGCGACGGCCGCCCAGGTGTCCACGTCGGTCTCGGTACCGGTCGGGATCGTGGCGGCGATCGCGGTCGGACTCCTCGTCGGCCTGATCAACGGCGTGATCGTGACGCGCTTCCGGATCAACGCCCTGATCGGGACCCTCGCCATGTCGTTCGTTGTCAGCGGCGTCGGGGCGATCGTGACGAAGGGCAACCTGATCGTCGTCTTCGATCATCCCGAGTTCCAGGTGTTCGCCGCCACGAAGATCCTCGGCGTGACGAGCGCCGCGTGGATGATGATCGCCGTCGCAATCGCTGGCACGATCGTGCTCAGCCGCTCGACCTTCGGCCGCTATGTCTACGCCACGGGCGGCAACGCCGAAGCGGCCCGGCTCGGCGGCGTCCGGATCAACACGATCCGGATCGCGACGTTCGCGCTCAGCGGCGCGGCCGCGGCGCTGGCGGGCAGCATCGACGCGTCGCGGGTGCTCAGCGCGCAGGCATCGGCCGGCCAGTTCCTGACGTTCACCGTCCTGACCGGGATCATCGTCGGCGGCACGAGCATCAATGGCGGGGAGGGCTCGGTCCAGCGAACGGTCGTCGGCTGCCTGTTCGTCGCCCTCGTGGCGAACGGCTTCAACCTGCTCGGGCTCGACCCGTTCTACCAGCAGATCACGCTTGGCGTCATCCTGTTGCTGGCGGTCGGAACCGACGCCTGGTCGCGACGGCTCGACTGAGCGGCGAACGAACAGGACCCGAGAACAGGAACCGCGGAGGACGCCTACGGTGCATTACGTCGGACACATCGACTGGTCCTTCGCCGACACTCCCGGACCGGCGACGGCCACCGCGTCCGGGTTGTCGCGAGTCCGGGTCGTCGGCCCGGAGCAGGGCGCAGTGCATACGGACCTCGCCGCCGTGGCCATCGCCTCGGGTGGCTGGCTCGCGCCCCACGTCCACGCCTTCGAAGAGGCGCTCTACGTCCTCGAGGGCGAGCTCCTGCTCGAGCTCGGAGGCCCTGTTCATCGACTCGTTGGGGGCGACTACGCCCTGATCCCGACCGGCCTCCGTCACGCGCTCGGCAACGGCGGCGATGGACAGACCCGTCTCCTGTCGCTGGCGTCGCCCCAGCGAATGGACCCGGGCGGACCGCGCCGCGACACGTTCTTCGAGCCGGCGCAAAACCTCGCCGCGATGGCCGCCACAGCCCGCCGGCCGCCGTTCGGTGACCCGACCCTCCGACTCGTCGGCCACTACGAGGGCACGCCGCCTCAGCTCGAGACGCTCCGGATCAAGGACGCCGCGCGCGGTCGTCCGTCGGCCGGACGCGACAGCGCGCTCGTCGTCTACAGCGGGATCTCGGTGAAGATGCTGGTCGACCACCAGTTCGGGGCCGATCACGTGACGATGTTCACGGTCGACTACGAGACCGGCGGGGCGGCCCAGGCCCACGACCATCCGTTTGAGGAGGCCTACGTCTTCCTCGCCGGTGAGATCGAGGCCGAGTTCGACGGGCAGCACTACACGTTCCGCCCGGGCGACGTGGCGTTCGCCGGGGTCGGGTCGGTCCACGGCTTCTACAACACCGGGACCGAGCGCGTCCGCTGGCTCGAGACCCAGGCGCCCCAGCCACCGGCGCGCCACTCGTATCGATGGGTCGCGGACTGGGAACGATATGAAGAGCAGCAACGCGCCCAGCGCTCGGAGGAGGAACGTTCATGAGCGATACCGGAGCCGTGGTCGTCGTCGGCGGGACGCGGGCCATCGGGCTCGAGATCGCCCGCCACTACGTCGATGCCGGGCGCAAGGTCGTCCTGACCGGCCAGTCGCAGGCCAACGTCGATGCCGCGTCGGCGGAGCTCGGTCAGGGCGTCAGCGGCCTGACCTTCGACCTTTCCAAGCCCGAGACGATCGGCCCTGCGCTCGCCGGCGTCGGTCACGTCGACTACCTGATCGTGGTCGCGATCGACCGCGACCAGAACACGATCCGCGACTACGACGTCGTGCGGGCGACGCGCCTGACGGTCCTGAAGCTGGTCGGCTACGCCGAGGTCGTTCACGCCTTCCTCGACCGGCTCGATGCCGAGTCGTCGATCGTCCTGTTCGGCGGCCAGGCGCGCTTCCTGCCGTATCCGGGCTCGACGACCGTGACGACGGTCAACGGCGGGATCGAAGGCCTGACCCGGGCGCTCGTCCACGAGCTCAAGCCGATCCGGGTGAACTGCATCCACCCGGGGATCGTCGGCGACAGCCCGTACTGGGAGTCGAAGCAGGCGGCCATCGACGCGACCCGTGCCCGGACGCCGACCGGGCGCCTGGCGTCGATGGCCGACATCGTGTCGGCAGCGGTGTTCCTGCTCGAGAACCCGGCGATGAATGGGGTCGAGCTGCGCGTGGACGGCGGGCTGCACGCGACCTGATTGTCTGGTCATCGCCGGGCGGCGATCGAAGGCGCCTGCAACGCGGACAGCCCCTGATGGCGGTAGCGTTGCACCGTGAGTCAGGATGTCGAGGAGCTCAACCGGAGGCTGCTCCGCGCGCGCGACGCGATGGATCGCTCGTACGCCGAACCGCTCGACGTGCGGGCCGTGGCGGCGGTCGCCCACTGCTCCGAGGCGTACTTCAGCCGCAGCTTCCGGGCCGCGTTCGGGGAGACGCCTCACCGCTACCTTCAGCGGCGGCGGGTCGAGCGCTCGATGTTCCTCCTGCGTGAGACCGACCGCAGCATCACCGACATCTGCTTCGACGTCGGCTTCATGAGCCTGGGGACGTTCAGCCGGACCTTCCGCGACATCATCGGCGACACGCCGTCGGCCTACCGGGCCGGGAACGGGCCGATGGTGGCCCCGAACTGTGTCCAGATGTGGGCGATGCGACCGCGGTTCGCTGCCGGCGAGGCGGCGACAGCCGGCGATGTCGCGTCCGCAGGCCGTTCCCCGAAATCGAGCAGGTTTGGAGAAGCCAGGGCGGCCGCGGCTCTCTAGCTTGACCTTCATCGACCTCGACCCACGCACAGGAGAAGCCCCCGATGATCACCAAGCTCAACGTCGCCTCGATCTACGTCCTCGACAAGGACGAGGCCCTCGACTTCTACGTGAACAAGCTCGGCCTCGAGGTGGGCTCGGATTTCACGCAGGGCGCCTACCGCTGGCTGACCGTCCGTGTCCCCGGCCAGCCGGACGTCGAGATCGGGCTCGAGCAGCCCGGCCCGCCCTTGCACGATGACGCCACTGCCGCACAGATCCGTGAGCTGATCACCAAGGGGGCGCTGAGCGGCCTGGTCTTCCACACTGAGGATGCCCGGAGCCTGTACGCGACACTCCAGGAGCGCGGCGTGACCGACTTCACCCAGGAGCCCACCGACCACTTCTACGGTACCGACATGGGCCTCCGTGACCCGTTCGGCAACGCCATCCGGATCCTCGAGCGGAAGACCGCCCGCGCGACAGCGACAGCCTGACGAACGCCTTTGAAAAGGAGCACTCCCATGACAGACACGAAGACCCCCACCAAGCGCGCCAGCACGTCCCGCCCGGCCAGGAATGTCTGGACGGACGAAGAGCGGGCCGCGATGCAGGCGAGCGCCCGCGAGCGGAAGACGGCCTCGAAGCGCGGCTCGGTCGACGAGCGCGCCGCGGGCGAGGCCGAGGTCCAAGCCAAGATCGCCGGCATGCCGGAGCCTGATCGGGCGATGGCCGAGCGGGTCCACGCGCTCGTCACATCGAGCGTGCCCGCGCTCGTGCCAAAGACCTACTACGGGATGCCCGCCTACGCCACCGAAGGCAAGGACGGCAAGGTCATCTGCTTCTTCAAGCCCAAGTCGAAGTTCAAGGTGCGGTACGCGTCGTTCGAATTCCAGCCCGACGCACGTCTCGACGACGGCGAGATGTGGCCGGTCTCCTTCGCGCTGACCAAGCTCACCGCCGCTACCGAGGCCCGGATCGCGGAACTCGTCAAGAAGGCGGCGCGCTGACCGCCGGGGCGCCCGAGGCCCGGCAACGGACGACCCGACGCCATCAGCCCTCCGGGTCGACCAGCTCGAGGCGGATCCGCTTGTTGATCCGGCCCTTCGACTCGTAGCCGGTCACCTTGATCCCGCCGACCTCGGACGTGTTCGAGACGTGGGTCCCGCCGTCGGCCTGGAGGTCGAGTCCGACGATCTCGATCGTCCGGATCTCCTCGATCCCGGGCGGCAGGAGGTTGATCTTCGTCCGGATCAGGTCCGGAATCGCGAAAGCCTCCGCGCGGGGCAGGATATTCACCCGGACGTCGCGCTTGTGGGCGAGCTCGGTGTTGACGGTCGCCTCGATCGCGTCGACCAGATCGCCACTCATCGTCTCGAACTCGAAGTCCATCCGCCCGCCGCCCGGCTCCATGTTTCCGCCGGTCACGAGCGCCCGGTAGTCGCGCCAGACGACGCCGCACAGGGCGTGGAGCGCGGTGTGGGTCCGCATCAGGGCATAGCGCCGAGCCCAGTCGAGATCGACGGTCAGGACGTCGTCACGGGCGGGCGGCCCGTGCTCTCCGGGCTCGAGCTCGTGGACGATGTCGCCGCCGGACCTGCGGGCGGCCCGGACAGTCCACGTCCGCCCGTCCGCGGTCCGCAGGAGCAGCCCGCGATCGGACGGCTGGCCACCGCCGCCCGGGTAGAAGACGGTCCGATCGAGGACGATGAGCGCGGCTTCGCCGGTGTCGTCCACGCTGGCGACGCGGGCTTCGACGGTCCGCGCGTAGGCATCCGTGTAGGAGAGCTGCTGACGCACGTCCATCGGGCGCTACCTCGCCATGGGCCGGACGAGTCCGCTGCGACGTCCCCGGCCGGGCGCCGCGTGAGTTCGGCTACTTGACGGTCAGAGTCCCGGTCATCGTGCCCGGGTGGACCTCGCACTTGTACGGGTACGCGCCGGCGGGAAGCGCGGGAACCTGGTAGGTCCGTTGCGCCGGGCCGGTGAAGAAGGCCGTGTCGCCCTGCACGGCGACCTTGGTCGAGCCGTCGGGGTTGAAGAGGACGAGGTTGTGCGGAACGGTGTTGTCCTGGTCATCGAAGACCAGGGTGAACGTGGCGTTGGCAGCAGCCGTGAGAGTCGTTGGACTGAATCCGGATGCTGCCGCGTTCACGGGCGCGGTCACCGTCAGCGTTGTGCCGGCGCCACCGGACGCCGCTGCGCTCGAGGCGGCTGACGGAGGCGGCGCGACCGACGGAGCCACCGACGGAGTGACCGATGCCGCCGCAGACGGAGCCGACGACGACGGCGCGCCCGATGCGGAACCGGATGCGGCCGGCGCCGCAGACGCCGCCGGGGCATACGTCCAGCCGGGCGCGGCGCTCGCCGAACAGGCGGCCAGGGCGACGGCGGCGGGAAGGATCAGCAGGAGGGCAGGCAGGCGGCGCATGTCGTCAGGAGACCTCGGTGGATCGGGGCATGGACAGACCGGCTCGGCCGGGACGACGCGTCGGGGAGATCGCGTCGGACGCGAATCTACCGCCCGGACGACGTTCCTGCCGCGACCGGCTCGGTCAGCGCGAGCCGGATCGCGACCGCCGCCGCCTCCACCCGGCCGGACACGCGGAGCTTGGCGAGGATGTTGCCGACGTGGACGCCGACCGTTTTCTGGCTGATGAACAGCCGCTCGCCGATCTCGCGGTTCGTCCGGCCCTCGGCGATCAGGGCGAGGACCTCGCGCTCGCGTCGTGACAGCCCGAACGTGTCGCGCTTGGTCACGGGCGCGACGCCAACCACACCCCGGATGACCGCCGACCCCGTGCCGCTTCCGTTGCCATTGGCCGGGCCATCGTGGGCACCACCGGGGACGTGGCCTTCAGTCCCCGGCCCGACAGCGACCATGACGCCGTCGGGCCGATCGGGCGCACCGATCGCGGGCGCGGTCCCCGCCGGCGCGGTCCCGGAGGGCACACGCTCTGGCGCATCGAGGAGCGCATCGACCGACTCGGGGAGACGGATCATCGCCCGACCGGCCAATTGGCGGACCTCCCGGAGGAGCGGCCGTGCCGAGAGGCTGAGCCCGATCGCGGCGGCCTCTGCCAGCGCCGGTCGCGCGCGACCCCGACCGGCTCGGCCCTCGCCGGAATTCAGGATCGCCTCCGCCTGACGCCAGCGCGCCTTGGCCACCTCATACGGGTTGCCGAGGGTCGTCCATGCCGCTGCCAGCCGATCCCATGCCGCCGCGTCGTCACGGCCCTCGAGCCGATCGCGATGCGCCGCGGCGAGGGCGAGCCATGCGTCGGCCTCGCGCCGTGAGCCGATCGTCGGCCCCACTCCCGATCGCTCGATCGCCTGCGCCGCCGACTGGACCACATTGCGCGATCGGCCGCGGATCGTGGCGAGGGTGGCCAGGTCGCGCCGGACCCCGGCGTCGGCGGCGGCCATCGAATCGACCTCGGCGACGGTGGCCGCCATCTTCGCGAGCAGGCTCCAGTCGCCGCCGTCCTTGACGAGGTCCCAGCCACGGCCGGCGGCGCGGATCGCGTCGGCGTGATCGCCCTGCCACAGCGCCAGCGAGGCGGCAGCACGGTAGATCGGAACGGCGTGCTGGGCGTCGCTGACCGTCTCGAGCTCGACCAGCATCTGGCCGAGCCGGCGACCGGCGGCCTCCCCTGCCTGGGTCTCGATCTCGACGACTGCAAGGCTGTCGATCGGGCGGACGAACGCGACGCCGGCCGGGCTCCACTCGAGGGCCGTCGCGCTGATCGCGCTCGATTCCGCCCACCGGCCGAGCAGGTACAGCGAGTCCGAGGCGTTGCCCCGGATCAGGTTGCCGTACACGGCCTCGAGCCCGGCACGGCGGCTGGCCGCGATTCCCTCGTAGGCGACATCGACGGCCTCGGCCCGCCGCCCCACGAGGTCCAGGACGGTCGTGAGATTGGCGTACACCCGGAAGACCTCGTCGGCATCGCCGGCCCGCTCAGCCAGGCCGCGCGCTTCCTCGAGGAGCGCCACGCCGGCCTCCGGCGCGTCGCCCCAGCCGAGCGCGACCCCGAGTGTCGTCGTGGCGTGGACGACGATCCCTTCGCCGTCGTGGCCACACGCGGCGCCGATCCGCATCGCCTCACGGGCAAGCGCCTCCGACCGCGCAAACGAGCCGTCGAGCATCATCGCCTGGGCGAGTGCGGCAAGGACCGTGGCTCGCTCCAGGGTCGGCCCGTCGGGCACGAGATCGACCGCGCGCTCCAGGGCTGCAAGGGCGCCGGTTCGGTCGCCCGCCGCCCGCCGGTAGCGACCGAGCCGCTCGTGCAGCAGACCCAGGGCCACCCGTTCGCGCCGCTCGTCGAACGAGCCGAGAATGGCCTCGAGATAAGCGACCGCCCGCGCCGGCCTCCCGGCAGCGAACGCCGATTCGGCCGCCCGCAGCTGGAGCGGCGTGGCCACGGCGTGGATCGCATCCGCCCGGGCCCGGCCGTCCTCGGTGCGTGGCTCGTCGGTCGGCGCGCGTCGGCCGCGGGCCCGGGCCGGAGCCAGGTCGGACGCCGGCGGATCGGCGTCCATCGGCTCGGAGCCGCCCAGTCCCGGAATGCCCGATCGAGGCACGATCGCCGGGTCGCCGGTCCGTGCCGCTGGGTCGACCAGGGCGAGGGCCAGCTCGAGGGCATCGAGGGCGTCCTCGGGCGCGTGTGCCGCTTCCGCCCGCCCCGCGGCATCGACGGCCGCGGCAAAGGCCCGGTCGGGGACGCTGGCCGCGAGCCAATGACCCGTCGCCTCGCTCGGATGGGCGGCGAGACCGGCCGCGAGCGCGAGGTGATGGCGATTGCGCAGGCGCGGCAGCAGGTCCGATGCGGCAGCGCGCCGGATGTGCTCGTGGCGGAAGGTCACGCCATCGGGCTCCTCGATGAGGATCCCCGCCGCGAGGGCCTCGTCAAGGCCCGCCGCAAGATCCGGGTCGAGGGCTCCGTCCCCGTGGCGCGGAAGCGTCGAGGAGCGCGGCGGCAGGCGGTCGGCGGTCAGCTCGAATGCAGCCGCGGTCCCGGCCAGCTCGTCGCGACCGACCGGCCGGCCGGCGAGGGCGACCAGCCGGAGCACGCGCCGGCACTCGGGTCCGTGCTGGGCAAGGCGGGCGATCACGATGTCCGCGAACGAGCCCGTGAGCGCTGTGTCGGACAGCTCGCGACGAGCTGCCAGGAGCTCCTCGGCGACGAGCGGCAGACCGCGCGATCGATCGGCGACGAGGACGAGCGCGGACGCGGTCGGTCGCTCGCCCTCGATCGACTGGACGAGCTCGGCGAGCTCCGTCCGTTCGAACGGCGGGATCGCGATCCGGGCCGATCCACGAGCCGGAGCGCCGGCCATCTCGGCCAAAGTCCGGTTCAGTGGATGCTCGCGGGTGAGCTCGTCCGGCTGCCACGTCCCGATCAGGCACACGCGCTGGGCTCGCCGGATCCGGCTCATGAACGAGACGAAGGCGCGGCTGCCGGCGTCGGCGTCGTGGAGGTCCTCGAGGACGAAGAGGACGGGACGGCGCTCGGCGAGTCGCCCGACGACGCCGAGGAGGCCCTCGAGGACGCGTCCCTGGCGACGCTCGAGCGCCGTCGAGGTCGGCCGGTCGGGCAGGGCACCGGCCGCCGACAGCCGCCCGACGACGTCCGGAAAGAGCCGCACGACGTCCTCGACGGCGGGCCCGACGAGAGTCGCCAGCGCCGCGTCGTCGACGTCGAGGAAGATCGGCCGGAGCGCCCGGATGATCGCTCCGTACGGCTGGTCGGATCCCGGCCGGAAGGATCGACCGCGGACCACGAGGAAGGCGTCGTCAAGGCTGGCCGCTCGTCGGCCGAGCTCGGCCACGAATCGTGAGACGCCGACGCCACCGGGACCGTCGAGCAGGACGGTCGTCGCCTCACCGTCCGACGCGGCCTCGAGCAGCGGGGCGAGTCGAACGAAAGCCGCGTCGCGTCCCACGAACCGCGCGCTGTTCATCGTCGCGGGCATGACCGGCATTCTAGGCGTCCCGGAGACCGTTTCGGCGCCCGGTTGCCACGGCCGACCCGGTTGACCGTGCGTGAATGCTCATCGCGTGCCCGATCGGTGTCGCTGCGGGTCGGGCGCCCGGCGGCGGTCGGCGACCGACGGTCGGTCGTCAGGCCGTCCGGGCGCGCGCCGCCAGGAAGGCGGTCAGCACGTCGTCGTCGACCTCGCGCGGGTAGTTCGGAGCCGCGTCGCTGACGACATCGCCGAGCGTCATCTTGTGGAGCCAGCCCTGGCGGCCGTCCGGGCACAGAACCAGCCAGTACGACCCGGACCGTTCGATGAGCTGGACCTCGTCGCCCTGGTCGAGCTGGCCGATCTCGGCCGACCGAAGCTCGTCGGGTGCGTCGAGGAGGCGGACGACGGCGTATCGGATCGTCCGTCGCTCGCGGCCGTCGCCATTGCCGAGCGCCGCGTCGAAGCTCATGCGGTGAGGATTCGCGACGGACCGGGTCGGGTCGGCCTTGCGGGCTTCGAGGAGCGAAGGTCGTCGCCAGCGCGGCATTCCCGCCTCGCTGTCGATCGGGCCCGGGAGCGTCGACGAGCGGACGACCCCGTTGACGACGTCGGCACCCGGCATCGTGCCGTGGCCGCGCGCGGCGTTGGCGCGGAGAACCTCGTCGGGCGCCGGCGGCTCTTCGTCGCGGCGCTTCTTGCCGAAGATGGCGAATGCGAATGCCATGGTCATCGCCGTGCTGGTCCCGATGAGCATCGGCAGCATCGTCAGGGTGGGCGGCTGCTTGATCCCGAGGGTCTCCAGCGCGCTCGCGAGGGCGCCCCAGCCCGTTCCGCCGGTCTCGACAGCATGGCCGCCGCTCGACGCACCGCCGGAGCCGCCGCCGGGCGTGTCGCCGGTGGTCGTGCCGCCGCCGCCAGCGGTGCCGCTGGCGGAACCGCTCGCGCCACCCGGATCGCCGACGAGCGCACCGGGTCCGGTGCCGCCATTCGGACCGGTCGGATCGCCGCCGGCGGCACCGCCCGACCCACCGGAGCCGCCGGTCGTCGGCGTCGGGGCGGGTGGCTCGGCCGGCGCGGACGTCGCCGCTGGAGTCGAGGTCGGATGCGGGGTGGGTGTCGGGGTCGGATGGGCGGTCGGCGTGGGCGTCGGGCGAGGCGTCGGGTCGGGCGCCGGGGTGGGGGTCGGGGTGGGCTTCGGGGTCGGCTTCGGGGTCGGGACTGGCGTCGGCGTCGGGACCGTGATCGTGACGGTGCCGCCGTCGATCGTGTCGCTGAACTTGTCGCGGCTCGTGGCCTCGAAGGAGATCCTGTGCGTGCCGGCGGCCAGGGTGGACGACCAATGATTGCCCGCGCCGCTCTTCCAGTCCGCGGTCCCGTCACCGATCATCGCGTGGGCGGTCCCGTCGATCACGACCGAGACGCGAGCTGGAGCCGAACCCTCACGGTTGCGATAGACGACGTCGAATGTGATCGTCGTGGACGGCGTTCCCGCCCGGGGCGAGACCGTCGCGTCATAGAGCTTGGTCGGCCCCTCGACCGCGAGCACCGGCAGCACGACGGCGAGGACGACGAACAGCGCCGCGCACAGCGCGGCGAGCGGGCTGGCCGCCGTTCGCCGATGAAGGGTTCGACGCTGCTTCGACACGCTGTGGTCTGACCTCCGCTCGGGCAGGAGCACCCGTGCTGAGGCCACCATGCTGGGAGCGGGAAGTCGTCGCAATGGTACGGGTGTCCCACCCGCCGCTTGGCCGGCAGAGGACCATCCCCGGCTTCGGTGCGGCGGTGCACCGGCGGTGGGGTGGTCCGGTGGAGTGCGGGCCGGTCGATGGGTCGGACGGCTCTCGGCCGGTGACCCGATGTGGTCATTCCCCTCGACCGCTCCCGCCCGCGAGGATGGGGCCGTGCAGGTCATCACCTCGTCCCGGGCCGCGCGGCCGCCGATCGGCGCCATCGTCGTCGGCCTCGCGGTCGGCAGCTTCCTCGTGCTCGGCGGGCTGTTCCTGGCGTGGGTCGCGTTCGCGACGCCGGTCCTGAGTGGCCTGACCCCATCGAATGGCCGCCCCGGTCCGGCTCAGCTGGCGCTCGGCGGCCTGATCTGGAGCCTCACCCTCGTCGCCCCGCCATCCTTCGCGATCGTCGGCGCGTTGCGCATCGGTCGGGTCGCCCGGGCCGTGTCAGCCAAGCCGCGCGATCGGGCGATGGCCCGGGTCGCTCGATCGGTCGGCGACGAGTACACCTCCGCGGTCGACGTCCGGCTGCCCGACGGGCGGGTCGTACGCGATCTCGTCCTCGGCCCATTCGGCCTGGCCGTGATCAGTGAGCTCCCGCCGGCAGGGGTGACGCGGCACACGGGGATCAGCTGGGAGATCCGTCGGTCCGACGGGCGCTGGGTCCATCTCGAGAACCCCCTCGAGCGCACGGCGCGCGACGGCGAGCGCGTCCGGCGCTGGATCGGCTCGATCGAGCGCGACTACGTCGTGAAGATCTATTCCGCGGTCGTGACCGCCGATCCGAGCGTGATGCGAACGCCGGCCTGCGCGGTCGTGACGTCGGAGCAGATCCCCGCCTGGCTCGCGTCGTTGCCGCCGGCGCGAACCATGACCGCCGACCGCCAGGCCGATCTGATCGACCAGATCCGCACGCTCATCCAGCCGGGGAACTGGTAGGGGAGCCAGGACTCGAACCTGGAACCAGCGGGATATAAGCCCACCGCTCTGACCATTGAGCTACTCCCCCGCCGCGATCCTACTCCGATCCGGGCGGACGCCGTTCGAACGGTGCCGGCGACAGAAGCCTAGTTGTCGCCCTGGCCGAGGATCCGACCCGCCAGCGCGCGCAGGCTCAGGGGGCGCGGGTGGAGCTGCGGCTCTTCGTCACCGGCAGGGTGCTTCCGGTCCTTCTGAAGCGGTGAGCCACCGGGCGCCCAGGCATGGGCCGGGAGGCTGGCGGCGATCTCGCGCTCCTCGTCGGTCTGGATCGCCTCGATCGGGAGGTCGTCCGGATCGAACGGGCGCTCGGCCACCGCAACGGGCGCGACGGGTCGCGCATAGGCGGGGGCACCGTACAGCTTCGGCAGCGCGACGTGCTGCTCGTCCATGGCCACGAATAAGTCCTCGCCTGATCGGTCGGATACCCGACCTATCCGATGATATCGAGCGGAGGGTACCGCGGAATGGTACGAATGGGCCATCCCATTGCGCGGGCGTGACGTTGGAAGTGGTGCCTCGGGGCACAAATCCGCCGTCAGCCGAGGAGTGGCGCGAGGACCTGCGAGACGACGACGAGGACGAGGTAGCAGACCGGCACCGCGGCGAAGAACCCGAGCGCCGCGCTCCACGCCGAGCGCGTCGTCGACGATCCGGAGCCGCGCGGCTGCGGCACGACCAGCCAGGTGACGACACTCCCGACGACGAGCACGACGGCGATGTCGACCACGAGATACAGGGTCCGCAGATCGCCGCCGGGGAGGATCGCCCCGCGCCGCAGGGCGACGTCGTAGACGAGATAGCCAAGCCCGAGGACGATCGCGACGACGAGGCTCGACATCACCGCCCGGACGACCGGCCGTGGAGCGTTCCGGAACTGGCGCCAGCGAACCTCGAGCCAGCCGCGACGGCGAACCTCTCGACGGGGCCGGGGGCCCGGGTCGATGCCCCGGTCGATGCCTGGGCCGGTGTCCGTGCCGGGCAGCCCGGCAGGAGCGCTCACGCGTCGCCCTGGTCGAGGATCGTCAGACGCGGCCGCCGGGGCAGGCTGGCGGGCGTGTGGGCGGCCAGCAGCTCGACCGTCGTCGCGACCCGCTCGATCTCCTCGACTGTCGTGAAGAACCCGATGCTGATCCGGATCGCACCGAGGTCCGGGATCGTCCGGGCGATCGCGAAGATCCGCCCGTTCAGCTCGGCCAGCGCCTCGTCCGGCGTCCAGCCCGCGATCCGGAACGTCACGAGCGTGGCCATCCGGTTGCGCGGCGTGAGCAGCTCCACCCCCGCGATGCCGGCCAGGCGGTCCGCAGCGAGCCGAGCCATCGCCCGGCCTCGCTCATGGATCCACGGCAGGCCGATGTACATCGACAGCCAGCCGCAGCTCCGGGCAAGACCCGTGACGCCGGGCCGGTAGTGACCCGAATCCTCGAACCTGCGGGCGTCCCGCCACGGCACCGCCTCCGTCGTCGAGATCCGCTCGAAGGTGAACCAGCTGGCGTTCGTCGGGGCGCTTGTCTCGACGATCGCCGGGTCGCACCACAGGGCTCCCGTGCCCTCGGGTCCGAGGAGCCACTTCTGGCCCGGGATGGCGTAGAAGTCGACGCCGAGCTCGGCAACCGAGACCGGGATCGCACCGACGGCCTGGGCGCCGTCGACGACGACCCGGGCGCCGCGTTCGTGGGCCATCGCTGCGATCTCGCGGACCGGCAGCCGCGCGCCGGTCGTGAAGAGGACGTGCGAGAGGACGACGATCTTCGTCCCGGGGCTGATCGCCGCATCGAAGGCCGCCAGCGTCGCATCGTCGTCGTCGCCCCAGCCGACGTCGGCGATCGCGAGCTCCGCACCTGCCCGCCGCGACGCCACGTGGACCGGCCCCAGGGCGCCCGGGTGTTCGGCCTGGGTGGTCACGATCCGGTCGCCGGGCGCCAGCTCGATCGACCAGATGGCCGCGTTCATTGCGCCCGACGTCGAATGGACGAGCGCGATCTCACCGACATCGGCCCCGATGACCGCGGCGACTGACGCGCGCGCCTCGCCCATCCGCTCGAGGAACCCCTCCCAGTAGTCCGGATGAGAGCGCCCGATCCGGAGCTCGTAATCGACAAGCTCGGCCATGGCGGAAGCCGTCTCGGCCGGCAGCGGGCCGACCGAGCCGGTGTTGAGGTAGATCCCGGCGCCGAGGGCGGGGAGCGCTCCGCGGACGGCCGCGACCTTCTCGTCGTCGGGCAGGAAGGGGGCCACCACCGGCTTATGATATCGGCGATGTCTTCCCTCCCCGGTCGTCGGCAGGCCCGGACCCGAGCCCCGGGCGGATTTGCCAGACCCGAGCTGCTCGCGTCGACCGACTGGCTGGCCGAGGAGCTCGGGCGGGCCGATGTCCGGATCCTCGATGTCCGCTGGCGGCCGGACGGCAGCGCCCGCGATGTCTGGGCTGCGGGCCACGTCCCGGGTGCCGTCCACGTCGATTGGCGGGCCGACTTGTCGGGCCCATCCGAGACCGGCGACACGCTCCTGCTGGCGGGCCCCGAGCAGGTCGCGCGGACGCTCTCCCTGGCGGGCGCCGGCGACGGGACGACCGTCGTGGTCTACGACGACACGGTCAGCCTGTTCGCCGCCCGGACCTGGTGGAGCCTGCGGGTGTACGGCTTCGAGTCGGTCCGGATCCTCGACGGTGGCTATCCAGCGTGGACCGAGGAGGGCCGGCCGACATCCAATGCCATCGCTCCACCGCCGCCGGCCCATTTCACCCCGCGGGCCCAGTCCCGGATGCGCCTGACCACGTCCGACGTGCGGGCCCTCCTGTCCTCGCCCGACGTCACGCTGCTCGACGCGCGCGCGCCGGCCGAGTACCGCGGCCACGAGGGCAGCACGAAGCGGCTCGGCCACATCCCGGGTGCGGTCAACGTTCCGGTCGGCGCGATGACCCGGGCGGGCAGCCAGCACTTCAAGGTCGGCGACGACCTGCGCGAGCT
>JANMCU010000115.1:0-3909 GCA_031361415.1 Chloroflexota bacterium | reverse complement strand
TTGGCCAGGTCGCGGTCGAGCGCCTCGGCCTGGATCCGCGTCCGCGGGAACCCGTCGAGGAGGGCGCCGTTGCGGGCGTCCGGCTGCTCGAGCCGATCGAGGAAGACGCGCACGATCGTCTCGTCCGGCACGAGCTGGCCGCGACTCATGAACCGGTCGGCCTCGCGCCCGAGGGCGGTGCCGTTGGCGACCGCCGCGCGGAGCAGCTCGCCCGAGGCGAGCACGGGAACGCCGAGGTGGCGCGAGAGCACGGGTGCCTGCGTTCCCTTCCCGGCTCCCGGGGAGCCGAGCAGGACGACGACCGTCACGGGTGGCGGTCGTCGGCGCGCCGGGCCCAGGAGCAAACCTCGGGCCGGTGGGTCGCGAGTGCTCGCGGGAGCTCGCACAGCTGAGCTCCGCCTCGAGGCGAAGCCCGAGAGGGCGAACGCCCACTCGACGCTGAGGTTGCTCGGACCACTATCTGATGAACCCTTCGTAGTTCCTCATCAGGAGCTGCGCCTCGATCTGCTTCATCGTCTCGACGATCACGCTGACGACGATCAGCAACCCGGTACCGCCGAGGGCGATCCCCGACAGCGACGGGAAGATCAACCCGAGGAGCGTCGGCAGGGTCGCGACGATCCCGAGGAACAGGGCGCCGGCAATCGTGATCCGGGTGACGACCCGGGCGAGATAGTCCGCTGTCGGTCGACCCGGCCGGATGCCCGGGATGAACCCGCCGTTCTTGCGCAGCTGCTCGGCAGTGTCGTCGGGCTTGAAGGTGAAGGCCGTGTAGAAGTACGTGAAGCCGACCGTCAGGGTGAAGTACAGGGCGACATACGGGATCGTTCTCGGGTTGAAGAACGTGACGATCCCGTTGGCGATCGACTTGACCCACCCGACCTCCGAGCCGGTGAAATACGAGGCGATCTGCTGAGGGAACAGCAGGATGCTGATCGCGAAGATGATCGGGATGACGCCGGCCTGATTCACCCTGAGTGGCAGGAACGTCTGCCCCCCTTGATACATCCGCCTGCCGCGGACCCGGCTGGCGTACTGGATCGGGATCCGGCGCTGGCCTTCCTGGATGTAGATGATCACCGCCACCGACACGATCGCGATGATCGCGAATCCGATGACCAGTGGCAGGTTCGGAGTCGTCAGGAACCCGCTGATCGCGCCCGGGGCACGGCTGACGATGCCGGCGAAGATGATGAAGCTGATGCCGTTGCCGATCCCCTTCTCGGTGATCAGCTCGCCGAGCCACATCAGGGTCATCGAACCGGCGGTCAGGGTCGCGATCTGGGTCAGGGTCGCGCCATTGGCCAGGTCGAAGCCGGACGACAGGATCTGCTGCGAGTTGAGCAGGGCCAGGAAGCCGTACGACTGAAGGAGGGCCATCGGGACCGCGAGGTATCGGGTGTACTGGTTGATCTTGTTCCGGCCGTACTCGCCCTCACGCTGGAGGTTCTGGAGCGACGGGATCACCCCGCTCATCAGCTGCATGATGATCGAGGCGTTGATGTACGGGTTCACGCCGAGCGCGACCACGGAGAAGCTCGACAGGCCGCCGCCCGACAGGAGGTCGAGCACGCCGAATAGGGCATTGTTCGACAGGTACTGCCCGAGCTTGGCCTGGTCGACGCCCGGAACCGGCACGTGGGCCAGGAACCGGAAGACGATCAGGATCCCCAGGACGTAGAGCAGGCGGCGCCGGATGTCCGGCGCCCGGAAGGCGTTCAGCAGCGATTCGAACACCGGTCGTTACGCGCTCTCGTCGCCGGTCGGTGCCGTGCCGTCGCTGGCGTCGGTGACGGACTCGGCCGGCGTTGACGCGGCGCCGACCGCATCGGGAGCACCGACGGGCTCGTCGGTGACAGGAGCGCTGCCGTCACCCTCGACGGCCTCGGCCGCCTCAGCGGCGTGGTCGGGGTCGGCGGCGGCAAGAGGCTCGGCGGCGGCAACAGGCCTGGCTGCGTCGGCAACGGGCTCGTCCGCTTGCTCGGCTTCGGCCTTCGCCTTCCTGGCCTTGGCTGGCTTGTCGGCCTTCTCTGCGGCTGCCGCGGCTGCCTCGGCGGTGGCCGTCGCCGTGTCGGCGTCGCGGCGGGCCCGGGCGTCGACCTTGCGATCGGCCGCGTCGCGGCCGGCGGCAGTGCGAGGCACCCGGGCGACCCGTTCGATCGCCACCCCGTCGCGATCGACACCGAGCGCCGGTCGCGATTCGGCCGGGATCTCGAGGACGTTGGCGATGCCGCCGGCGGCCTCGATCTTGGCGGTGGCCGACTTCGTATAGGCGTCGGCGACGACGAAGAGGGCCGACGCGAGCTCGCCGTTGCCAAGGATCTTGAGGGGCTTCTTGACGTTCCGGACGAGCCCGACGGCCCGCAGGATATCCGCGTTGATCGTCAACTGCTCGCCCTTCTTCGGGGCCGCGCCGGCCTCGCTGAAAGCACCCGCATCGATCCGGGCTGCGATGTCGCCGACGTTGACGACCTCGTAGTCGACCTTGAACCGGTTGGTGAAGCCGCGCAGCTTCGGGATGCGCATGTGGAGCGGCGTCTGACCGCCCTCGAACCAGGGCGGGATCGAGCCGCCGGCGCGAGCCTTCTGGCCCTTGGTCCCGCGGCCGGCCGTCTTGCCCTTGCCGGCGGCGATGCCGCGGCCGACCCGGGTCCGGGCCGTGTTCGATCCGTCCGGCGGACGGAGGTCATGCAATTTCATTGCTTCTCCTGGCCGCCGGCGCTGCTGCGGCTCGGGGCGGCGTTGGCTTCTGCGCGCGCTCGCTCACGCACTGCGGTGCGCTCGCTCGCGTGCTCGTCGCCGCCTTGCCCCGCGCTCGCCTGAGCGCCGGCTCCGTTGTGACTCGAATCGGAGACCTCCTCGACCGTGACGAGGAAGCGGACCGCGCGGACCATGCCGCGGGTCGCGGGGTTGTCGGGGATCTCGACCGTGTGCCCGATCCGCTTCAGCCCGAGGGCGCGGACCGTCGCCCGGTTGCGGGCGATGTGGCTGATCGTGCTCTTGATCTGGGTGACGCGCAGCTTATCGGCCATCGCCGGCCTCCACCGCCACGGCCGCCGGCTGGCCCGGGATGCGGCTGACGAGCTTGACCCCGCGCCGAGCGCCGAGCTCCTCTGCGGAGTGCAGGCTGCGGAGCGCCTCGATCGTGCAGCGGGTCACGTTGACCGGGTTCGTCGAACCAAGCGTCTTGGCCAGGATGTCGCGGATGCCGGCGGCCTCGACGACCGCGCGGACAGCGCCACCGGCGATGACGCCCGTGCCCTGCGATGCCGGCTTGAGCATGACCCGGGACGCCGAGAACACCTGGCGGACCTCGTGCGGAATAGTCGTGCCGACCATCGGGATCCGGATCAGGTTCTTCTTCGCGTCCTCGACGCCCTTGCGGATGGCTTCGGGCACCTCGCCCGCCTTGCCGAGGCCCGCCCCGACGGTGCCGGCACCATCGCCGACGACGACGATCGCCGAGAAGCTGAAGCGACGACCGCCCTTGACGACCTTCGCCACCCGGTTGATCTGGACGACGCGCTCCTCGAGCGCGTACTTGTTGGGATCGATCCGTGCCACGTCAGCTCCTCTTGATCAGAACTCGAGGCCGGCTTCGCGGGCGGCTTCGGCGAGCGACTTGATCCGCCCGTGATACCGGAACCCGGCTCGATCGAACACGACGCGCTCGACGCCGGCGGTCTTCGCCCGCTCGGCGACGAGACGACCGATCACGGCCGCCTCCTCGGTCTTCGTCGACTTGGAGCCGCGAAGCTCCTTCTCGAGGGTCGAGGCAGCGGCCAGCGTCCGCCCGGAGGCGTCGTCGATGACCTGCGCATAGATGTGGATGTTGCTGCGGAAGACCGCGAGACGAGGCCGCGACTCGGTCCCCTCCAGGTGGAGGCGGATCCGGTCGTGGCGCTTGCG
>JANMCU010000108.1:0-3510 GCA_031361415.1 Chloroflexota bacterium | reverse complement strand
TCGAGACCACGCCCGGCCGTTGCGCGCCCACTCGCCTGTGCCGAGCTTTCTGCCTCCGCAACCCCTGACCGACCGCGGCCGGCGCGGCTGGCCGCGCAGGAATGCTCAGGCGATCGTCGGGGTCGGCGTCGGGCTTGCGTTTGCCGTCCCGCTTGCGTTCGCCGCCCTCGGGCCGGGCGGACCATTCGGGTCGCTCGGCGGCGGGGTGGCCGGCGCCGTCTCGAGCCTCGAACCGGCATCCACGCCGACCGCGACTCCCGCTGGGTCGACGGCTTCACCGGAGCCATCTGCTGCGGGCGGGCCGCCCGTCATCGTCGTCCCGACCGCGCCGCCGGTCGCGTCCCTGACGGGCTATCGCTGGCCGATCAACGTCGGCCGGGTCACGCTGCCGTTCAAGGCGATCCCGGGCGGCGAGTGGTTCAACGGCAGCAAGCTCTGGCACGACGGCGTAGACATGGCGTCGTTCTGCGGCGCGCGGGTCAATGCGGCGCATGATGGCGTGGTCCTCGCCGCGAGCCGCCATTTCGACGAGCAGATCGGCTGGATCGGCGATCTCCAGCCCTACTTCCATCTGCTCGACGTCCGCCACATGTGGGGCGACCTGCCGATCGTCGTCGTGATCGACGACGGCAACGGCTATCGCTCGATCTACGCCCACTTCAGCGATGTCAGCGTCCGGGTCGGGCAGCACGTGACCGCCGGCCAGGCCATCGGTCACGAGGGCGCGACCGGTCACGCCTCGGGCTGCCACGTCCATTACGGGCTCTTCAGTCCGTTCGAGACGAAGCAGTTCGGCGTCCGCGCCGACCTCCTGAAACAGCTCCACTTGCCGAAATACGCGATCGCGCGGGTCGATCCGCTGGCGGTTCTGCCCGGCGGCGACGTGGCTCTCCGGACGCGCCAGATCGCGAAGGCGATCGCCGCCGCCGGCGCGACGGCCAATTCCGCGATCAATGCGGGGAGGATGCCCGTTCGGTAGGCGGGAGCAAGCGAAGACGGCCGCCCTACCGCGACTCCTGGCGCCGATAGCGACGGGCGATCAGCGCGTAGGCCGGCAACCGTCCGAGCGAGCGGGCAAGCGACGGCGTCGAGCCGTCGCGTGCCTCGACCGCGAGCAGCGAATCGGTCGCGGTGGCGTCGGCCGGGCGGGCGTCGACGACGGCCAGGTCGATCGCGATCCGACCGGGCTCCGCAACCCCGAGCGTCGCGATCTCGTCGCCCGGATACGCGCCCGCTTCGTACTCGAGCCGGATCTCCGCCTCGGATCGCCAGCGCGGCCGGCGGAGCAGCACCGCTCGCCAGGTGTCGGCGACGGCGGCGGTCACCGTGCCGTCGCCAGGTGCCGGGTCGCCGGACAGCTCCTCGCCTCGCGTCCAGCGGGCCGCCCGATGGAGCAGCGCGTACTCGTCGAGATCGGCGTAGGCCTCGAGCGCGTCGGCCGGCGACCGGTCGCCGAAGATCGCCCGGATCGACGGCCCGAATGCCTCCGCGAGGTCGAGGTCGATCGCCCGCACGGTCCGGTGGAAGTAGACCTGCTGGTAGAGGAACAGGCGGGAGGTCAGGAACATCTCGAGCGCACCGAGGCCCGGCTCGTACAGCGACAGCCCGCGCTCGCCGATGAACGAGTAGCGCCGCAGCCGCTCGACGTCGACATCGACAGCGACCCCGGTCATCCAGGCGTCGCGCCGGACGTAGTCGAGGTTGTCGACCGTGAACACGCCCGACAGGAGCGGCTGGAGCCAGCGGACCCAGGTCGGCATCGCGGGGTCGACGAGGGCTGGCTTCGAGACGACGAACGAGATCCAGCGCGGGTCGATCGACTCGTGCGGGAAGAACGCGTCTCGCTCCGGGACGCGCCCCGGCGTCCGGCGCAGCCCGCCGATCAGCGCGCCCAGCTCGCGTTCGATGATCAGCTGGGAGAGGTCCTCGTGGCTGAGCGGCTTGCCCGCCGGTCGGCGCGGATCGACCGGTGCCGCGAACCGGGCAAGGACGTGCTCGTCGAAGAAATGGGCAAACGGGCCGTGGCCGACGTCGTGGAGGAGGCCGGCGATCCGCATCGTCTCGACGACGAGGCCTTCGCTCGGCACCGCGGCCACGCCCTCGCGCTCGGTCAGCATCGTCCTCAGCGACGGATACAGCGAGCGCGCCCACAACCCGGCCTCGTGCATCACGCCGAGGCCATGGGTGAAGCGCGAGTGCTCCGCCGTCGGGAAGACCCAGCGTGCGCTCTGGAGCTGGCTGATCCGGCGCATCCGCTGGAGCCAGGTCGTGTCGAGGAGGTCCTCCTCGGCGACCTCTTCGCGATCGAGTCCGAGCGCCGCGGACTCCTCGGCCGTCAGGCGCTTGGTGAGCTCGACGTAGCCGTGGATCGGGTCGCTGATCAGGTTGACGGCGGCAAACGGGTGGCGGGCCATCAGGGGCTCGCCTTCGAAATGGCGGCGCGGACGCTCGCCGAGGCGTATCCTGCGGCCGCCCGGGCGTGGGTCGCGGCCACGTCATCGCGAAGCGCGGCCGGCTCCAGCACCTCAACGTCGTCGCCCCACGACAGGATCCACAGGCGGATCTCGATCGGACCGGCGACGGTCGCCCGCCACGTCAGCGAGCTGTCGACCTCCTGTGCGACCGATTCGCTCGGGTGCCAGCGCGCCTCGCGGACGCGACTCGCGACCCTGGCCGCGAACCGCAGGACGACCTCGATCGGTTCCTGGTCGGCGATGATGTCCCACGCCCGCTCGAACATCCCGTCGATCTCCGCGTCCGGTGGCTCGAAAGTGTCCGGCGTCAGCGCGACGTCGCGGATCCGCTCGATCTTGAACGTCCGCATCCCGCTCCGGGTCTCATCCCAGCCGATGAGGTACAGGGCATGCGTCTGGAGCGACGGTTCGATCAGGTACGGCCGGACACGGGCCACTCGCGGCGCGGACTCGCCGTAGGGTGCCGGCGCGTACTCGAGGGTCACGACCCGGCGCTCCGCCCAGGCCTGGGTGAGGAGCCGGACGTGGCGGTTGAACCCTTCGTCGGTCGGCCGGCGGGACAGGTCGTCGAGGGTTCGATCGACGTGGGCGCGCAGCGCGGCCGGCAGGACGGCGGCCAGCTTCTCGAACGCGGACGCGAGGTCGGGGTCGTACTTGTCCGCATAGCGAACCATCAGGCGAGCCGACAGGACCACGGCCATCGCTTCGCTCCGGGTCAGCTTGAGCGGCGGCAGGAAGGCATCGGCGTCGACTCCCCAGCGGCCTCCCTCCGACCAGAGCGGCATGCTCAACTCGCCCTCGATCGAGCGCAGGTCGCGATAGACCGTCCGGACCGACGAGTCCACCCGGCGCGCAATCTCGGCCGGCTTCATCCCGTCCGGATGGGCGTTCAGGAGGGCGATGATCCGCGTCATCCGGGCCAGTCGGTCGCGCTTGCTCGAGGTCCGTTCCTCATCCATCGGTCGCATCATCGCCCGCCACGGGCAGCCGCGTCACGGCGACGTTGCTGGGGGATTGATCCCTGGGCGCATCGCGC
>JANMCU010000089.1:0-4571 GCA_031361415.1 Chloroflexota bacterium | reverse complement strand
TCGCTATCTCGCGGTCGGGGCGGGCCGCCTGATCGACATGCGGGTCGTCGGGATCGAGCACAACCTGTTCGACGTCCTGCTGGTTCCCGGGGCGCCACTCTCGATCATCGGGCTCGTTGGCCTGCCGTGGATCCTCCGGACACGGGCGCTCCAGCCGCTCGTCCTGGTGTCGGGCGTGATCTTCCTGGTGACCAGCCTCCTCTTCCCGGTCTCGACGACCTGGGGCACGTTCCTCCACGCGGCCGGCACGGTCCACGTGCTGCTCGTGATCTCGGCGCTGCTCGCGCTCGATCGACTGATCGTCGCGGTCGGGCGCCGGCGCGGCTGGACGCGACCCGTCGCCTGGCTCGCGCCCGCGCTGACCGTGTCCGGCGCCCTGCTCTTCTCGACGATGATCCTGCCGACCTTCGGCGACGGCTCCGTCTCGACCCGGCGGACCTTCGCGGCTCTCGACCGCCAGTTGATCGCGGCGCAACTCGTCGTCCCCGACGATCGGTTCGACCCGCCGATCATCACCGACGCTCCGATCTGGCTGCCATACGTCGTGGGCAAACCCGCGCTCGCCCTGCCCTACGAGTCGGCCGCCAGCGTCCTCGACCTGGCCCACCATTTCGAGGCGAGGACGATCGTCGTGATGAGCCCTGATCACCCGTTCGGGGCCGCGGTCGCCGCCGGTGGACCGGCCGGCGCGTGCTTCAGCCCGGTCGACATCGGCGTCCCGGCCGACCCATCCGACGCGACCGCCCTGGCCGGCGTGCGGGTCTGGCGCGTCGTGTGCCCGTGACCGGCCCGTATACTCCGGGACGAATGGACGCGGCCCGGTCCAGCGATGACATCCGAACCGTCCGCGACGCGCGGATCGACGGTCTCCGCGCGGAAGCGTCGGAGGCGGTCGGTTACAGCGCGAACACGCTCCGGACCGTGAGCCAGCGGTACCGCACGGCCTACGCCGACGAGTTCACCCGCTGGCAGGCGCTGCGCGATGAGCTTGACGCGATCGAGCGCGGCCGGCCCGAGTCGCACGGCCCGCGCCCCGACTACGAGGATCGCGGCCCGGACGAGGCGGCGATCTCGGCCGCCGAGGTCGGCGCGGAGGGTGACCGGATCAAGGCCCTGCGGTCCGATGTGGACACGGTCGGACGCGAGCTCGGCCGCCAGCAGACCGAGCTTGCCAAGCTCGAGATCGCGCTGCGCAACCTCGAATCGACCTGGCTGTTCCTCGAACGCGGCGACGCGAGCCTCGTGAGCGACGGCGATCACCTCCCATCCGACGTCCAGATGCGGATCGTCGAGGCCCAGGAGTCCGAGCGCTCGCGACTTGCCCAGGAGGTCCACGACGGCCCGGCCCAGACGCTTTCGAACGCGATCTTCCAGGTCGAGTACATCGAGCGCGTCATCGACACCGACCTGCGCGCCGCCCGGACCGAGCTGCGCTTCCTGCGCGACCTGCTCCGGCGCGAGCTTGGGTCCGTCCGGACGTTCATCAGCCAGCTCCGGCCGCCGGTCCTCGACGAGCTCGGCCTCGACGGGGCGATCGCCGATGCCATCGGGCGGACGACGGCGCTGACCGGGCTCGCGATCAGCTCGGAGCTGTCGGCGACGCCGGACCGCCTGACCGGCACCCAGCAGACGGTCGTCCTGCGCGTCCTGCAGGAAGCACTGCAGAATGTACGCAAGCACGGAGCGGCCTCAGCCGTCACGGTCGCCAGTGCGATCGGCAATGGCGAGTGGGTGCTGACCGTCCGCGACGACGGCCGCGGGTTCGATGTCGGCGCAGTCGCAGCGCGCGGCCGGCGCAACTTCGGACTGCAATTCATGCGAGAGCGCGCAGAGCTGATCAGTGCCTCCTTCGAGGTGCACTCACGGCCGGACGGGGGAACCCTCGTCCGGCTGGCGATCCCGGTGGGAGCAGAGGAGTCCAACTCATGAGCTATGGCGGACAGGAACGCCGGCGCGGCGGCCCCGATCGACGGGCAGATGGGGAGCCGACGCGGATCCTCATCGTCGACAACCACGCCCTGTTCCGGGTCGGGATCGGGAACATTCTCGAGCGCGAGTCCGATTTCGAGGTCGTGGGCGAAGCCGACGACAGCCGGACCGCGATCGACCGGGCGATCGAGACGTCGCCGAACATCATCCTCATGGACCTCGCCCTGCCGGCCCCCGGCGGGATCGAGACGACCCAGCGGATCAAGCGCGAGCTGCCCTCGACCGGGATCATCGTGCTCGCCGCGTCCGAGGACGAGGACGCCCTGTTCGACGCGATCAAGGCCGGTGCCGCGGCGTTCATCCTCAAGGATGTCGGCCCCGACGACCTCGTCACGATCATCCGCCGCGTCGTGAATGGCGAGTACCTGATCAACGACAAGGTCTTCTCGAAGCCGGCCGTGGCATCGCGCGTCCTCAAGGAGTTCCGCGAGCTCGCGGTCTACGGCCAGGAGGCCGCCCCGATCTTCGCCCCGCTGTCACCGCGCGAGGTCGAGATCCTCGACAACATCGCCCAGGGCATGACGAACAAGCAGGTCGCCTACGCGCTGTCGATCAGCGAGCAGACGGTCAAGAACCACATGAGCTCGATCCTGCGCAAGCTGTCGGTCAACGACCGGACCCAGGCCGTCGTCTACGCGATGCGCCAGGGCTGGATCCGGATGCCCGAGGACTGATCGGCCGCCGTGTCCGCATCCCAGCGCGAAACCCCGGCCGCCGCCGCATCCGACGAGGCCGGCGGGCTTGCCGGCCACCTGGCGGCGGAGATCGCCGCGCTCGACGGCGAGCTGACCGAGATCGCGATGCTCGTCGCGCAGGCCCAGAGCGAGGCGACGCGTCACGAGCAGCGGCGGGTCCAGACAACCGACAAGCTGGCATCCGCGGTCAACCTGCCGGCAGGCGACACCGCCGCGCTCAACACCCAGCTCGTCGCGCTCACGCGACGGGCCGCCGTGATGGAAGCGCAGGTCGACGTGCTCGAGGGCAAGCGTCGGACCCTGACCCGCTTTCGTGACAGCCTGATGGAGCTCGCCGAGGCCTACGGGAGTGCCCAACCGGCCGGAGCGGATGGAGCGGCCGGGCGCGGTCCCGCGCGACTGACCGCCGGCGAAGGTGTCGGATCGCCGATGTCGCGGATCGTCCTGAATGCCCAGGAGGATCTCCGGCGCGAGATCGCCCGGGCGATGCATGACGGCCCCGCCCAGAGCTTGACCAACATCGTCCTGCAGGCCCAGATCGTCGAGCGGCTGCTCGGACGGGATCCGGACGGGGCCCGTGGCGAGCTGCGCATGCTCGTGACGATGGTCCAGTCGACGCTCGAAGCGACGAAGTCGTTCATCTTCGACGTCCGGCCGATGGTCCTCGACGATCTCGGCCTGGTCCCGACCCTGCGCCGGGCCGCGCGCGAGCGCGGTCGTCGGGCGGGCATCTCGGTCGAGTTCGACTCGGTCGGGGCAGATCGGCGGATCGATGTCGACCTCGAGAGCAGCCTCTTCCGGATCATTGACGAGGCCCTGACCGGCTATCTTGCCGGCCGCCCGGACCGGATCGCGATTCGCCTCGACTGGTCGGAGGATGCCGTCGAGGCGACGGTCAATGCCGACCGGGACCCGACCAAGCAGATGGCCGATGCGGACCAGGAGGTCGCGGCGGCGGCCGAGGCCATCGCGGCGACCGACAAGAACCTGCCGCCGGCCCTCGAGTCGATGATGGCCGACCGGCGCGAGCGGGCGGGCGTGAAATCGGCCGCGGCCCGCGAGGCGGCGATCGTCGCCCTGCCCGAGTCGACGTGGCGCGAGATCCAGCAGCGGGCGACGACTACCGGGATCGCCGTCGAGATCAGCGACGGCGGCGGAACGCTCCAGGTGCGAGCCGATCTCGGGGTGGCCGGCGGTGCCGCAGACGAGCCCGCCTGACCGCCGCGTCGATCCCGATGGGTCGATCGCCACGGTCACCGGCCGGGCGAGGGTGGGGAGCACCAGGTTGCGAGGCCAGGGCGTCGTCGAGTACGGCCTGATCCTGTCGCTGTCGGCAGGTCTCGCGGTCACCCTGCTCGTCTTCTTCGGCGGAACACTGAGCGCGGTGCTCAAGGCCGTCGGCGACGCCATCGACGCCGCGACGTGAGTCGGTCGCGGATCGCCACCGCCGGTGTCGTCGGGGTCCCCCGGGCGCACCGGCCCGACGGAGTCGGCCCTCTGGTACCAATGGGCTAGTGGAGTTCAGGGATGGCCTCTGCGATCATGGCGCAGCCCTCACTCGGGGGTGAGTACTCATCCAGGAGAACGCCACCATGGCAATCGTTCAGAAGTTCCTCGCGTCGCTTCGTCGTGACGAGGAAGGCCAGGGCCTCGCGGAGTACGCGCTGATCCTCGCCCTCATCGCCATCGTCGCCATCGTCGCCCTCATCTTCCTGGGCGGCCAGGTCAGCACGATCCTCAGCAAGGTCGGCAGCTCGGTCTGCCCGGGTCTCACCGATCACGCATCGGCGCGGCCGTTGGACGCTCGTCCACCGGCCTCGCCGTAACCGGTTGGACGCTCGGCTCGACATCGCTTGCGAGCCCGACGCGCATCGCACCAGTTCGCAC
>JANMCU010000074.1:0-27112 GCA_031361415.1 Chloroflexota bacterium | reverse complement strand
GGGCCACGACGACCTTTGGCCGGTCGTCGCTCATCGGGCGGCGCCGGCAGCGCCCGCGACGCCGGCAGCGCCCGCAGCGCCCGCCGCCACGGAGCCCGCTGGCAACGCAGCCACGAAGTCGCCGATCCGCGCTAGGGCCTTCGTCAGGTTCTCGCGCGAGTTCGCGTACGAAACGCGGATGTGGTTGGTCGCGATCCCGCCGAACGCCGTCCCCGCCAGCACGCAGACGCCGGCCTCGAGCAGCAGGCGATCTGCCAGCTCCTTGCCGCCGAGTCCGGTGCCGCCGATATCCGGGAAGGCGTAGAAGGCGCCCTTCGGCGACAGGCAGCGGATGCCCGGGATCGCGTTCAATCCGTCGACGATGAGATCGCGCCGCGCCCGGAACTCCTCGACCATCGCTGCCATTGGCTCCTGCGGCCCGCGGATCGCCTCGACCGCACCGATCTGGGCGAACGTCGGGGCGCACGAGATCGTGTTGATCACGAGCTGGCCGTACATCGCGGTCAGTGACGGTGGCACGATCGCATAGCCGAGCCGCCAGCCGGTCATCGCGAACGTCTTCGAGAACCCGTCGAGGACGATCGTCCGCTCGGCCATGCCCGGCAGCGAGGCGATCGACACGTGCTCCTCGCCGTCGTACAGGATCCGGCCGTAGATCTCGTCGTCGAGGACGACCAGGTCGTGGCGGATGGCGATCTCGGCAATCGCCTCGAGATCCGAGCGGGTGAGGACGCCGCCGGTCGGGTTGGCCGGCGAGTTGATCACGAGCATCCGGGTCTTCGGCGAAACGAGCGAGGCGAGCTCGTCGAGATCGATCCGGAAGTCGTGCTCCATCCGGATCGGCACCGGCACGGGGGTCCCGCCGACGAACCGGGTCAGCGACTCGTAGATCGGGTAGCCCGGATCGGGAACGAGGACCTCGTCGCCCGGGTCGATCAGCCCGAGGATCGCGTAGAGCATCACGCCCTTGCCGCCGACGGTCACGAACACCCGGTCCGGGGTGACCGGGAAGCCCTTCCGGGCCTGGGCATCCTCGGCGATCGCGGCGCGCAAGGGCGGGATCCCGGGATACGGCGCGTAGTGGGTCGCTCCCTCGTCGAGCGCCCGCTTCGCCGCCTCGCGGACATTGGCCGGCGTGTCGAAGTCGGGCTCACCGATCTGGAGGTGGATGATGTCGCGGCCCTCGGCTTCGAGGGCCCGGGCCCGGGCGGAGACCTCGAACGCGGTCTCGGTCCCGATCACGCTCATCCGCTGGGCGACCCGCATGTCGAGCTCCTTGTGGGGTGGTCCGCGCAGTCTAACGCGGGCCACCACGCGACCGATCACGGGCGCAAGAGCCGCGACGGGCTAGAATCAGCGGGTGACTCGTTTTTTCGACCTCGACGAGGCCAACGCCGCACTCCCGGAGGTGCGGACGATCCTCGAATCGCTGCGCGACGAGAAGCGCGAGCTCGTCGAGCTCCGTGACGAGATCCTCTCGCTCGAGCGGGCGGCCGAGACGCGCAGCGACGCGCCGACCGAGGCAAATGTCGGCGGCGCCGGGCGGGCACCCGAACCGGCCGATGTGCCGGCCCCGGATGGCGACGGCCCCGCCACGGACGCGGACGCAGCGCACCTCCGGCGGGTCCTCCGCCTCCGGATGCAGGGCGTGATCGACCGGATGCAGGCCGGTGTCGCGCGGATCGACGAGCTGGGCGTCACGCTCCGCGAGATCGACACCGGGCTGATCGACTTCCCGGCTCTCGCCAGCGGCCGCCAGATCTGGCTGTGTTGGCGGCTCGGCGAGGGCGATATCGAGTCGTGGCACGAGCTGTCCGACGGGTTCGACGGCCGCCGGGCGCTGGTCGACCTGACGTGAGCGGCACGACCGTCGTCCAGAATGGGCGAGCCAAGGCCTATCGCCCGCTCCCGGCCGAAGCCCGCCGGCAGGCATATGACGCGGCGCTCGAGGCGTACGACCGCGGCGACTTCTTCCTCACCCACGAGCTGCTCGAGCCCGCCTGGATGGGCACCGACGATCCGGCCGAGCGCGCCCTCCACCAGGGACTGATCAAGCTCGCCGCAGCGTTCGTTCACGGCGTCCGCGGCAACCCGACGGGGATCGCCAAGAACCTCGTCGGCTCGCGCGATCACCTGACCGCGGCGATCGGGTCCGTGCCAGCCGCGATATCCGGGCTGGACCTCGTCGCGCTCGTCGGCGAGATCGAAGACCGGCTCGCCCGCCTGGCATCAGATCCGACCGACGCAGCCATCGACCCGCCCGCCTTGCCGAGGACCACACGATGACGACACCGACGACCATACCGTCGGTCCTGCCGCGCGAGGCTGCCGACGAGGCCGCTGCCGGGACCGCCCTCATCGTCGACGTTCGCGAGCGCAACGAGTTCGAGCAGGAACGAATCGAGGGCGTCGTCCTCCTGCCGATCTCGGAGTTCGTCGCCCGACATCAGTCGCTGCCGCGCGATCGCCCGCTGCTGATGCTGTGCGCCGCGGGCAGCCGCTCGACGTCCGCGACGATGTATCTGCTCCAGGCCGGCTGGACGGACGTCAAGAACATCACCGGCGGGATGGTCGGCTGGCGCCACGCCGCGCTGCCGATCCTGACCGGCCCATCAGCCCCGGGCGAGGGCGATCTCCCTGGCTGACATCCGTTCGCGGCCTGATCCGTGACCAGGATCGATTCGTCACGAACGAGCACGATCGAATCCCCGGCCGACACGATTCCGTCGCTGGGGGAATCGGGCGAGGCTCATTCATCCCGATCTGATCCAGGGGCGGCATCGCGCGACGCAAGACTCGCGGCCCTGGCCTCAGGCGCGCTTCTTCAGCTCCGACTCGCGCCGACGTCGCTCGCGCCACGCCTTGAGCTGCTCGCGATGGGCGAAGGCATAGCCGATCGCGAGGAAGATCGCGAAGTCGACGATCCCGACCGTGTTCGCGTTGAGGTAGCCGAGCTGCTGGCCGATCTCGCCGTCGATCTTGAGGGCCGGCACGGTCGCTCCGACCAGGCCGACCTGGAAGAACGGCGCCTCCGGGGCGAGGTTCGCCCGGTTGCTGGCGGCGATCACGCCGCCGGTCGTGGTCCCGCCTACGAGGATCGCGTTCGGACCGAGGATGATCGGCGCGGCACCGGCCAGCCCGCTGCTCGGGAGATCGCTCATGTCGAGGTGCTTCCACTCGGTGACGTCGCCGCCGTTGGTCGGGATCGCCCAGTACAGCTTGCCCTGCGGATTCGTCCCGTCCGACCCGCCGATCGCGTAGAGAGCGCCATTGGCCGCGAACCCGGCCATGTTCGTCAGCGCGGTCGGAAGGTTGGTCGCCCCGCCCTTCACGCCGAACCGCATGACGTTCGTGGTGTCGGCGCCCGTGCCGAACTCGCCACGCTGGACGGTCGCGGTCGCTTTGCCGTCGGAGCCGGTCCCGCCGTAGACCCACAGGTAGCTGCCGGCGATCGCGGCGGAGGCGTCGGTCACGGGCGTGAACAGCGTGCCCGCCTGCACGGCCCACTTGCTGGGGACGCCCTTGGTGCTGAACGTCGTCTTGAGGACCGTGTTGACGACCGACGTGCCGTTCGTGCCGCCGACCAGCATCAGGCCATCCGAAGCCGCAACGACCGAGCTCCCGGCGCGCGGCTCGGGCAACACGAGGTCGAGCTTGGCCTCCTCAGCCGTCTGCCATTTGCCCAGGGCACCGGTCGTCGAGTCGGGGGTCAACACGTAGACCGACGTCGTCGGCTTGCCGTCAGCGCCGAACCCGCCGATCGCGTAGATCTTGCCGCCCGAGTAGATGACCGACAGGTCCGAGCGCGGCGCCGGCAGCTTCGGGCCCTCGGTCCACGTGTCGAAGTTGCCGACCCCCGAGGTCTTTGCCACGAACGTCTGGTCCGACGCGGTCGTCCCGTCGGATCCGCCGATGTACATGACCGTCGTCCCCGACTGGACCATCGCCCCATCGGTCCGCGGTGCAGGCAGCGAGATCTGGGCGGGCGACGTCGACCACGGGACCACGGAGCCGGGCGGCGCCGGGCACGGGAGGGTGAGATTGCCTTCCGGACAGAAGTTGATGGGGCTCCAGGCGAGGATCCCGAGGTCGATCGTCTTGTTCACGGTGAAGTAGTACGCACGATCCGGGATGTAGCCGAGCATGAAGATCAGGATGATGAACCAGAACGCGGCCTTCAGCGCCGCCCAGCCCCAGCCACTCGCGTCGAGCAGGCCGAAGAACGCCCGTCCGCGCGTCTGTGTGGTTCCCGGGTGCAGGGCCTGCTGCGCCATCGTCCTCCATCCGACCGGGTGGTTGGTCCGCCCGGCTCTTCAGCCGTCTGCTGGCTACTTGACCTCGAGGGTTCCCTTCATCGTCGTCGGGTGAACCTGGCAGAGGTACGCGTATGTGCCCGCCTTGAGCGCCGGCACGGCATAGCTCCGTTTCTCGGGTCCACTGAAGAACGTCGTGTCACCGCCGATCGGGACCGGAGCCCCGCTCGAATCGTTGATGACGACGTTGTGCGGACCGGTCGTCGGGTCCTGGTTGTCGAAGATCAGGGTGAACGCCGTGTCGGCCTTGGCCGCGAGGGTGGTCTCCTTGAAGCCGGCCGTTGCCGCGCCCGTCTCGGCCGTCAGGGTGACGGTCGGGGCGTTGGGATCGATCGATGCCACCGGCGCGCCCGACGCTCCCGGAGCCGTCGACGCGCTGCCGCCGAGAGCCTTGAGGTAGCAGTCCGGGAAGGGCGTCGCGCTGGGCGCCGGCTTGTAGTTCGGGTCGCTCCAGCCGGTGAACGTCTTGACCTTGCCGGTCGCGGGATCGATGACGGGCTCGTTCGTCGAGGCGTCACGGATCTCGTAGGTGTGATCGTTCGTCGCCCGCAGGAAGGCGATCAGCTCGTCGATCTGGCGGTAGTTCAACGGGCCCGGCGGGCTGCCCTGATCGGACCAGACCGGCATCGCCGACAGCGCGTTGCCGCAGACGTAGCGCCCGCCGACGGTCAGGACATTGCGCAGGTACTGGGCGTTGAGATGGGCGAAGAGCTTGTCCTGGGCATTGAGCTGCGGGCCGATGTAGCCCTGGCCGGCCGCCGACTTGGCGGCGGCATCCGGCTCGTTCGGGCCGAGGCCGTTCGGGCCGTGGCAGCGCGCGCAGTTCGCCTCGAACAGGTTGTAGCCGCGCTCCACGTCCGTGACCTGCTGCTTGTTGATCTCGGCGGTCAGGGCCGGCGTCGACAGCCCGCCCGGCAGGCCCAGCTCGTAGAACCAATAGCCGACGATGAACAGGCTCACGAAGACGACGGTCAGGAAGCCGACCCAGCGGGCGGCCCCCGACTGGCGGACGATGCCGGCCGAGCGCTGCGGGGTCAGCCCGGCGACGGCCTTGACCGACGGTGGTGCGTTGAACCGCTCGGCCGACAACGACTGCGCCGGGACCGTCGCCGGGAGGCGCTCCTGGTCGGAGGTGGCGTCGCTCGTGGCGGGCGTCTGGTCCGGGACCGAGGCCGGCGTCTGGTCGGTCATCAAATGCAGCCGGTCGGGGTGCGCGGCGGGATGATCCCCGGCTGGCCGACCGCGATCGGCAGCGGGCCGAGGGTGATCTTGCCCGTGTCGAGCGTCAGGACGCCGCCGCTATCGACCGTCGACGAGAAGCGGTCCATCCCGCGGGCGGCCGGACCGTACTGGGCGCCCGCGGCCTTGATCCCGAGCCGGTCGTAGCGCGAGCCATGGCACGGGCATTCGAACCAGAAGTTCTTCAGGCACGGGTTCGGCTTGCAGCCGAGGTGCGGGCAGCGCTGGTACAGGCCGCGGACGTTGAGCGCGGTGCCGTCGCCGGTCGTGTCGGTGCCGGCGACGAACTGCTGCTGGCTGGTGTTGACGAGAATGATGTAGGCCCGGGCATCCGGAACGTACGCGGGGAATCCGTCGGCGATCGGCAGGTTGGTGTTGGCGAGCTTGATGTCGTCGAGCGTCCCGATCTTGACCTTGCTGCCGAAGCCTCCCGACAGGTTCGGCCACACGAAGCCGAGCGTTCCGGCGGTGACCTCGAGCAGCCACAGGCCGATCCCGCCGCCGATCGAATAGCGCAACAGCTGGCGGCGCGAGACGCCCTTGACCTGGGCCCGTCGGAGCGACTTGATCGCCTCCGGGGCGAGAGCCTGCGGCCGGTCGATCGGCTCGACGTGATAGTTGCTCATGATTGATCGGACATCCGGTTCATCGGTCTCTCGGTGCAGGGGTCACAGGGAGAAGTGGAGGCCGGGCGAGGTGTTCTCGAAGAACGGCAGGTACGGGATCACGAAGCTGTAACCGGGGCCCCGGAAGAAGATCCCGACGAAGGTGAGGGTCAGCCCGAGGGCACAGAACATCGTGAACAGGATGACCGCTGTCTTGCGCTCCGACGGCCGGGTCGCGGTCAGGTTACCGCGGTCGACATACGGGATCAGGGCGGCCCCGACCAGGACCAGGAGCGGCGTCAGCACGCCGGCGACGGTCGGATGGAAGTAGGCGAGCAGCTCCTGCAGGCCGAGGAAGTACCACGGCGCCTTGGCCACCGCCGGCGTGACGTTGCTGTTCGCCAGCTCTTCCAGCGGGGCGTTGATGAAGAGGCCCATCAGGAGGAGGAAGACGCTCATCATCCCGGCCGCGAGGAACTCGATCGAGAGCAGGTGCGGCCAGGTCATGACCGTGTCGTCAGGTTCCTTCTGGACGCGGACGACGGCATCCTGCTTGACGAGTGCGAGGAGCCGGTACGGACGAGCCGACATCGGCACCCGCTGCTTGTCGATCTCCGTCCGCCGCGCCGGATCGACGGGAAGAACGACGCGCTTGTCCGGCGGCGCCTTCGTGTCAGTCATGGGTCTGCGCATGGACTGAGTTGCCTCGCGGGTCGCTAGGGCAGTCGAGCGCAAGGCGCGCCCGAGCACCGGAGCGAGCGGCCTCGGATGGCCGTGAGCGAGGAGCGCAGGGCGCAACGCGGCGATCGGCTGTCATAGCGGCCCGCTGATACCGCCATCTTTTCTGATCCGCCAGAAGTGGACGGCCAGGAAGATCGCAGCGGCCAGAGGGAAGACCATGATGTGGAGCACGTAGAACCTGAGCAGGGTGTTCTGCCCCACCTCCAGGCCGCCGAGCAGGAGGCGGTTGACCGGGACGTTGAGCAGCGGTGCGTAGCCGCCCATGTTCGTGCCGATCGTGATCGCCCAGAACGCGATCTGGTCCCACGGCAGCAGGTAACCGGTGAAGCTCAGCATGATCGTCAGGAACAGCAGCACGACGCCGACGACCCAGTTGAACTCGCGCGGCGGCTTGTAGGCCCCGTGGTAGAAGACCCGCATCATATGGAGGAAGACGAAGAACACCATCAGGTGGGCGCCCCACCGATGGATGTTCCGGGTCAGCAACCCGAAGGTCACCTGGCTCTGGATGTCGAGGATGTTCGTGTACGCGAGCGTCGCCGACGGCACGTAGAAGAACATCAGGTAGACGCCGGTGATCGTCAGGACGAGGAACAGGAAGAACGACAGGCCGCCGAGACAGAACGTGTACGCGAACTTGACGGCGTGCTGGCGAACCCGGACCGGGTGGATGTGCAGGAAGACGTTGTTCATCACCGCGTACGCCCGCGACCGTTCGTCGTTGGGGTACGGCTGGCGGAAGAGCGAGCGCCAGACCGGGCTTCGGCGGATGGTCTGATCCACCCGCTCGAGGAAACTCACCGGGCTCCTCCTGCGACGCCGGGGGTCCCGGCAAGCTGCGCGTCACGGTACGACTCCTTGTAGAGCCGGCCGTCGGTCGAGATCTCCTGGAGCTCGAACCGGTCCATCGTAATGGCGTCGAACGGGCACCGCTTGACGCACAGGGCGCAGCGGATGCAGCGCTCCTCGTCGAGGATCATCGCCGCCCCGTTCTCCCAGCCATATGACTCCTCGATCTCCGGCAGCAGGCCCTCGGTCTTGAGCTGGTTGACGTCGACCATGTGGATGACGCCCTCGGGGCAGACATCCGCGCAGGCGCCGCACAGGACGCAGCGGAACGGGTCGAACCAGATGTTGTAGTTGCACATGAGGCAGCGGGTCGACTCGGCGACGGCGGCGGTCGCGTCGTAGCCGTATTCGACCGGGGTGTTGAAGTTGACGACCGGATCGGTCGACGGCATCCGGACCTGGAGCGGAGCCATCGGGATGTGCTGGCGGGGCAGGACGTCGTAGAACTCGGGCATGTCGTGGCGCCACGAGCTCGTGATCTTGACGTTCGGGGTCACCGTCACGTCGGTCCGACCGGCCAGGTAGCGATCGATCGCGTAGGCGCATTTCTTGCCGTGGCCGGCGGCCTCGATGAGGGTCGTCGGGCCGGTCACGAAGTCGCCGCAGGCGAAGACGCCGCGGGTGTTGGTGGCATAGGTCGCGGGGTCGACCTTGACCCGGCCGCGGTTGATCTCGAACGACGGCTCGACCGGCAGGAAGGTCAGGTCGGCGGCCTGCGAGACGGCCGGGATGATCACGTCGGCCGGGATCGTGAACTCGCTGCCTTCGATCGGGACCGGCGAGCGGCGGCCGGACGCATCGGGCTCGCCGAGGCGGTTGCGGATGAACTTCACGCCGGTCACGTGGCCGTCCTCGCCGAGAACCTCGACCGGGCTGGCGAGGAACTCCATCCGGACGCCCTCGCGCTCCGTCTCGCCGAGCTCCTCCTCGTCGACGACGAGCTCGGAGCGCGTCCGGCGGTAGACGATGGAGACGCGCTCGGCGCCGTGGCGGAGGCTCGTCCGGGAGCAGTCCATCGCGGTATAGCCACCGCCGATGACGACGACGTCCTTGCCGACGTAGAGCTCCTGGCCGAGGTTCGCCTTCTTCATGAAGTCGACCCCGTAGTCGACCCCGTCGAGGTCGCCGCCGGGGATGTCGAGGGCGACCGGATCCATCGCTCCGGCGGTCAGGGCGACCGCGTCGTAGTCGCGCTGGAGCTCCTCCATCGTGATGTCCGTGCCGACGGTCGTGTTGAACCGGAACTCGACCCCGAGCCGCTCGACGAGGCGGACGTCCATCTCGATCGCCTCACGCGGGAGACGGAATGCCGGCACGCCGATGAGCATCGTCCCGCCGCCATACGGCAGGCTGTCGAAGACCGTGACCCCGACGCCCTTCATGGCCAGCTCACGGGCGACCGCGATGCCGGCCGGCCCCGCCCCGACGACGGCGACGCGTTCGCCGCGCGGCGTGATCTGGGGCATGACGTCGGGGATGCCGGACGCCTCGTGCCATTCGACCAGGAACCGCTTCATCGCCCGGATCGCGAGGGGCCGGTCGATGTCACCGCGGCGGCAGGCGCGCTCGCAGGGCGCCGAACAGACGTACGAGCACATGGCCGCGACGGGGTTCGGCTCGCGGGACAGGATGTAGCCCTCCTCGAACCGCCCTTCGGCGGCGAGATTCAGGTAGCCACGGCAGTTCGTCCCGACCGGGCACGCTTCCTGGCACTCGATGTTGCACTGGAGCCAGGAGGCATCGACGGGCTGGACGAGGAATTCCTGGAGGGGGTCGATCGCCAAGGTCGAGGACGTGCCTTTCGATGGAATCCGGTCCCGGGGAAGCGCGCAACCGGGACGACCCAGGAGGCCGCCGTCGGTCGCGCCAATCTACCATCCGCGGCTCGGGCTTCGCAAAGCCCGCCGAGAAGCCGCCCGGCGCCGGGCCAATGGCCGTGCGGGGCTCCGGGAGGGCTCCAACCCGCCGCGCCTGCGCCCGTCGGTGCGTCCCGCGAGGTTGACCGCGGGCAAACGCGCAGCTACCCTCCATTGGGGTCGTCGCAGGCCGATCGGGGGCCGAGGAGGACAGCGGGTCTTGACCGCCAGTGAGTTTGCGTTTCTCGCGCTCGGGCTCGTCCTCGGTGTCGCCAGCGGCGCCGCTCTGATCGAGGTCCTTCGGGCCCGCCCGCCCGTCGTCCGCGCCATCCGGGTCACGGTCGCCCCGAATGCGATCCAGTCGCGCATGTCGGCGACCCTGAGCGATCCCCACGGCGTCGACGAAACGGTCGGCCCGGCGCGCGGCGGACCGGCAGATCGGCGCTGGCACGACGAGATCAGCGCGACGGATGAGTCGGCGGTAACGGGGCACAGGGCCGACGAAACCAGGAAACGCCAGGAATCCGTAGACCGTGACGGATCTGGAACATCCGTTCGGGTCGAGCGGGACGAACGGGTGGCCTCGGGCGCTGCTCCGACCTGGACGTCGGCCCCTGGCGCAATCAACGCACCGGCGACCACTCGACCCGCGCCGCTCTGGCTGAGTCCCAACCCGAGGGTGCCCGGCAGCGGGCTCGTCGCGGTCCCGATGTCGATCGAGCCCGACCCCGACACGACGGCCCTCCGGGCGAGCGCTGCGACATCGGCGGTCGCCGCAATGGCAGGCTCGACCCGAATCGCCGTCGCCGATGCGCCGGCCGCCACGGCGACGAAGCCCGGCCCGAGCCCCGTCGCCGATGCCGCCGAGAAGTGGGCACGACCGGTGACCTCGAGCGCGGGCGCCGACGTGGGCGGCGGCGACGCCGCGGGCGGCGCCGGGGGTGCGCCCGCAACGGAGGTGCCGCGGGCCGCGGACGGCCCGTGCGCCGACGAGCGGCGGGTCGCGGACGAGCGCTGCGCGGTCGCCGTCCGGGCGCGCGAGGGTGCTGTCGCGGCCGCCGAGACCCTCCGCCGGACGCAGCGTTCGCACGACGAGATCGCGGCCCGGACCGAGGCCGCCGCGGCAACCGCCGATCCGCGCACCGTGCGGAGCGCCAAGGAGCAGGCCCAGCAGCGCTTCCGGGATGCGCGCAACCACGCGGGGACCCGCGAGGACGTCGAGAACGGCGCCCGGGCGTGGCTTGCCGAGATCAACCGGATCAACCACGACACGCGCGAGGCAGCGCTCGGGATCGAGCGCGACCGGGCCGCGGCCCTGGCGCTCGGGCCGACCGTCGAGCGGCTCGCGGTCGAGGCCGACGCGGCCCGCATCTCGGCCGAACGGGCCGACGAGGCGTGCGTGGCCGCTCGCGAGGCACTGGCCGGCTGCGATGAGGCGCGGACGCTGGATGCGGCCGCCGACGCCAAACGAACGGGCCAGGTTGGTGACCAGCCGGCTGGCGACGCGGCCGCCGCCGCCGCCGCCGCGGCCGGCGCCGTCGCCGACCCGCCATCGGACAGCCGGATCGCGGCCGCGACCCCGGAGCCCGAGGACGAGTTCGAATTCTCCACGCCGATGAACTCGCGGGCCGGCCAGGACGCGCTCATCCAGCGGATCCTGCGAGGCGACCGCGAGGCGATGCAGCGAGCGGTGGCTCGCATCGCTGGCGACGACGCGGAGGCCCGGCGGCGCTGGCAGGCCCAGCTCGGTGGCCTGATCGAGGCCCTCATCGCCCGCTCGATCGAGGCGTCGGCCTTCGACTTCCCGATCGACCACCCGTTCTGGAGTGCGTTCAACCAGGCGCAGAATCGCGACATCGCGGCGGGCCTGTCATCGCTCGGCTTCCGGTTCGACGGGTTCGGCGATTGGGTGGACGATCGCCGACCGAGCCAGCGCGACCTGTCGCTGGCCGTCGGCTACGCCGGGCTCGATCCGATGCGGGTCCGGCGCTGGCCGAACGAAGCCGAGACCCGCGAGCTGCTGCGCGACGTCCGGGTGGCCGCGGACGAGTACGTTGCCGGAGCCGCCGGAGGCCTGACGCTTGGCGAGCTCGTCACGATGCTGGGGCGACGGGCGGACGCCCTGACCGACCTCTGGAACCAGTGGGGGTCGGTCCGGCCGATCCTGCTCGAGGCGACCTGAGCCGGTTCGCTCAGGCGGGTTCGCCGCCAGCGACGGGGCCGCTGGTCACCCCGCCGACGCTGCCCGACTCGGGAACCGGACCTTCATCCTCGTCGTCGTCGATCACGATCAGCCGGAGCGCCTCGCCGGCGGCCACCCCGATCGGCTCGCCCTCCTCGGCGGCCCAGGCCCGGATCCGTTCCGCCAGCTGCTCCGGATCCCGGATCTGGCTTTTGTGCGCCGCGAGGGCGGCGATCTTGCGCTCGATCGTGGTCGTGATGTCGATCCGCACGTTCGAGTCGGCTGGCCAGAACAGGTAGAGGCGGCGGACCTTGTGGGCGGCGAGACCGGATCGGGCAAGGCCCGGAAACGCCATCGGGTTTCTCGCCGCCGGATAGACCGCATCGACGGCGGCGAGCCCGGCCGCGCGATGGTCCGTGTGGTTGATCCCGCCGTCGGGGTAGAAGATCACCGAGGGATCGGAGGCCAGAACGGCGTCCGGCCGGAAGGTCCGGATTTCGCGCACGAGCTGCTCCCGCAGGGCGAGGTCGTTGACGAGCGCGCCGTCCGGCATGTGGAGGTACGAGACCCCGGCATAGCCGATGATTCCGGCTGCCGCATCCTGCTCATGCTCGCGGACGGCAGCGAGGTCGAGCGGGTCCGCGTCGGGATCCTCGCCGCCCGCGTCCCCGCTCGTGCAGCACACCAGCCAGCCCGTCGAGCCGGCGTCGATCCAGCGCGCGGCCGTGCCGGCGGGGCCGAAGTCAGCATCGTCGGGGTGACCGGCGATCACCATGAATCGGTCGGGTCGCCAGGCATGCGCTACGTCGTTCATGTGGGAGGCGTTCCGTCCTATGGTCCCGCTGTTCGGAAGGATGTGGCACGGCTATCATTCCGGCCGAGGCTTCGCTCGTCTCCCCCCACGAGCGAAGCCTCATTGGTTGCCCGGGCGACCCTCAGCGCGCGGCGGCCGCGCCCGCGCCCGCGGCCTGGGCCTGGGCCTGGGCCGCATCGAGCGCGGCGATCACCTCGGCCGCGTGGCCTTCCGGCTTGACCTTGGGCCAGGTCCGGGCGATCCGGCCCTCGGGATCGATGAGGAACGTCGTCCGGGCGACGCCCATGTACGTCTTGCCGTAGTTCACCTTCTCGACCCATGCCCCGTAAGCCTCGGCCACGGCGTGGTCCTCGTCGGCGAGGAGGATGAACGGGAGGCCGAACTTCTCGCGGAATGCCCGCTTGCTCCTGGCGCCCTGCGGGCTGATCCCCCAGACATCGGCGCCGCGCTCGTGGATCGTCTCGTTGACGTCGCGGAACTCGCAGGCCTCGACCGTGCAGCCGGGGGTGTCGTCCTTCGGATAGAAGTAGACGATCGTCCAGCGGCCACGCTGATCGGTCAGTCGATGGACCGTGCCGGTCTCGTCGGGGAGGGCGATCTCGGGGGCGCGGTCACCCGTTTCGGGCATGCTCATTCCGAGAATGTAGCAGGGGTCTCCACGACGAGGATTCGACCGGACCCGACCGTCAGGACCGCGTCGTTCGCGATGCGGACGTTCGACAGGCCGCGCGACGGGCCGCTCCGCAGGAACTCGTCCCGGAGCGGATAGCGCAGGCCGTCCGTCGTGAGGCCGGACGCGTCGCCCGCGAACGGCAGGAGGGTCACGAGGTCGCCGACCCGGCCGCCGAGGTCGGCTCGGCCAGGCCCGATGAGCCGGATCCGGACCGTCCCGTCGAGCAGGCGGACGTCGCACCCGGCGAGGCCCGGATGACCGAGCAGCCAGACGTTCGCGAGGCCGTGGTCGACCCGCTCGCCGCCGAGCGCCCCGAGAATCGTGATGTGCCGCGCCCCGGCCTCGAGGGCGGCTAGGAGCGCAAGCTCGGTGTCTGACTCGTCCTTGTCGACCGGCGAGCGCTCGATCGGGATCCCGGCGGCGGCGATCGCGGCCAACCCGGACTCGCCGATCGAGTCGCCGTCGCCGACCCACAGGTCGAGCGCACGCCCGATGACCGCCGCATGCCGGGCGCCGCCGTCGGCCGCGATGACCAGATCGATGCCATCCGACCAGCCCGGCCACACGGCGTCGAGGCGGGCGACCGGGGGAACGGAGCCGTCGCCGAGAATGAGGGCGCGAGTCGCGGGGAGGCGGGTCATCGGTCGGTCAGCCGGGCGCTTCATTGGAGCCTGGTGCCGGGACCCGGCCTGCGGGCGACAGGCGGCGATCGACCCACTCCTCGACCGACAACGCCAGCTCGATGGCGCCGGCGGCTCGCAGATCGTCCGCGTCACCGACGGCAGACTCGATCCCGACGGCTCGGGCGCCGACTGCGATAGCCATCTGCATGTCGGTCGGCGCGTCGCCGACGTAGATCGACGTCTCCGGCCGGTGACCGTCGCCGGCCAGCCGGAGGGCCAGTCGGAGCGGTTCCGGGTCGGGCTTGTGGACCGCCAGGTCGTCGCCGAAGACGCGGATCGGGAGGAGCGACCCGAGGCCGGTCCGGGCGAGCTGCGGTTCGACCACCTCGCGATGGCCGGCGGTCACGATCCCGAGGACGGCACCGGCGTCGCGCAGCCGCTCCAGCGCTGAAAGCGCGCCCGGGAAGGCGATCACCGCGTCGCCGTCGTCGGCAAATGTGGCCTCCCACAGGTCGTTCGCCTCGTCGAGCCGCTCGACCGGAATGCCCATGCGGCGGTACATCTCGCGCCAGTCCGGGGTGTAGTTGCGGCGGTAGATCTGGACGTCGAACGTCAGGCCGAACGACTCCATGACGATTGCGTTCGCCCGGTGGAAGGCGCCGAGCGAATCGACGAGCGTGCCGTCCCAGTCAAAGAGGATCGCTTCCATCAGCCGATGCTAGCGCCCCGGGACCGGGTGGGCTGCGGATGCCGTAGACTCCGGCCGTGCCCGACCCCGCTGACCACCCAGGCATCCAGCGTGTCCGCGAGGCCGCCGCTCGCAAGGGCGTCGAGCTCGACATTCGCGTCTTTGACGAGTCGACTCACACCGCTGCCGAGGCTGCCGCGACGGTCGATGCCGAGCTCGGCCAGATCGTCAAGTCGCTCGTGTTCGTGGCGCCGGCCGACGACGGCTCGCTCGAGCCGATCATCTGCCTCGTGTCGGGTCCGAACCGGGTCGACCTCGCCCGGCTCGCCGCCGTCACCGGCGCACGCGACATCCGCCGGGCGACCGCTCGCGAGGCCCAGGAGCTGACCGGTTTCACGATCGGCGGGATCCCGCCGTTCGGTCATGCCCGCCCGATCCGGACGGTCATGGACCCGGATCTGGGCCGCTTCCAGGTCGTGTGGGCAGCCGCCGGGACGGCGACCGCCGTGTTCCCGGTCCCACCCGGAACGCTCCGGATCCTGTCCAACGCAACGGTCGCCCCGATGACCGAGGACCGGCGCGCGGCCGACCGCGAGGCCGCGGCGCAGCGTGATCACGAATCCTCAAGTGGGGGTGGGGTCGGCCTGGTCGGCGGCGGCGCGACCCCGTCGAACGCGGGGGCGTGACGGCCGGTCGATCGGATCCTCCTGCCGCAGGCCTCGGAGGCCATGCCACGCCGCGCGACGCAACGATCGGATATCCGGGTGGCCTGCGGGCTCGCTGGCGATGGGCGGGCAGCGGCCAGGGCCCCGCGGTCTTCGCTCTGTCCGAGGCCGGCGGCACGCTGGAGGACCTGGGGCCCCTCGTCTCGCGCGACTTCGACCAGCTCTGTCGCGCGGAGGTCCGGATCGACGGCCCTGGCGGGACCTGGACGATCCGCCTGGCATCGGCGATCCACGACGAGCCGGCCGGCCTCGTCTGGGATGACGCCGGCCTGTTCATCGTCAAGTACGGCTTCCACACCTACGGCTTCGAGAGCCGGACGGGGACCCTGCGCTGGTCGCATCGATCGGCGTCGCCGCTGATCGCGGTCTTCGGATCGCCGCGCCTGGCGCACCTGATCGTCCAGTCGGAGATCGAGACGTTCGCGCTCGAACCCGATGGCACCGTCGGCTGGCGGATCGCCCACAGCGACGTCGTCTCGGAGGTCGCGATGATCGGCGGCCGGCTCGTCCTCACGAGCTATGGCGGGCAGGTGTCGGCAATCGATCCGGCAACCGGGCGCTCGACGGACTAGCGGTCCCGCAGTGGCTTCGAAGCGCGCCCGCCGCGCCGGTGCCTCGGTTCAACGGGCAGTTCAGGCGGGCCGCATTCCCTCGCGCTCGTCCATCGGTCGTACGAAAGCGTCAGCCGTCCAACTCCATCTGCCTTCCGCCGGCCCCGCTTCGATTTCGCATTGCGAAATCGGACGTCGGCACGGAAAACGGATGTGGTTGTCGACGGCTGACGATTTCGAAGGCTGTCGCGAAGGTGGGGACGGACCGTGGACAACCCGAATCGGCGGCCCGAACTTCGTGGACAACCGCATTGACCGTGCGCGCCGGCGGCCGGTACCTTGGATGACAGCCCGGAGGGGCTGAACGCAGGCTAACGGCAGCGATCGCATCAACGTCCACGCCGCGAGTAGGTTCCTTCGGGTCTTTTCCATGCCCGGCGTCTGGGGCGCCGGCCGCGGCGGCTATCATCCGGGCCGTGACTCCCCTCTTCATCGGCGCCGCAGGCCTCGTCGCCCTCGTCGCCGGCGGCCTGATCCTGCGCACGTTCGGGACGGCCTATCGGATCGGGCGATTGCTGGCGACCGCGCCCAGGGTCACCATCGCCGAGGCGAACGCGATCGCCGCCGACGGTCGAAAAGCGTATGTGCGGGTCGCCGGCCGGATCGACGCGGAGAACGAGTTCGAGGACCCCGATCATCGTCCATTGGTCTTCCGAAGGGTCCGGCTCGAGGCCCGCAACGGTCGGAGCTGGCGGCCGTTCGAGGATCACCGCCGGGCCGTGCCGTTCGCGCTGAACGAAGGCCTCGACACGATCGCGATCGATGTCGACGCGCTCGATGCCGGGCTGATCGTCGTGCCCCGTGAGTCAGTCGGTCGGGCGGCCGACATGCCGGATCGGGCTCCCGACGGCCTCGCGGCCAACGTGCCGGTTCGCGCCCGGATCGACCAGGTGTCGTCGGTCGAGCACGCGATCGTGGTCGGGTATCCCGTCGCAATCGATCGAGACGCGGCCCCGGCTGGTGGCATCGGCGGCGTGGGCGGTTCGGCCGCCGGAGCCGGCGATGGACCCGCCGAGCGCGTGGCACCGACCGTGTCTGCCCGGATGACCGCGGGGCGCGGCCGGCCGCTGATCCTGACCGTGCTCGAGGAGCCCGAGGCGATGCGGATCCTCGCCGGCGGCGACACGAGCAGGACACGACTGGCCGCCGGGCTCCTCGGCGCCGGCGCGATCCTGATCGCGGGCGCCGCGCTGTGGGCCGGGGTGACCGCACTCCTTCCCGCGGTCATCACGCTCGTCCCTGGCGCAGCCGGCTTCGTCACCACTGCTGTGGCCGCGACGGCCGAGCCGAGTGTTGCCGAAGGCGGCGATCCGCGCAGCAACGGCCAGGGACCGGGTCTCGTCGGGACGCCGGGCCTCGCGATTTTGGTTGTCGCCCTGATCGCGGTCGCCGCCGTCGTGGCAACCACCGCCTACGTCCGCCTGACCGCGCCGCGGCCGGGGGTCCGCCCAGCGTCGGTGGCGGACCGGACCGATCGGGATGGCCGACCGAACCGCCGCCGGCGCTGAGGGCTCGCCGCGGCCGCCTCAGCCGGCCCGTTCGCTGGGCCGGAGCAGCCGACCGTACATTCGTCCTATTGGCAAGAACTGTGAGATTGGTAGGCTGCGGCCGTCGACTTGACATTTCTTGCCACGAGTCACCGGTGCCGAGCGCGCTTCCCACCCGTCCGATCGATGCCACCCTCTCGGTGACGAAGGCCGCCCGCCTGCTGGGCGTCCATCCGAACACCGTGCGGGCGTGGAGCGATGCCGGCCGCCTGCGCTACTACCGGATAAACCCGCGTGGCGACCGCCGCTACCGGCTCGGCGACCTGCAGCGGTTCCTCGCGGCGGCCGAGAATACCCCGGAGATCGCCCCGGGCCAGGCGCTCCAGCCGGGGATCCACGCCCGCCGCGGTGGCGCGCTGCTCCAGCCGGACGCCATCGCGGACGGGCGACCCGCGTCGGCCGAGCAGGATCGGAACCGGCGGAGGGCTGATCTCGCCACGGTATCCGCTCTCGGCCGGATCGCAGCCGAGCCCGAGACTCTCGACGAGGTCCTGCGCGAGGCGATGCTCGTCATTCGGGAGCGGGGCCGCTTCCGCTCGACCGCCATCTATGAGCTCCGGGGCGAGCGCTTCGTTCCGCGTGCGGCCGCTCCGACGAACCGACTGCCCGACCTGCCCCGATCCTATGGGGCGCTCGGTGTCGCGGTCGATCGGGCCGCCGCCGGTGATCCGCGTCCGGTCGAGGGCGACGGCTACGGCGGTTTCGACGAGGGCCTGGTCGGCGAACCCGAGGTCGCGATCGCGATCCCCGGAGACGAGCGCTCGTGGGGCGTCCTCGTGATCCTCGCCGACCCTCATGGCGACCCCTCGGCCCTCGATCCGGAGCTGCTCATCGAGGTCGCCCGCGGGGTGGGGTCGATCGTCGACTCCGCGCGCCGGGCCGACGAGATCGGCCATCGCCTTCATCGGGCGGACGCCCTCCGCCGGGTCGCGTCCGACATCGGCAGCCGGCTCGACCTCGATCGCATCCTGAGCGGGCTCGTCGAACACGCGATGGTGCTGTTCAACGGCGATCGGGCCGCGGTGTTCCTGCGTGGGCCCGATGGCCGGGCGACCGCGGAGGTCAGCCGCGGCCTGTCCCAGCGCTACCTCCAGTCGGTCGCCGATTTCCCGGCGCGTTCGCTGCCCTCGCTTGCGGCGGCCGCGCGACGGCCGATGTTCGCGACCCACTACCGGGACGACCCGCGGGCCGGCGACGTCCGTGCGACGGTCGTCCAGGAAGGCTTCGACACGCTCTGCACCGCACCCCTCTTCGACGCCGACGAGTTGATCGGTCTCCTCAACGTCTACCACGACACGCCGCACGACTGGTCCGCCGACGAGCTCGACACGATGGGCGCGCTCGCCGAGCAGGCCGCGATCGCGATCAAGAACGCCCAGAACTTCGCGAAGATGGCGACCTGGGCGGCCCAGCTCCAGTCGATCCAGCAGCTCGGGGCGCGGCTGTCGCGGCTTGGCGACGAGCGCGAGATCGGCATCGCGATCGCGACCGAGCTGCGCCAGCTGATCGACTATCACAACGTCCGGGTCTACCGGCTGCGCGGCGACGACCTGATCCCGGTCGCCATGCAGGGCCAGGTCGGCGAGTACGTCGACGAGACGCCCGAGCAGCTCGCCGTCACGTACGGTCAGGGGATCACCGGCTGGGTGGCCGAGCACCGGATCGCCCAGAACCTGCCCGATGCCGACGCCGACCCGCGCGCCAACAAGATCCACGGCGCCGACGTGGACGGCGACGAATCGATGCTCCTCGCCCCGATGATGTACGAGGACGACGTTCTCGGCGTGCTCGTCCTCTCGAAGCTGGGGCTGCACCAGTTCCGCGACGACGACCTGCGGCTGCTCGTCATCTACGCCAGCTTCGCCGCCCAGGCGTTCGCCAACGCCGACGCGACCGGCTTGCTCCGTGCCCAGTCCGAGGCGCTCGCCCGCCAGCTCGCGAACCAGCGGGCGCTCCTCCAGATCACGGAATCGATCCTGACGACGCTCGACCCGCGCGCGATCCTCGACCAGGTCGCGGAGCGCCTGTCCGATCTCGTCGGCTACGACAACCTCTCGATCGAGCTGCTCGATCGGACGACCGGCATCCTCCGGCCCCTGACGGCGATCGGCATCCATGCGGCCGAGTACCTCGAGCCGTGGCTGCCGGGCGAGGAGGGCCTAGCGACCTGGGTCGTCGACCACAACGAACCGGTCCTGGTGGTCGACCAGCGAGCCGATCCGCGCATCCTCTTGTTCCGCGAGATGGGGTCGATGGATGGCAGCCTGATCTGCCTCCCGCTCCGCGGCCGCGACGGGGCGACCGGCGTCCTCACGCTCGAGCGGCTCGGCGTCGGGGCCGTGTACAGCGAAGAGGAGTTCGAGCTCGTCAAGCTGTTCGCCGCCCAGGTCTCGATCGCGCTCCAGAACGCCGAGGTCCATCGCGCGGTCGAGATCCGTGCCCAGACCGACGACCTGACGACCCTGTTGAACCACGGCACGTTCCAGGAATGCCTCGGCCGGAGCGTCCTGGCCCGCGATCCGTTCAGCCTGATCATGCTCGACCTCGACGACTTCAAGGTCGTCAACGACGCCCTTGGCCACCAGGCTGGCGACCGGCTCCTGGCCGAGATCTCGCGCGCAATCGAGGCGGCCGGGCGCGACACGGACCGCGTCTTCCGCTATGGCGGCGACGAGTTCGCCCTGATCCTGCCCGGAACCGATGCGGCGTCCGCGCTCGGCGTCGGGGAGCGCGTCCGGGCGGCGGTCCACGCTCTCGGCGAGCCCGGCAGCCGGTGGGCCGCTGCGGGGATGCTGGTGAGCGTCTCGATCGGGGTCGCGACGTTCCCGCGCGACGGCGTGACGGCCGAGGAGATCCTGCTCGCGGCCGACCGCGCCTGCTTCGTCGCCAAGCGGACCGGCCACGGCCTGATCGCCACGGCCGACGAGGGCCTCGCGATCGCCCGCGACTTCGCGTTCAAGGCGCCGACCCCGATCGACGCGATCGAGATCGGCGAGGAGCGGGTCGACGGCGGGATCTCGCCCGCGACGTCACTCATGACGGCGCCCTCGCAGGCGACGCTGCCGGCGGCGCCGCGTCGGAAGCCGCGCCGTCCCCCGGTCGACGCCTCGCCGGTCACGTAACGGCGCCGGCCGAACGTCCGTCCCACGGCCGATGACCAACCCAGGCGCGGATGTCCGAGCTCGCCACGCGGCCGACGGACGACGCACCCCGGCGCCGGGTGCACGACTCGCTCTCGGGGCCCTGCTGCTCGCGCTGGTCGCGGCCGGCTGCCTGCCGAGCAGCCGGCGCGGCGAAGGCTCCGGGCCGGCCGGATCGGGCTCGTCAGCAACGGAAACGCTCAGTCCATCGCCGATCTCGTCGGGGCCGACCCAGCGACCGACGATCGTGGCGCCGACACCGACGCCGCGCCCGACGTTCCTCGTCCACGTGGTCGTGCAGGGCGACAGCCTGAACACGATCGCCCATCGCTACGGAACCACCGCCCGGAGCATCGCGTTCTGGAACCGGGCGACGTATCCGTCCCTCGATCCCGAATCGGCGAACTACCGGCCGAACCTCCTCAAGCTCGGCTGGACCCTCTTCCTCATCCCGAATGACACCGTCGACGAGCAGAACCTGCCGGACCCGTCGCCGTCGTCGGATGCCGGGGTGGCACCCAGCCTCGCGCCCGAGGCTTCCGCGAACCCAGCCTGACCGCCGTCAGAGCCGGCCGGCCGCGATCACCCGCTGGAGGAACTGGCGCGTCCGCTCCTCGCGCGGCTCGCCGAACATCTCGGCCGGCGGAGCGGTCTCGAGGATCCGTCCCCCGTCGAGGAAGCAGACCCGGTTCGCAATCTCGCGCGCGAAGCTCATCTCGTGGGTCGCGATCAGCATCGTCATCCCGTTGCCTGCGAGCTCCCGGATCAGGTTGAGGACCTCGGCCACGAGCTCCGGATCGAGCGCGCTCGTGATCTCGTCGAGGAGCAGGAGGTCCGGTTGCATCGCCAGGGCACGGACGATCGCGACCCGCTGTTGCTGACCGCCCGATAGCCGGTCCGGATACTCGCGCCGCTTGTCGGCCAGGCCGATCCGGTCGAGGAGCTCGATCGCGCGGGCCTCGCCGTCGGATCGACTGAGGCCGAGCACCTTGCGTGGCGCGAGGCTCACGTTGTCGAGGACGCTCATGTGTGGGAACAGGTTGAACGCCTGGAAGACGATCCCGATCTTGCGCCGGATCCGGTTGACATCCACGCCCTTGGCGGTGATCTCGTCGCCGGCCACGACGATCCGGCCCGCGTCGATCGGCTCGAGGAGGTTGACGCAGCGCAGGAGCGTCGACTTGCCGCTCCCCGACGAGCCGATGAGACAGACGACCTCGTGCTGGTCCATCGCGAGATCGATCCCGCGCAGAACCTCGAGATCGCCGAACGACTTGTGGAGACCCTCGATCCGGAGCGCCTCAGCGGCCGCCGTCATCGGTTGCTCATCTGACGGGCGGCGTCGCGCGCGACCAGCCAGTCGGTGAACCGGGCCAGCGGGATCGTGATGATGATGAAGATGAGGGCAACCGCCAGATACGGGGTGAAGTTGAACTTCGCCGCCTTGATGATCGATGACTCCCGGAAGATCTCGACCACGCCAAGCGTCGACACCAGGACGGTGTCCTTCTGGAGGCCGATGAAGTCGTTGAGGAGTGGCGGAATGACCCGCCGGATGGCCTGCGGGATGATCACGAAGCGATACGCCTGGAGCCGATTCAGGCCGAGCGAGCGTGCGGCGGCCTCCTGGCTCCAATGGACGGACTCGATCCCGGCGCGGTACACCTCGGACACGTATGCCGAGTAGACGAGCGTCAGGGCGATGATCGCCCAGAAGAACTCGTCGTTCGGCACGCCCGGCAGGTCGAGCGCCGGGATCCCGAAGCCGAGGATCGCGATGATCAGGAGGCCCGGCACCGCCCGGAAGAAGTCGACGTAGAAGGTGGCCAGCAGTCGGAGCGGGAAGAACACCGGGCCGGGCAGCCCGCGCAGGATCGCCAGCACCAGCGCGAGCGGCAGGATCAAGAGCTCGGCGATGACGAACAGGGCGATGTTCGTGCCGAACGCCTCGATCAGCAGGGGCCAGGAGTATCCGAACCACCTGGCATTGAAGAACGCGTCCCGGACGGCCGGCCAGTTCGGCGAGCTCGTGACGAGGACCGCGAGACCGCCGAGGACGACAACTGTGCTGGCCAGCGCGATCAGGCTCGAGCGAACCGCCTCGCCCGGCGGCATCCGGCCGCGGGAACGACGAGGCCCGCGTCGGCCGGCGAGACCCATCAGGTCGCCGGTGTCGAGCGGGCCTCCCGTGATCGACATGTCAGGCCGCCACGCGGCCGATGGCTACGGCTGGAGGACCGGAGCGCTGGCCTTGTCGGACAGCCACTCCTTGGTGATGGAGTCAAGGGTACCGTCGCTCTTCAGGGCGGCGATCGCGGCATTGACGCACGACGTCAGGGAGCTGCCTTTGGCCAGCACGACGCTGAAATGCTCGGCGTTCGCGCCGGTCGGAGCGGCGAACTGGCCGACGATCGCGGAATTGTCGACCTGGGCGGCGGTCACGTAGAACGCGGTCGGGAGGTCGACGACCAGGCCGTCGATCTGCTTGGCCTTGAGTCCGGCGATCGCATCGTCGTTGGTCGTGTAGACCTTCGCCGCGGCCGTCGGGGCGATCACGTTGTTGATCGTGTCGAGGCTGGTCGTCCCGACCTGGGCGCCGAACTTGAAGCCTTTCATCCCCGCGATCGACGTCACCGAGGCGAGGCCGTTGGCCTTCAGCGCGACGATCGACTGATTCAGGTTGTAGTACCCATCCGACATGTCGACCGCGGTCGCCCGATCGACCCCGTACGACACCTGGTTGATGTCGATGTCGAACTTCTTCGCCCCTGGCGCGAACGAGTTGTCGAACGGGACGACGATCCAGGTGACATCGCCCTGGGTGAAGCCGAGCTTGGTGGCGAGGGCATAGGCGAACGCGCTCTCGAAGCCCTTGCCGTCGGTCGGGTCGCCGAGCTGCCAGGGCTTGGGCGCGCCTGCGGCGGGGATGTCGTAGTACGGCGGGTAGGCGGGGTTGTCGGTGCCGATCGTGAGCTTGGCGGCCGTCGTCAGCTTGAGATTGGCCTTGGGGCAGGCGTCGGGGGTCGCGCTCGGGGCAATGCTGGCGGCGATGCTCGGAGCGGTCGACGGCGCGACGGACGGCGCGGCCACGCTCGGGGCGGTCGTGGCCCCGCTCGTGCAGGCGCCGAGGGCGAGGCTGGCAAGCAGAAGGGCGGTGACGGACAATGCGCGACGCATGAAGGTGACCTCGTGAGCGGAGCAAACGCCCGCGGAGTGTAAACGATCGCGTCGCGGATCCCCGACTCGGCGGTGCACGACCCGAGCCCGTCTCGCCGCGCGGATCAGGCGCGCCGAAACGTGACCGGAAGGTCATCCACGATCGCGTGGATGCCGGCCGCGTTCGCCTGGCTCGCGGCGAGGCAGATCCGACCATATGAGTCCTCGTAGACGAGGGTCGTCCCTGCCTCGACGTCACCGAAGGTCGCCTGCCAGGTCGTCGCGATCATTCGACCGTCGAGGTCGAGCTCGAGGGGGTCGCCGGGTGCGAGCGAACCCAGGGCGGCCTCCAGATCGGCCCGCAGGCCGGCCAGCTTGACGTTTCCGAACGTGTCGACATAGACGACGCTCGAGCGGAGCTCGCCCTCGACCGCCTCCGCGGCACGGATCGGCGACGGGACGAGCGCCGACGGATCGTGTGCCCGGCCAAGGTCTGCCAGCGCGACCCCTCGGGCGAGGTGGGCCGCGGCCGGGGCGAAGATGTCGCGGCCGTGGAAGCTCGCGCTGACCACCGGAAGGCGATAGGCCTCGGCGTCGAGGACGCGGACCGCGCGGATCCCGCCGAGCCGATCCGCAGCGGCGACAAGCAGCCCGTTGTCCGGCCCGATCAGGACGTCGCCGCGCGCGGTCGCGATCGCGATCGGCAGCCGCGCCGTCCCGACCCCCGGGTCGACGACGGCGACGTGGAACCCCACCGGCAGGTACGGCAGCGCGCACCACAGGAGTAGCGCCCCATCGCGGATGGCGAACTTGTGGACCTCGTGGCTGATATCGACGATCCGGGCATCGGGCACGATCGCGAGAACGACGCCGCGCATGATCGCGGCGCTCGGGTCGCGCAGGCCGAAGTCGGTCAGGAACGAGATCAGCGGTCCGGTCACGCGTTTGATCCTAGGGCACGCAGTCGGCCAGACGCTCCAGTGGCGGGATCGCGGATCGGTCGCCTCGGGCTAACGCGATGAGTCGATCGCATTGGAGGAGGCCGACCGGCAGGAACTGCTGGAGCGGTGGACCGACGCCTAGCCTGTCGGCGGCTTGCGTCGGGCGGCGGATTTGCAAAGTCCCGACGGCGCACGTGAGGCCGTCGCGCGCAACTCGATCGAGCGGCTACAGCGTCCTGCCGGTGCCAAACACAAGCATGAGGACGACCATCACGGCAACCACGAACAGCACAAGCCCGGCCAGGAAAACGGCTGCCCCGCGGGTTCTTTCGTCCATCTAACCAAGCATGGGCCGTGGCTTGGGGAAAGGTCAACGGCAAGCCCGCTCAATCTGAGACAGGTCCGGACTCCCGCCAGCATTTCGACATCTGGCAGTGCTCGATCGCCCGATCAGGACTAGCGACCGGACGCCGAAGGGCGCAGGCACGAGAAACCCCGAAGCGGCGCCTGGAGGAGGCTAGGCGCCGCTTCGGGGAGTTGTGCCGCGGTGACGGGAGGAGGCTCGTCGCCGCGACGGGTGGATTCAGTTCGAGTGGGCCGTCGGGCCCGGTGCTCAGTGGATGAGGTCGCCCAGTTCGGCGAAGTGGCCGGTCCGGTTCATCTGGCGCAGGAAGAGCAGCTGGTTGATCTGGCGGAGGGTCCACTTCGTGCCGCCGACGCCGATGCCGGCGAGATAGGCGGTCAGGTTCGCGGCTTCGTCAGGCGCTAGGCCGCGCATGATCAGATTGCGGTAGATCGTCCGGGTGGGAAGCTCCGGCGTCGATGCCGGGCTGGAGGGCAGGCTCGTGGTGGCGGTGTCCGACCCAGACGCGGCCACGGAGGCCGCCGCGAGAACCGGCCACGAGGAGTCGGCGCGAGATGATCGACCCTGAGCTCCGCGACGCGCCTGACCTGCCATGGTGCACCGATCCGTCCTGTCCTTCCGACCGACATCCGTCGGTCCCAGTGGTGGTACGTTCCCGGCCCCGCTGGCGGACCATCGAGTCCGTCGATCGGGTCACTCCGGTGTGGTTAGCGGGATATTCGGTCGGACCGCCGGTCGGGACGATGACCCTTCGGTCCCATGCCGGCAGGTACTTGCGGCGACCGGCTGCGGCGATCGACGTACGGCGCCCGGGTAGACTGCCCGCCAGTGCGTGTCCGGACCTTCGAGCTGCGCCTGATCGCCCTCGCCCTGGCGGCGTGCTGGGTCGTCGCGGCCGGCCTTGTCCTGGTCGCGTACCGGCCCGGCGGCCCGATCGATGTGGCGGTCGGTGCGGCGGCCCTCGTCCCGGCGCTCGTCGCACTGATCGGCGTGCGCTGGCCGCCGGTGGCCCGCGGCAACCGGGCCTTCACGGCGATGATCTGGCTGGCCGCCGGGTCGCTCCTCGTTCTCGTCCCGTCCGTCGCCGATGTCACCGGCCAGCTCGGCGGGCGCGGGGCGCAGACGCTGCTGCCGTCGGTCGAGACCGCATACCCGTGGGTGCTCGGGCTGATCGGGACATGCCTGTTCACCGGGTTCGGGCTCGCGCGGCGACGGCTCGGCGAATCCGCGATGCGCCGGCGTCGGCTGATCCGCGGGATCGCCCTCGCCGCCCTCCTGACGGCCGGCTCGACGCTCGTCTTCGGCTCGGTCGCGATGGGCAACGAACTGGCCCTCCGGGACCGGGTCGCGGCTTCGTCGCGGTTCGGCCCGACCAACGTCGACGGCGATCCACCGCTGTGCGACGGCGAAATGGGGATCGGCCCGAGTGCGCGGATCGGCGTCGAGATCGACGGCACGCTCGACGGCCGATCCATGGGCTCGATCACGCTCGGCGGCGACCGGAATCGGGCCGATGTCCGCTGGCTTGCCTACGTCGCGACGAGCCGCGAGCTCGGCATCCACGGTGCCGCGGTCATAGGCCGTGACGCGTGGATCCGCGACCCGTTCTCGGCGTGGCAACGCTCGACGCCGGACATCGTCGGAGACGCGTACCTCGACATCACGGCCTTCCGGGTCGCGCTTTCGCCCGAGGCAAGGGCGGCGGCGGGCACCCAGGGGGTCGGCGTGATCGAGGGAGCCCGTGCGCGCGAGTGCCGGATCCTCATCGACGGGCCGACCTTCCGGGCGGCCTTTCCGCAGGTGATCTGGCTCGTCGGTGACGCCGATCTCGCCCATTGGCGCGGCGAGCTCGACTACTGGGTCTTCCTCGACGGGCAGATCGGGCGAATGGCCGGCAGCGTCAACGGCGACGCGGCCGACATCCAGGCGGGGGCGTTGCAGGCCACGATCCGGGTCGACCTTACGGCGACCGACCGAGGTGCCGATCTGCCGATCGACCCGCCGACGCCGTAGGGCGCCGAGGCGGTCCAACGCCGGGCGGCGCG
>JANMCU010000041.1:0-5855 GCA_031361415.1 Chloroflexota bacterium | reverse complement strand
CAGGGTCGTGACGTCCGCGTCATCCGGCGGACAGCGCAGGGCGTCCATCGCGATGTCGACGTTCCGCTCGAGGTTCCACGCGTCGGCCGCGTTGATCCGGTCCTCGAGCGCGCTCTGCTGGGCGCCGATCGCGTCGTAGTCGGCGTCGGGATCGGACCATCGGGCCATCACGGCGTTGTACTGCTCGATCAGGCCGTGGACCTCGGCGACGCCATCGAGCACGTTGCCCTTGACATCCTTGGCGGGGTCGAGCTGCGGCTCCTGGCTGAGGTAGCCCACGGTGAACCCGGGCGTCAGACGAGCGTCCCCGGTAAAGCCGTCATCGAGCCCGGCCATGATCCGCAGCAGGCTCGACTTGCCCGCCCCGTTCGAACCGATGACCCCGATCTTGGCGCCCGGATAGAACGAGATCGAGATGTCCTCGAGCACGGTCCGATCGGGCGGGTAGTGGCGGGCGAGCTTGTAGGACGTGTAGATGAATTCAGCAGGCATGGTCGGCAAGGGTACCGAACTGATGGAACCCCGAGGGTTCAGGTCGTTGGCAGGCTCTCCGGTACCGAGTCGGGACTCTCCTCGCCGGCGTGCTCGATATGGGCGAACTGGCGCCACAGGACGACGACGAGGAGCGCCGAACCGGCGAACGCGAACCAGAACGGGGCCGTGATCCCGAATGTGCTCGCGAGCAGGCCTCCGATCGGCGTGCCCACGACGATCCCGCCCATGATCGCGATCCGGTAGACGCTGCCCACCCTGCCGAGAATGGCGTTCGGGACGGCACGTTGGCGGACGACCGTGGACGTCGTGCCCCAGACAAAGGCATGGGCGCCGAAGACGACGAGCATTGCGAGCGCGACCTGGGCTGAGGTCGTCACCGCCAGCACCAGGTGGGTGACGGTCTCGATGATCAACCCGACCCGCATGATGTTGGCCAGCGAGAAGCGACGCTCGAGCCGCCCGTACGCGGCGATCCCGACCACGCCGCCGACCGCGACCGCCGTCGTCAGCAACCCGAACCCGATCGCGTCCATCCCGAGTCGATCGCGGGCGTACAGGACAAGCACGGACCACGCCGCTCCGTAGGTCACGTTGAACAGCACGATCGTCAGCGCGAGCGTCCGCATCGGGGGGTGGTGGACGAGCCATCGCACGCCCTCCACGATCTCGGCGACCAGGCCCTCTCGCTCGACGCGCGCCTCCGCTGCCGAGCTCGTGACGACGCGCGAGATGAGGATCGCGCCGAGCGCGAAGCAGGCCGCATTGGCGGCAAACGGCAGAGCCATCCCGAGCGCGAACACGAACGCCCCGATCGGCGGCGCCGCCAGCTGGTTGAGGAGCAGCGCGGCGCCCTGCATCCGGGCGTTCGCGATGCCGAGGTCGGCGCGCGCGACGAGGCTCGGGATCAGCGTGCTGCTCGCGGCATCAGCGAACGCCTCGGCGGTACCCAGCACGAACAGCGCGAACAGGACGACCCCGATATTCGCCGCCCCCGTGACGATCGTGGTCGTGAGCACGACGAGGACGGCCGATCGGGCGAGGTTCACGCCGGCGACGATCCGGCGCCGATCATGGCGATCCGCGAACGCGCCGGCGAGGAGGCCGAACAGGAGGTGCGGCAGGTACTCGCTCAACAGCGCCAGCGAGACGAGGAACGGATCGCGGGTCAGCGATGCGACGAGGAGCGGGCCCGCAGCGATCGCGACGCCGTCGCCGATGTTCGTGACGACGAACGCCGCGAGCAGCCAGCGGAAGCTGCGTCCGAGCCGAGCCGGCGCGACCGCCTCGGAGATACGCGCAAGTGGGGCGAGCATCCGCGGCACGATAGCAGTCCCGCAGACCCTCGGAAACCGGCGCCCGGAGCCGCCGAATCAGCTCCCGACGAGGGCACGGATCGCGACGATCGTCGCGAGTGGATGCGCGTCCTCGCCGCCGATCAGGTACCCGACGCCGGCGACGGACACGCCCGGCGCATCCGACAGCGGGTCCCGGAGGTGGCCGGCTGCCGCGACCGCGAAGGTCGATGGGTCGATCGTCTCGACGAGATCGAGCGCCCGGCCGCCATGGCGCCCGCCGGCGATCACGATCAAGCCACCGACGAACAGCGCGCTGGCGTGGGAAATCGTCTCGGGCAGGTCGCCCACGATCCGGGCAGATCCAGTGGCGATATCGACGACCTGGATGGACGCAATGTCACCGGACGCGGCCGCTCCGCCGATCACGAAGACCTGGTTCCCGGCCGCGACGACAGCCGCATAGCGAACCGCGACGGGCAGGCGGGCGACGACCCGAATATGGATGCCGTCGCTCGTCGCGAGGATCCTGGGGTCCGCGGCTCCTCCGGCTCCGCCGCCGACCACGATGACGTCGGACCCGACGACGACCGCCCCGAGATCCGCGCGCGGTGTCGGCAGCTCCCCGATGACCGATCCCGCGCCCCCGACGACCACACGCTGGACCCACGATTCCTGGGTCGTCACGCCACCGCCGAGGACCAGTGGTGAGCCGCCCAGGATGACTGCCGCGGCATCGTGAACTGGATGGGCCATGTGGCCGTCGGCGGTGATCGGACCGCCCCCGAGGGGAATTCGGACCACCCGCCCCGACGTGCCCGTCGCGGTCAGGCCTCCGGCCAGGATCAGATCGGCCCCGTCGGCGAAGGCCGCGCCTCGGCTCGTCGCCACCGGCAGTGAGCGAGGATCCACGAGGATCGACAGGCGTCCGACGCCGGCGCTGCCCGTCGGCGGTCCCGGGACGACGGACGGAGGGGGTCCAGCAGGTCCGGACGGCGCGGGCCGGAACGATCCGGGAGGTGCGCTGGCCACGGGCGACGCGGCTCCCGGGTCGCTCGAGCCCGGGCGGGCGACGGTTCTCGAGGGAATCGACGGCGACCCGGACGACGAGCCGCACCCGACGACCAGGATGAAGGCGGCAATCGCCGCGGCTGCGCTCCGGCGATGAACCGGCCCGACACCGGGTCGGGCGCTCATCAGAAGATGCCGACGGGCGCGATGTCGACCCCGTCGGGGATGTGCAGCCGGCCCGGTTTGGTGCCCGCAACGTCCGTGACCCCGTATTGCCAGAGGATCTTCTTCGTGACGGGATCGATGAGAACGACGCGCTCGCGGAAGTCGTCGTTGATGAGGATCGTGCCGTCGGCGAGCGGCACAGCGAGGCTCGGGTGGTCGAGCCGGCCGGGACCACTCGCAGGGGCATACCGCCAGAGCAGTCGTCCGCCAGGCGTCACCGCGACGACCCCGCCGCGCGTGCTGTAGTCCGCGACGACGACGTTGCCATTCGCGTCGAGGTGAGCATCGGATGGATATGCGGTCGGCACATGGATGTCGAAGATCACCTTGCCGGTCGCCGACAGGCGGACGACGCGAGAGCCGTTGATCTCGGTGATCAGCAGTCCCCCATCGGGCAGCGGCGTATCGCCGTTCGGAGCGCCGTACGTGGTCGGCGCGTGATCCGTGCAGACGCCGGTCCGGCCCCATTGGTGGGTGATCCGCTTCGCCGGGCTGATCTGGATGATCCGGCAGTTCTGGATGTCGGCCACGACCACGTCGCCATTGGCCAGCGGGTACGCATCGTCGGGGCCATTGAGGTACCCGGTTTGCCGCGACGCGACGCCGTAATGACCGTACTGCCAGACGATTCGGCGAGTCGCGATGTCGATCCGGTCGATCACGTCGTGGGTGTCGTCATTGGCCACGATCGTTCGGCCGTCGGGCGAGATGAAGGCATCGTCGGCGGCGAATTTCTGGCCCCGCGGAAGACTCCCCTGGGCCGGGAACCGCCACAGGATCGTGCCGTTCGACGTGACGACGATCAGCCGGCCGTTCCCGCGGTCGGCGATCAGCAAGCCGCCCGGAAACAGGCCAGGGTGCGCTGGATGGGTCGTCGGTTCGGGCACGCCGGACAGCGCTGGCCTGGTGGGTGGGGTTGCCGGCGAGGTGCCGGGTAGCGCAGCGCTCGCGGCTCCCGGTGAGCCCGGCAGCAGATCGTGGCCGGTCGACGAGCCCGCGGTCAGAGCTTCCGACCCAATCCCGCTCGCGAGAGCTGGAACAGACGGCGTGCGCGTCGCCCCGTACACGATGAGGGTCAGGACTGCTGCCGCGAGGAGAGGGATCGCCCGATACGCTCGATGGCGGGACGTGCGCATCGGTCGCGCATGTTGACGGCGAACGATGGCCTCCTGATCGGGTCGGTCGGTGTCTCGGGTTGGACCGTTGTATGCCGGGGACGTGAACTGAAGATGAATGCGCCGCCACGTGCAGCGTGTGACATCGCTGGCCCCCGGACCGGGGAGCTTCAGGATACGACCGACGGGCCGATCAAGCACCTATAGTCGAGCGCATGAGCACTGACCTGACCGATGCCGTCCTCTTCCGGCTGACGAGCGAGGCATTCCTCACCTATCTCGGCCATGCCGATTCCTTCGAGTTCACGATGCAGGCGGGGTGTGCTTCGGCCCTCAGCGGCACGCCGGTCGCTGACCTGAACTACGTCGTCGCCGGCCCGGGCGGGGGCGACGGCCAACGCTTCGCGGACGTGTGCGAGCCCCTGGTTGCCCGCGCTCTTCCCTTTCTCGCGGTCGTCTTTCCGGAGGCCGCGACTCACACGGAAGGCCCGGCAGCTCGCCTGGGCCTCGAGCACGTGGTCGACTTCCCGTTCATGGTTCGCGACGACGCGCCGATCGAGCCGGCGGGAAGCGAGATCGTCACGGTTCGGCGGGCGGTCGGACCCGATGGGGCGGAGGCGAACGTCCGGGTGCTGAGCTCCGCGTTCAGCATGCCTGAAGAGGCCTCGCGGGCCACGTTCCCGCCTGCCTTGCTCGAAGCTCCGAACGTCGACGTCTTCCTCGCGTGGCTGGACGGTCGCGTGGTCGGCACGGTGACCATGATCCGCCAGGGTGAGGCGACCGGCGTCTGGTCGATGGGGACGGATCCCGCGCACCAGCGATCGGGGATCGGGCGACGATTGCTGTCGACGGCCATCGCTGAGGCGCGGCTCCAGGGTGCGAAACGCTTCTACCTGGGAGCGACTCCGGCCGGCTTCCCGCTGTACGAGAGCCTCGGCTTCACGACGCGAACGGTCACGAAGGTCTGGGCATCGGGCGAGACGCACCAGGCCTAGGTTCGTTGGCGCGGCGGCCCTTGGCTCGTCGAGCTGGGCGCGAACGCTCGCCTCGTCGGCCGACTCGGCCCTTCCCCGCGACCGCAAACGATTTGCTTCTGGCGCCCCCGGACGGATTCGAACCGCCGACGCCGGCCTTAGGACGGCCGCGCTCTATCCACTGAGCTACGGGGGCGCGGACTCCATCGTACTGCGCGCCCGCCGGCGGCCACTGAACTCGTCAAATGAATCCCAGGCGGTCAAAAGACCGGGGCACCGATCTTCTGAGGGCGCGGCCACGCACGGCCCGGTCCATGATTCGTGCATCTGACCGAGTCGAGAGCGGTTGGCTGGAATTCGCCGGCTTACGACCGTGTGGGATTCGCTTGACAGAAACAGGCGCGACGCTCCGCGCGACGGGCGGGCGACGCAGGCGTCACCCGATCCCGATCTGGAGGATTCCGATCATCCGGTGGTAGTGCGACACGAACGTGTCCTGGTGGATCAAGCGGCCACTCGCGTCGCGCACCGTCCGGGTCACGATGACGTCCTTGCCGTCGACCGGCCATTCGGTCCGCAGGGTCTGGCCCGTTCGGAGCGTGGTCGTTTTCACGGTGCTGTCTGAGCCCGCGACGACGTTCGTGACCTGCGGCCGGCTCAAGCTCACCGAGCGCCCGTTCGGGACCGACCAGATCTCGTAGCGGACGAACCCGGGTGACGCAAAGCCGCGGATCACGATCGGG
>JANMCU010000146.1:0-3156 GCA_031361415.1 Chloroflexota bacterium | reverse complement strand
AGTCGACTCAAATCGAACGGGATTGCCCGACTCGCGGACCTCGATCCGGTCGGTGCCCGGGGCGAGCTCGTCGACCTGCTTCCACTCCCCGGACGACGTCAGGAACTTGTGGTCGCCGGTCGTCCGGATCGATCGGCCGTCCTTCAGGGTCATCCTGAAGACCTGCCGATCGCCGACGACCGTGACCGTCGCCGGTCGGTGGGCGGTCATCCGCCGATGGTCGTTCTCGCTCTGAAGGTCGGTCGTGACGAGAACCTTCTCGCCGCGCTCCTGCGCGTCGAAGAGCTCACGAACTGTTCGGAGCCCGTCGGGGGTACTGATGCGCGTCTCAGGTGCAAAGCAGGCAGTGTCGTTCAAAAACATGTATTCACTGCATGGATTACTGGCGTAGATCCGGTCCGTGTTCGCGGACGTGTGCCAGTCGTTGATCGTCGTGTCGTACTGGATCCCCGGGTCGCCGCAGACGTGGGCCGCGTCGGCCATCTTGCGGAACAGATCCTTGGCCTTGTAGGTCTCCATCGGCTGGTGGCCGACAACGGAATGGGTCGTCCACTCCTTGTCGTCGACGACGGCCTGCATGAACTCGTCGGTCACGCGGACGCTGTGGTTGGCGTTCTGGAAGGCGACCGAGCCGTAGGCCTCGCCGGTGAAGCTGGCGTCGTAGCCGGCCTCGATCAGGGCCCAGGCCTTCTTCTCCTCGTTGAGCTTGCTGTCGATGAAGTCGACGACATCCGGATGGTCGGCATCGAGGATGACCATCTTGGCGGCTCTTCGTGTCTTTCCACCGGACTTGACCACGCCGGCGAACGCGTCGTAACCGCGCATGAAGCTGACCGGCCCGCTGGCAGTGCCGCCGCCGGTCATCTTCTCCTTGGAGCTCCGGATCGTGCTCAGGTTGCTGCCCGCGCCCGAGCCGAACTTGAACAGCATCGCCTCGGTCTTGGCGAGGTCCATGATCGAGGACATCGTGTCCTGGACGCTGTTGATGAAGCAGGCGCTGCACTGCGGGCGCGCCTCGACGCCGACATTGAACCAGACCGGCGAGTTGAAGCTCATCTTCTGGTGGACGAGAAGATGGGTCAGCTCGGCCTGGAAGGTCTGGAGGTCCGCGTCCGTGGCGAAGTAGTGCTGCGTCTCGGCCCAGCCGGCGATCGTGAGCACGACCCGGTCGATCAGCTGGCGGACGCTCGTCTCGCGCTCCGGCGTGCCGAGGTGGCCGCGGAAGTACTTGCTGACGACGACGTTCGTCGCGAGCTGCGACCAGAAGTTCGGGACCTCGACGTCCTTCTGCTCGAAGACGAGCTTGCCGCTCTCGTTGCCGATGGCCGCGGTGCGCGTCTCCCAGGCGATCTCGTCGTAGGGATGGATGCCGGGGGTGGTCCAGCGCCGCTCGAACGTGAGGCCCCTGGCGGGGTGGCCGTGGCCGTCGGTCCCGTCGAAGCTGGCCTGGTAGGGGCCGGCGAGGGTGCGGAGGGCGGTCGCGGCGGTCTTCTTCATCTTCGTGCCGGCCTCGGTGCCTGCCTCGCCGCGGTCCATGACGGGGACGGTCTCACTGCTCGCTCGGGCCATCGTGCTGGTTCCTCCACCGCGTCCACCGAGCGGCCGGCTTCGTGTGTTCGGGCCGGTTCGCTCGTTCTGCTCTGGTCGCCTGCCCGGCTCTGCCGTAGCTGCGACTCCCTCCTGTGCCGGTCGTCTCGGAGGTCCGTTCCGGGGTCCGCGCGGGCCGACGGGCATGGCCGGCGAGCGGGTCCTTGGGGCGGCGCGAAGCGATCAGCGCGAGGGTTGAATGTACGCCTGGGGGAGGGGGGAGTCAAGGCCCAAACCACAAGATGTAGTGGTGTGGCGTCCCGAGCGACCGCAATATGTGGTTTTCGAGCGTGGTTTGGTGGCGCGGCGGGTTCGTCCACGCTCGGCGCACGTTCCGGGGTTGGTTGCCCACAGTTCCGGGCCGGTTGTCCACGACCCGCGGGGTGGTTGTGCACGGTCCGTCGGCGGTTGTCCACCACGATGATACAGAACAGGCGTGCGGTTTCTGGTTCCGCTGCGGCCCCCGGCGGCCCGGCCCTTGGCGGCCCGCGGCGGCCCGCGGCTGCCCGCGCGATTGTTGGCCTCCGAGTCATCGGAGGACTCGGATGGCGACTTTCAGGGCCGAGCCGGCCGCATCCGAAGGTCACCCGAGCGTGGCGGTGCGGTTGGGTGCGCCGAGGGATGTCGGAAACCTGCCGTAACAGTCCGCTGGTGGGTATCCGGCCAGGTATGCGGGCTCTCGACTCCCGGGCACTCGGCACGTGGCCTGATGCCTGGATAAGCGACAAGCAAACGCCGCGTAAGTGGCTGATGAGGCATCGAGCGGAGACTCGCCGACATGACCGACCAGCGTCTTGGCGCGGTGATCCGCTTCCTCCGGATCCGGCGAGGCTGGCGGCAGCGCGACCTCGCCGCGAAGGCTCGCGTCAGCCAGAGCTCGGTCTCGCGGATCGAGCGAGGACATCTGGGCGCGGTCACGCTCGATGCGATCCGGGCCGTCGCCGCCGCGCTCGACGTGCGGATCGACGTGGTCGGACGATGGCGGGGTGGGGAGCTCGATCGCCTGCTGGCGGCCGGGCATTCAGCGCTGCACGAGTCGGTGGCCCGCCATCTCGGGGGATTGCGCGGCTGGCAGTTCGCGTCGGAAGTGTCGTTCTCGAACTACGGCGATCGCGGCGTCATCGACCTGCTCGCCTGGCACGAGCCGACTCGCTCACTCCTCGTCATCGAGCTCAAGACCGAGTTCATCGACATGAACGAGCTCGTCGGGACGCTCGACCGGAAACGGCGAAACGCGGGCCAGATCGCTCGCGAGCGAGGCTGGCTCGATGCCGCGACGAGCGTCTCGGTCTGGGTGATCGTCGCGGACACCAGCACGAACCGACACCGGGCGCGCGACCACCGCACGATGCTCGGAACGGCGTATCCGCTCGATGGACGCTCGATGCGCCGCTGGTTGCGGGTGCCCAGCGGCGCGGTCTCGTGCCTGAGTTTCTGGCCGATGAGTCGCCCGGGGACTGTTGCGGCGAGTTCCGGCGCCCGGCAGCCTGTTCGTCATCGCGTCCGGACGCCGGCCACGCACGAATCGGAACGTGCTCATCGGCCCGGAGGCACATCAGGGGTCGCTAA
>JANMCU010000016.1:0-5411 GCA_031361415.1 Chloroflexota bacterium | reverse complement strand
GGGCCGATCTGACGAAATCGTCAGCCGTCGGAAGACGTGTCTGTTTTCCGCCCAATCGTCCGATTTCGGCGTCCGAAACCGGAGGGAACTGGCCGGAAAGAGATGCGATTGACGACAGCGGTCGATTTCGGATGATCGGCCGGCTTCTCCGGCTTCTTGGGTCGATTCTCCGGGCCGCTCGACGTCGCTCGGCCCGCTCGAATTCGTCCGCCGTCAGATGAGGCCCGCGATGGCTCCGGCAACCGAATCGACGACCAGGTCGACCGGGCCTGCGACGAACGACGCCCATGACGGTCGGGTCCGGCCGTCGCCGAGCTCGAGCCAGCGGATCGCGTAGGCGACACGGACCGGGCCGGCTGGCAGACCGGCCTCGACGCTGCCACGGGTCGCCGCGATCGACGCCTCGCGCAGATACGAGGCGAGCAGGGCCGATCGCGTACCGATCGGCGCAAGCTGGGCCCGCGTTCGATCGACCTCCCGGCCGAACGGGAACGTCGTCCAGCGCGCGGGCAGATCGACCGGCTCGGCCGTTCGAACGACCAGGTCGAGAGCCAGACGCGCCAACTCGTGGCCGGGCGGCGGAGCGTCGAGATCGATGTCGCTCGTCGCCGCCGGGCCAAGCGCACTCGCCGCGCGGTCGAACCGGAGGAGGCGGGCGCGTGGCTCGGCGATGGCCTGACCGCGGCGGACGACGATCGACATGGCCCGAGGGTCAGGCGGTCCGATCAACGTCGTGTGATCGGGGTGTCAACAGCCGTCCGGCGCGGTGGGGTTCGGCGGTGGGGTTCGGCGGTGGGGCTCGGCGGTGGGGTTGGGCGGTGCCGTTCAGGCGCGGGTCACGTCGGGCACCGGCTCCCCCGGAGCCGCCGCCGCCTCCGACGGCCGCCGGAAGACGTAGCCCACGCCGCGCACGGTGTGGATGAAGCGCGGCGCCGTGGCATCGTCCTCGAGGGTCGAGCGCAGCCAGTGGACGTGGACGTCGACCGTCCGGGTCTCGCCGGCGTAGTCGTAGCCCCAGACGTGCTCGAGGAGCTGGTCGCGAGTGAACGCCTGGCCGGGGTGGCGGAGCAGGAACGCGAGCAACTCGAACGCCTTCGGCTTGATTGCGAGCGCGTCGCCGTCGCGTAGAAGGCGGTGTCCGGCGAGGTCGACCTGGACGCGGCCGAGGTCGACGACCTGGGGCCCGGCCGAGTCAGCCGCCGCCGCGACCTGCTCGGACCGCCGGAACAGCGCCCGGATCCGAGCGGACAGCTCGCGCAGGCTGAACGGCTTCGTCACGTAGTCGTCGGCCCCGAGCTCGAGGCCGACCACCTTGTCGAGCTCGCTGTCCTTTGCGGTGAGCATGACGATCGGCACGCCCGACTCGGCCCGGATGATCCGGCAGACCTCGATCCCGGACAGCTCCGGGAGCATCAGGTCGAGCAGGACGAGGTCCGGCTTGTCGGCGCGGAAGCGGATGAGCGCGTCGCGGCCGTCGGCGGCGGCGATCACCCGGAACCCCTCGACCTCGAGGGCGTCGACGAGGGTCTCGCGCAGGGTCGTCTCGTCCTCGACGACCAGGATCGTTCGTGCCATTCGCCGATGATGATACGGACGGCTGTTAACAGACGGTTCCCGAGAGTCGACGCCCGCTGAGTGGGCGTCGACGCGACCGCCAGGAGTCTCGGGGGACTCATGTCGCACAGAGTCCGTGAGGACTCAGATCACGGTCGGACGTGCATGTCGGCGCGCTGAAACGCGCGATTTCGCCGCGCTGCGTGCGTGGCCGAGGCGATTCCGAGTCCGGTGGGGCTCAGCCGCCCGGAGCCGCCAGCGCCTCGATCGCGGCGTCGAGCCGGGCGAGCGTCCGGTCGCGACCGAGCGCGACGAGCGTGTCGAACAGTGGCGGGGTTGCGGTCCGCCCGGTCGTCGCGACGCGGATCGCCATGAACAGGTCGCCGGCCTTCCAGCCGCGTGCCTCGACGAGCTCGCGGAGCGGCGGCTCGAGCTCGTCCGCCTCCCAGGTCACCGCGTCGTGACGGGCGAGGATGTCGCGGGCGGCGGCCAGCCCGTCGCGGGTCGTGGCCGCGTCCCAGCGCTTCGGCACGATCAGCGCCGGATCCAGCCCGAGATCGTCCGTCCACAGGAACCCGACGAGGTCGACGACGGCGGCCAGCGTCGGCAGTCGCTCCTGGACGACCGGGAGCAACGTCCGGACCTCGTCGTCGGACGGAAGTCGCGAGATCCGGCCGTCATCGACCGCCGCCTGCAGGAACGGCCGGAGGCGGTCGATCAGGTCGTTCGGCTCGAGCCTGCGGATCCATTGGCCGTTGAGCCATTCGAGCCGGCCGCGATCGAATCGGGCGCCGCCCTTCTGCACCTTGTCGATGTCGAACTTCTCGATGATCTGGTCGACCGAGAGGACATCCTCCTCGGTGCCGGGGCTCCAGCCGAGGTAGGCGAAGTAGTTCATCAGGCCTTCGCGGATGAAGCCCTCCGCCCGATAGTCGCCGACCGCGGTCTGGCTCTTGCGCTTGCTCATCTTCGTCCCATCGGGGTTGAGGATCAGTGGCAGGTGGCCGAAGACCGGGATCGAGTGACCGAGCGCCTCGAACAGCAGGATGTGCTTGGGCGTGTTGCTGACGTGGTCCTCGCCGCGGATGACGTGGCTGATCGCCATCGCCGCGTCGTCAACGACCACCGTGAAGTGGTAGAGCGGGGTCCCGTCGCCGCGGACGATGACGAAATCGCCGCCGAGGTTGGTCGTGTCGATCTCGATCCGGTCGCGGATCATGTCGTTCCAGCCGACGACCCCGGGTCGGACGCGGAACCGGATCGCCGCCGGGCGCCCGGTCTCGGCGAGGCGCGCGGCCCGCTTATCTGCCGTCAGCTTCGCGCAGCGACCGACGTAGCGCGGCGGCTGCTTCGCGGCCTCCTGGGCGGCGCGGTCGGCGGCGAGCTCGTCCGGCGTGCAGAAGCACGGATAGGCCTGGTCGGCGGCCAGCAGCCGGTCTGAGGCTTCGCGGTACGAGTCGAGCCGGAGCATCTGGCGATAGGGCGCGAACGGCCCGATGTCACCGCCGCCCGCGATATCGGGCCCCTCGTCCCAGGTGATCCCGAGCCAGTGCAGACCCTCGATGATGTCACGCTCGAATGCCTCGGTCGAACGCGCGACATCGGTGTCCTCGAGGCGGAACAGGAACGTCCCCCCGACGTGGCGGGCGTACAGGAAGTTGAACAGGGCGGTCCGGGCGGTGCCGATGTGGAGCGGGCCGGTCGGGCTGGGCGCGATGCGCACGCGGATCGTCGGGTCGGGCATGGGCCAGAGCGTAGCAGCGGGGCGCCGGCGACGGCCGCGAAGCGCGCCCACCGGCCGGACGTCAGCGAGCCGGCACCCGGTGGAAGAGCGCCGGATCCGCCTCACCTGGCAGGACGTGGACGAGTGACGCCGGCCGAAGACCGAGCGTGGCCCGCCCACGCGGACCCTCGAGCGTCAGCGAGTCCAGCGATTCCGAGCGAGCGAGGACGGTCACCGCTGCGCCCGGCGTCAGCGCCCGCGCCTCGAGGTAGGACAGGAGGCCCGCGTCCTCCTCGGCCTCCTCGGTGATCCGGTAGATCGTGGCCCGCTGTCCGCTGTCGATCTCGCTCAGCGGCGTGCCCTTGGGTCGCTGGCGTGCCGTCTCCGCGTCGATCGGGTTGCCGTGCGGGCAGGTTGGCGGATGGCCGAGCATCTCGTCGAGCCGGGCCTCGACCCGCGGCGACAAGGCGCCCTGGAGTCGGGCGGCCTCCTCATCCGATTCGGCCCAGCCGAGCCCGACGACCGAGGTCAGCAGCCACTCGAGCAGGGCGTGGCGACGGAAGATCGCGTCCGCGGCGGCCCGACCGGCGGTCGTCAGGACGAGGTCGCGACCGTCGGCCTGGCGGACGAGGCCATCCGCGACGAGCCGGCGGAACATCTCGCTGGCGGCCTGGGTGGAGACGCCGAGCCGCCGGCCGATCTGTGCCGCCCGGACCTGCGAGCCGTCGCCGGCCATGACCCGCAGCGCCAGCAGGTATTCCTGGGCCGCGCTCGAGAGGTCCTGGGCGTCGTGGCGGCGGTTCACGATCGCCATGGTACGCGGCGCCGATCGGCCGACGGGCGACGTCGAGCGGGCGCTCGAACGACGATCAGACTCGGGCCGGTCGCCGTCCGACGACGACGGCGTAGGCGACGCCCGCCAGGTACGCGATCGCGAGCACGCCGAGGAGGATCGGGGCGCTGGCCTCCCGGACGTTCGTTCCGCCGGCGGCGCTCAGGATGATCGCCGACGGCACGCCGACGACGAGGGTCGCGATCGTGCCGTGGGCCGACCATGCCGCGAGCGACGGCAGGGCGAGCAGGAGGAAGACGATCGCAACCTCGAGGATCCATGTTCCGGGCGCGGAGATCTCGGGGCACGACGCGGCATAGCGGCCGCATCCGGTCGACTGGTCGATCGTCGCCGCGGCGAACGCGCCGAGCGGAGGCCAGCCGAGGAGGGCCATCGCGAACCGACCGGCCGGGGTCGTTGGCCGGCGCAGGAGCGGCCCGCGGAAGCCGCGGTCGTCGGCGGGCTGCTCGATCCACACACGGAGCCCATTGATCGGCGGGGCGCCGTGTCCGGCGTCGCCGCCCGGGCTCCGGGCCGGACGGGCGAATCGGGAGCCGGTCCACGGCGCGCCGTCCAACCCGGCCGCCGCCGCCGCGCCCGGACGGCCGGCGCCGGCATCGGCTGTCCGTCGAGATCCGGTCGCCGCGGTGCCGCCCCGTCGGCCGCTCGGTCGGCCGCTCGGCCGGCGCCCGCCTGGCGGGTCGGCGGAGGCTGGGCGTGACGCCGGTCGAGCCGGGTTCCGGTCCGGGCCATCGGGGGCCGAGGCGTCTGCGGCAGCACCGCCCGAGAAGGGTTCCGCGGAGTCCGGTCGAACATCCGCATCGGCCGCGGTCGACGGCTCGCTGGCATCGAGCGCCTCCGCAGGGTCGTCGATCGTGTCGCCGGCTCGGGCGCGCCGGGCGCGTGCCTGGTACTCGGGGCCGTGCTTGCGCGGATCGGCGTATTCCTTGGGGTTGATCGTCCAGTACGTGCCGCTCGACGCTCCGTACCACGTCGCGCCGCTCCAGCCCGGCTCGAACGGCTCCTTGTCTGCGCCCTCGTACGAGGTCGAGCCGGGCGAGGCCGTGGTCGACGGCCGGCGCGACTTTGTCGAGCGACGGGTCCGGCCGCCGGCTGCCGTCGGACCGCCCGTCTCTGGGCCGCTACCGCGCGGCGGGCTCGTGCCGGGAGAGGGTCCCGCGCCCGGCCTGGCGCCGCTCGACCCGCCGCCGGTCGGCGGTTCGCCGGTCGGCTTCGCGCGCGCTCCCGGACCCGTCGGTCGCGCGCCGGGTGTCCGCCGCCCGTCGGCCCGTCCTGACGCTC
>JANMCU010000266.1:0-11295 GCA_031361415.1 Chloroflexota bacterium | reverse complement strand
ATCCAGTCCGTCATGGGTTTCGACGTCATGCAAGCGCCGGTCGGCTGGCGAGTCGCCCAGACGACCGCCGACGCCGTGGTCCTCGAGAAGACCCCATGACGGCCGTCCAGCCGCGCGATCCAAGGGCCCTCGTCGGCCGCGTCGACGTCGTCGTCGTGGTCGGGCTCGCGCTCGGGCTCGTCGTCGTCGCGATCGCCCGGCTCATCGTGTCCGGCTGGGCGGACGTCGCCCCGGACGACGCCCGCTATGTCTTCGTCGGGCTTTCGACGCTCGACGGCCACGGTTCGGTCACCCCGAGTGGCAACCTCTTCCTGCTCCGTTCGCCGATCTACGGGATCGCCCTCGCCGCCGGGCGCTGGCTCAGCGCCGACGGTCCCGTTGGTGGAGCTCGGGTCGTTGCCGCGGCCCTGAGCCTGGCGGACTGATTGGCGCCGTCGCTCTCGGCCGGGCGCTCGGGGGCTCGCGCGCAGCGGTCGGGACGGCCCTCGGGCTCCTGTCGATGACGCTCGTCTGGCGGCTGCTCCCGACGCTCCGGATCGACCTGCCGCAGACCGCCGGCGTGATTGCCGTGCTCCTGGCGCTGCGCCGGCCCACTGCCCGGCGATGGGCCATTGCGGGGGTCGTGTTCGGCCTGACCGTCCTGGTCAAGGAAACGATTCTGCTGCTCGCCGTCGTTCCGCTGGCATTCGTCGGCACCGTGCCGACGGCCCGACTGGTCCGCCTGTCGGGCCTGTTCCTGCTGACCGCGGCCATCGTCGCGGGGTGGTGGTGGGTCGTCGTGTGGACCCAGTCGGGGACGATCTTCCCGCTCAACGCCGTGGGTGTCATGGAACGTCGCGATGTCGGCGCGGATCTTCGACTGGATACGTTCGGGCTCGGCCTTGTCGGCGTGATTGCGGCCGGCTGGCTGGTCGTCGTCGCGACCGCGCGCCGGGACAGTGACCTGCGTCTCCTCGTCGCAGGCGCGATCTGCCTCGCGCCGCCTGCCGCCTACGCGATGGTCAACGGCCTGAGCACCCGCAACCTCGCCGGCGTGGCGGTCCTGTCGGCTGTGGCGGTCGGAGTCGGCTTCGCGCGGGTCGTCGACCGGGTCGGCGCGCGGACGGGGGGCGGCGGATCGACACTGGCCGTCGCCGGATCGACGCGGGCCGTCGCGGTCGTGGCGGTCGTGATCGGGCTGGCGGGCGCCGCGGCGGGACAGGCGCGCATCGGCGATCCCGGCGAGTCCGCGCTGCCCGCTCAGATGGCCGCCTGGCTGCGGTCCAACGTGCCGCCCGGCAATCACGCCGTCATGACGTTTCGCGACAGCGAGATCGTCGCGCTCGACCTGTACGGAGACGTGGCCGTGCCCGGTCTCGCCGCGGTTCGTGTCGCGAGCGACGCCGCGCTGTCCGATTACGTGTGGATTGGCCTCCGCGACCGACAGCTGTTCGCGTATGCCCGCGCCGGTTGGCTGCAGACGCTTGCCCAGCCGGGGACCGGCGAGCTCGTCCTGGCCGGGCCGCACGCGTTGACTCCTGCCGAGCTCATGCCGACGCTCGACCATGGAGGCGTGCCGGGCCTCGTGCTGGCCCGGACGTTCACGACGCAGGGTGAATGGGCATCGATCTATCGTGTCGACCCCGCGTCCCTCCGGGTGAGTCCAGCCGATGTGCCGCTCCACCTGTCAGCGTCCGCGGCCGTTGCCTGGCTCGACCTCGCGGGCGGACCGGATCCATCCGCTGCGGCGCGCCTGCTGGCCGCGTCCCGCGGGATCGTCGTCGGCGCTGGGAGCGAGGGGCTGGCGCGTCGGTTGGCCGGCATCGCCTGCCTGGTCCCGATCCCGCAGCTCGCTCCGGACACCGATCGGATCGAGCCGGTCGGTCCGGGCTGCACGGCTCCGTGACGCCTTCCGGGCCACCTGGCGATGTCGATGCGCGGGCGCACCGCACGTAGGTAAGGGGGCCGGCGCACGATCGGCCGATGGCCGCCTCCCGGCAGCCCGGGCGATACTCCGATTGGACTCATCCCGCACATCGATCAATCCGGAGAACGCATGATTCCAACTCGCACGAGCCGCCTCTGGCGCCTCGCCGCCGCCTCCGCGCTGGTGGCCGGCCTGGCCGCGACCTGGGTCGGCGCCGTTCCCGCCACCGCGACCGTCGTCTATCCGACGAACGCGCCGATGATCCTCCAGAGCGTCTCGCCGGAGGACCTTCTCGCCAACGTCCGCGGCGTCTGCAACGGCTCGTTCACGATCGTGCTTCGCAACGTCCTCGGCGTGACGAACACGTTGCGCTATCTCGACGCGGCCCAGCGCTGCGGGCTGAAGGCCGTCGTGTACTTCCAGTCGACGATCTCGGGCGGGACCGTGTATCCGTCGCGGGTCGCGGCCCTGGTCAACGCCGTCAAGAACCATCCGGCCCTGTACGGCTACCTCACGGTCAAGGAGCCGTCCTGGGTCGGCGTGTCCGGGTCCGAGATCCGCGCTCTGTATCGTGCCTTCCACGCCGCCGACCCGAACCACCCGGTGGTTGCCCTGTTCGGTGACATCCCGAACTTCGGGAGCACGAGAAACCCGTACACCGCCGGCATGGCCGACATCGTCATGGTCGATTGGTACCCCGTCGAGACCGCATCGAGCGGCTGCTCGTCGAGCGGGACGAGCTATGTCACGACCGGGCCGAAGTGGCTCAGCACGAAGGTCTACGCCAAGGTCCATGCGCTGACCCCGAGTGCGCCGATCTGGGTGATGGTCCAGACCCACAAGAACCTGGCGCCGTCCTGCCACAAGAAGCAGCTCCCGACCCAATCGCTGCTCAACCGGCAGGTCCGCGAGGCGTTCACCTACGCCCACGCCCAGGGCATCGCCTTCCAGACGTTCACCAACGCGAGCTACACGATGGACGAGCGACGGAACCCGACGATGGTGTCGTGGATGAAGCTGCTCTCGAGCCAGGTCCGGGCCGGCACCTTCCACTGAGTCACGGGCCGGCTCGCCCCTCACCGGCTCGGGCCGGCTGGCGGTAGCCGAGGGCGTACCATCGGCCGCGATGCGCCTCGCAAGCTGGCTTCGCCGGCCGATCGTCTGGTTGCCCATCTCGATCGGCCTGCTGGTCCTGCTGGTCTGGCGATCGCGGATCTGGGAAGCCGCCGGCGTCGTTTCGACCCTCGATGGCGGGCCGCTGCTGGCCGCGTTGCTTCTGTCGGCGGTTGTCGCGATCCTGTGGGCCATCCGCTCCGCTGACCTGCTCGCCGCGGCGGGACGGCCCGTCGGCGTCCTCCCGCTCGTGCCGATGACGACGTTCGCCAACACGATCAACAACCTGACCCCGGGCTCCGCCGGCGAGGTCATCCGGATGTACCTCCTGCGAGCCCATCACGGAGTCGACTACGCGACGAGCGGGGCGGTGGTGTTCATCGAACGGGTCGGTGCCATCGGCTACCTGTCATCGTCCGCACTCCTCGCATGGCTCACCTGGCTCGGCGCGCTGCCCCGGCCGGTCGCGCTCGTCCTCGGCGTCGCCCTCGTCGTCGTGCCCGGCCTGCTGTACCGGGGCGGCCTGCGGCCGCTGACGATCCTCGGGCGGCTCCCGTTCGGCCGGCTCGTCGGCCCGGGCCGCTGGTCCCGGCTCGGATCCTGGCTCGGGCGGGTCGACGCGACGGTCGCGCTGTTGATCGGCCATCCGCGCCATCTTGCGGCGTTCGTCGGCCTGAGCGCCGCGATCTTCGCGACCTACACCGCGCAGCTGGTGCTCCTGGGTCGGGCGCTCGGCATCACCCTCGATCCGCTCGCGGCGTGGGGAGCGCTCGGCCTGTCGACCACCTTCGGCGTGCTCTCGCTGCTCCCCTTCGGCCTCGGGACCACCGATCTGGCGCTGGCCGGGCTGCTCGGCATCGCGGGCGTGCCGGCCGCGACGGCCGTGGCACTGACCTTCGGTTACCGGCTGATCTCGACCCTGCCGCTGAGCCTCGGCGGAATCGCATCGTTTGCCTGGCTCTCAGCCCGGCTGCCGGCCAGCGGCCTGCGCGGCGCGGCGGAGGCCGTCCGGACGGACATCGCCGACCACCGACCCGACCTGGCCCTCGATCCGTGAACGTCGCGGCCGCCGCGGCCGACATCGGGTCGATGATCGTCGCTGCCTGGCTCGTCCGTCCGGCCGCTCGCCGGACCGGTCTCGGGATCTGGCACCCGGCCATCGTCTGGCTCGCTCTCGAGATCGTGTTCTTCGGTGCCGGGGCCGCGATCCTGGCAGTCACCGAGGATCGGTCCGGTCCGGCGATCTACGTTGCCGCGGCGATCCTTGCGTTCGGGCTGTCGGTCGCCATCGGCGACCGGGTCGCGCGGGCACGGAGCACACCGAGCGCCCCGGAGCTGATTCTCGAGGGTCGTCCGGATGGCGACCGGGTCGCCGCCGATTCCTATAGACCGCTCGCCGTGGTGGGCCTGGTCGTGATCGGTCTGGCGGCCCTCGTGCCGACCCTGCTGGAGGTCGGCATCCCGTTCCTGGCCGGCGACATCACCGGCGCCCGGACGGAGGTCGGCGGCCTCGACCTCCAGCTCCTGCGGGTCGCCCTGCCGGCGGCCGTCGTCGTGGCCGTCGTGCGGGCCGTCCGTGCAGCCGACCATCGGAGCCGCGTGATCGCGACATTGGCCGTCGTGCTTGCCGTCGTCGGCGAGCTCGCGCTCGCCAGCCGATACCTGTCCGCCGAGCTCGCGGCGGCGATCTTGCTCGGTCTCGGGCTCGCCCGCCACCCCGTGCCGGGTCGAGTCCTGGCGCTGGTCGGGGCCATGGCCGCGGTCCTGTTCGTCGGGGTCGGGATCCTCCGCGCCTACGACCAGGCGGCCGGTCGCGAGCTGACCTTTGCGCTCGAACGGACGGTCAACCGGATCGTGCTCATCCAGCCACGCACCCTCGACGCGCTGCAACGCGCGATCCCACCCGACCAGCCGTTCTTCGACGGGCTGACCTGGATCCGGCGCATTGCTCCGTGGTTCGGGCGCGACGACGTCCCGAATCTCGGCTACTGGATCTATCCGCGCCTGTTCCCCGACCAGGCGACACCGGGCTACGCCGCGCCGGGCCTGCTGGGCGAGGCCTGGGCGAACCTCGGCTGGTTCGGCCTCGCGATCTTCGCCGCGCTCGGCCTGCTCGTGGAGCGGCTCGGCGCCCTGATCGCGATGCGCAGGCGCGCGACGGTCGACGTCGCCGCGGGCGCCGTGCTGGTCCTGTTCGTGGCGCGAACCCACGCCGTTGGGCTGGATGGACTGATCGTGCTGGTGGCGCTGCTGGCCGTCTGGCGGATCGCCGCCGGTCCCCTCGACGGCCTGGCCCGGGACGTCGGGCTCGTGCTCCGCTGGCGATCCTGACCGGCGAGGCCGGGGCGCGCGACGAGCAGCCCTACGGGGCTGGCGAAGCGGCCGGGGCGGGGCTGGCGGCCGGCCACTGGCCCATCGGCCGGGCGGGCGGGAAGTATTTGGCGATCCAGGCGCGGTCGGCCGCGATGTTAAGCGCGAACGAGCTCCCGCCGGTCGAGCTCGCATAGGTCGTCGGCCCGAAGACGACCCGGTCGACCTTGGACAGGTCGGTCGTCGCGATCAGGTGAAAGAGGTCGGCCGCGCGATCGAGCGGAAGGTCTGTCCGGACCGTGTTCTGGGCGATCCGGAGCAGCGTCGGGAGCTTGGCGACCCCGAGCTTGCGCGCCTTGTCGAGTGCTGCCATGACGAGGATCTGCTGGCGGCGGGCTCGACCGAAGTCGTTGTCGCCCTTGCGGCTGCGGGCGAAGATCAGGGCGTCCCGCGGGCCGAGGTGGCTCGTGCCCTTCGGCAGGCCCCAGCCCTGGGTATGCGCGTTCACCCAGTATTCGGGGTCGTAGTAGGCCTGGTCGAGCGTGACGTCCACGCCCCCGACGGCCGCAACGAGGTCCTGGACTCCGGCGAAGCCGATGAAGACATAGCCGTCAACCTCGATCCCGAAGGCCTTCGAGACCGCCTCGCGCAGCGCCCGACCACCGTTGCCGGTCGTCGTCTGGAGCTGCTGGTACAGGGCGTTGACCTTGGGTCCGAATCGCCCGCCACCGGGTAGCGGAAAGTCGGAGGTGTCGCGCGGGATCGAGAAGGCCGCCGACTTGCCGGTCGTCGGGTCGAGCGAGACGACCATGATCGCGTCGGTCCGGTTGCCGGGGTGCGCAGGTCGGTAGTCGGATCCAAGAAGGAGGACCGTCAGGCGTCCGTCCGTGCCGAGCAACGGGTCGGCGCCGGGAGGCGCAGGCGAGGGCGAGGGCTCGATCGATGCGTTCGGCGCGAGGGACTCCTCGGGCGGGAGGGCCGGCACGCTCGCGACCACTGCGGGCGACGGCGACGGCGAGCCATTGGCGGCGATCTGCTGCGGGCGGGTCGGTTGGCTCGCGGCGAGTCCAGCGCCTGCCCCGATGACGGCGGTGAGGATCAGCGGGATGGCCAGGGACACGACGCGTTGTCGTGGCCCGAGCCCGCTCCAGACGAGGCGAATTCGGTCCATGAACCCGACGCTAGCACACCAGACTGCACCGGACCGCAGTACTTTGGTCCCGGATTCGGACGATGTCGGCCAGGTCGCCCGGGCCGTGCCGAACGCTCGCCGGAGATCTTCCCGCGGGTTCGAGACCGCGCGCGACACCGCGATGATGTCAAGCCGATATCATCGCCCCAGGGTCAGGATGTCCTGCCCCAGCAGCCGGTGATCCATGGTTCGCCGCCACATCACGGCCTTGCGCCTCGGGCTGATGGCCGCCGACGGCCTCAGCGCGATCGCCCTCTTCCTGGGCCTCTCGATGAGCCGGTTCGGGTCGGCCTGGTTCGGCTCCTGGATCACGGTCGGGATCGACCCGCGTCTGCTCGCGCTGATCTACGGGATCGGCTGGGCGACGATCCTCTGGCTCTTCGGGTTGTACCGGTTGCGCGTTCGCTGGTCAGCCCGGACGGAGGTTCTCGACGTCGCGCGCGCCGTGCTCCTTCTCGCCGTCGCGACATTCGTCCTGCTGTTCTGGCTGAAGCTGCCGAACGTCAGTCGCCAGTTCCTACTCGAGCTTTTTCCCGCCCAGCTCGTCCTCACGGTCGCATCGCGGTTCGCGCTCCGGTGGGCCGTTGCCAGGGCACGCGCCCGGGGGCTGAACTCACGGTTCATCCTGATCGTCGGCGCCGGGCCGACCGCGGTCGCCTTTGCCGACCGGCTCGAACGACATCCCGAGATGGGCCTTCACGTGATCGGCCACCTTGCCGGCCCGGGAGATCTGGCGACGACCGCCACGGCGAGCTCGATCGGCGCTGGCTCCAGCCCGTCACCGTTCGGCGCCACGGCGCCACGGCGCAGGGGGCCGACGCCCGCGCAGCGCCCGATCCTCGGGACGGTCGACGACATCCAGCAGATCCTCCATGCGCACGTCGTGGATGAGGTCGCCATCTGCCTGCCGGTGGCCAGCCTCGGCCTCGTCGAGCCGATCGCCCGGCTGTGCGAGGACGAGGGCAGGATCGTCCGGATCCCGACCGATGAGATCGGTCTGACCCTGCCGGGCGCACGGGTCGAGGATTTCGACGGGATGCGTGTCCTGTCCCTCGTCTACGGCCCGGACCGCGCCGTCGCCCTGCTGATCAAACGTCTCCTCGACATCGCCATCGCGGTCCTCGCCCTGGTCGTGCTCAGCCCGTTGCTGGCGCTGATCGCGGCATGGATCCGCGTCCGCGACGGGGGGCCCGTCCTGTTCCGGCAGGTCAGGATCGGGGAACAGGGCCGGCCGTTCCAGGTCATCAAGTTCCGGACCATGATCCCCGATGCAGAAGAGCGCCTTGCCGAGCTCGCTTCGCTCAACGAGATCCAGGGACAGGCCTTCAAGGTGACCGACGATCCGCGCGTCACCGCGAGCGGACGGGTCCTGCGCGGATTGAGCCTCGACGAGCTTCCGCAGTTCTGGAACGTCCTGCGCGGAGAGATGAGCCTGGTCGGGCCCCGCCCACCGCTGCCGCGCGAGGTCGACGAGTACGACGTCTGGCATCGCCGCCGGCTGTCGATGAAGCCGGGGATCACGGGCCTCTGGCAGGTGGCCGCGCGGCGTGAGCCCGAGTTCGACCGCTGGGTGCGGATGGATCTGGACTACATCGATCGCTGGTCCCTGCTGCTGGACCTGAAGATCATCGTCCGGACCATCCCGGCGGTGATCAGTCAGCAGGGCCGCTGACCGGCGATCCACGCGTACCGCGGGGCAGTCCGCCCGTTCGGGGGCCTACGGAGAAGGTGACGCCGGAGAAGGTGACGCCGCAGGGGTCGAATACGCGCTGTCGGCGCCGAAGATCAGGATCGAGAGCGCTGCCAGCTTCTTGGCGTCAATGATGAGCCGGTAGTCCGACGCGGTGGGATCGCTCAGAGCATAGGGCGGGCCCAGCACCTTGCGGGTGATGCTCGCGTCGTCGATGGACCGGCCGAGATTCATCATCTCCGAAAGTCGATCGGCCGGGAAGCTCGTGGTGATCGTCCGCGTCGCGTCGTCGAGGAGCTGCGGAAGCTTCGGGAGCATGGCTGGATCCGACAGCTTGTGCTCGAGCGCGATGAGCAGCTGCTGCTGGCGCCGCGCACGCTCGAAGTCGTTGTTGCCGACGCCCTTCCGGGAGCGGACATAGGCCAGGGCGTCGGCGCCGTTGAGGGTGTACTTGCCGGGCGCCAGGTGGAAGCCGATCTTGCCGGGCACCTTCCACCCGCCATAGGTCGGATCGTCGATCTGGCTGTTGTTGACGATCGTCACGCCGCCGACCTCGTCGATCATCGCCTCGAAGCCGTCGAGGTTGATCGCGGCGTAGTAGTGGATCGGGACGCCGAGGAGGAACCCGAGTTCCTTGGTCAGGGTCGTGATGCCGCCGTCCGGGAACCTGGCGCGATGCTTGTCCGCGTCGGTCATCAGGGCGTTGATCTTGCCGGGGTAGATCCCACCCGAGTAGAGCGGGAAGTCGGCGATGTCCCGCGGAAAGCTCAGCATCGCCGCGGTCTTCGTCATCGGATCGACGCTGACGATCAGCAGGGTGTCAGTCAGGGCGTGGTTCCGGATCTCGCTCGAATCGATCCCGACGAACAGGATGTTGATCCGCGACTGGGCGGTCGCCGGGGTCGAGACCGGTGTGCCGATCGGGAGCACGGACGTGTTGCCGCTGTCCGACCCCGTCGGCGCGGCCGTTGCCGTGGTGTCGACGCCGGTCGTGAAGATCTTCGAGCCCGCCTCGTAGAACGACCAGGCGATGTTCGCCATCGCGAGATGGCTGACCAGGACGATCGCGATCAGCGTGACGAACGGGGCCAGGACCGACGGGCGGCGCCACGAGAGGCGTCCGCCGAGGCTGGTCAACCCGTCGACCATCGACACGATCCGCCACAGTCCGAGCAGGACGATCAGGATCGCCACGGTCAGCGCGGTGCCCGGTGACAGCAGCTGAAGGACCAGCGTCTCCGGGCCCTGGAGCAGCCAGCTTACGAGGACGACCGCGACGACGACGACCGGGAGCGCGAACACGATGGCCGTGCGCCGAGCGCCTCCGTACCACTGGCCCAGACCAGGCCACAGGAACGAGAGAAACGCGGCAACTCCGGGCGAGCGAGTCCGCCGCCCCCCTCCAGGTTCGATGCTCATCGGAGCCGCCACTTTACCACGCGAGTCGGGACGGCCCGATCGGGGCTGTCGTGACGCGATCGCCAGGCGGCCTTCGTCGCTCGACCACAGGAGCGGGACCGCGTTCGTCGCGCATGGGTGCGTCAGCGCAAGGCGAAGCCGAGCACCGGAGCGAGCGCACCCGCAGGTGCGTAAGCGAGGAGCGCAGCGGCCAACGCGGCCAGCGTCGTTCAGCCGCGACAGCCGGAAGTCATGCCGCCCGACCTACATCATGACGAGGCCGCCGTCGACGGCCAGCACCTGCCCGGTGATGAAGGCGGCCTCGTCGCTGACGAGGAACGCGACCGCGTTGGCGATTTCCTCGGTCGTGCCGAACCGTCCGAGCGGCGTCGCGGCCGTGATCTGCGCCTGGAGCGCCGCGGGCAGGTCCTGGGTCAGCTCGGTGAGGACGAACCCGGGAGCAACGGCATTGCAGGTGATCGATCGTGACGCGAGCTCGCGTGCGGTTGCCTTGGTCAGACCGATCAGGCCGGCCTTCGATGCGGAGTAGTTGGCCTGGCCCGTCTGACCGGCCTGGCCGCTGACCGACGTCATGTTGACGATCCGGCCGCCCTTGGCCCGGAGCATTGGCCGGGTGACGGCCTTGGTCATGTAGAACGCCCCGAAGAGGTTGGTCTCGACGACCTCGCGGAACGCCTCGACGCTCATCCGCATGATCAGGTCGTCGCGGGTGATGCCGGCGTTGTTGACGAGGATGTCGATCTTGCCGAAGGCTTCGAGCACGGTCTTCACGAGCCCGTCGGCCGCGTCCGGATCGGTGACGTCCGCCTGAATCGCCAGCGCCCGCCGACCCAGCGCCTCGATCTCGCGCGCGGTCTCGCCGGCGGCCGCCTCGTTGCCGCGGTAGCTGAACGCCACGTCCGCGCCCTGGGTCGCGAGGCGCACCGTGATCGCCTTGCCGATCCCGCGCGACCCGCCCGTGACCAGGGCGACCCGACCGGTGAGGTCGATCACGCGTGGACCTCGGTCCGGACGGGCGGGGGGTCACCCGGCGCGACATCGTCGAGAGGCACGTCGAGCGATCCGGGCCGGCGCATGATCTCGGCGAGCGCGTCGGGGATCGGGTCGACCGAGTCCCAGTCGACGGGCAGCCGGACGCTGACGTCCTCCGGCCGGACCGCGGCGTCGCCGATGAGCCCGCGGGCCGGGTCGGCGGTCCACTCGATCGTGACCGCGCCGCTCGTGAAACCGGCCCCGAACGCCACGATCGTGACGTTGTCGCCGATCTGGACGCGGCCCTCGTTGACCGCTTCGGCAAGCGCGATCGGGACCGATGCGGCCGACGTATTGCCGTACTTGTCGAGGTTGATGAACATCTTGTCCATCGGCAGGTCGAGGCCCTTGGCCACCGCCTCGATGATCCTGATGTTCGCCTGGTGGGGCACGAACAGGTCGATGTCACCGGGCTGGAGGCCCGACTTGCGGATCGAGGCGAGGGCCGTCGTGGCCATCGTCTTCGTCGCGAAGCGGTAGGTCTCGCGACCCTCCATCCGGACGAAGTGCTCGCCGCGCGAGATCGTCCCGGCCGAGGGCGGAGCCTTCGAACCACCGGCCGGCAACCAGATCATGTAGGCGCCGAGCGGCTCGGTCGTCATCTCGACCCCGAGCGCGCCGCCGGGCTCGTCC
>JANMCU010000260.1:0-1175 GCA_031361415.1 Chloroflexota bacterium | reverse complement strand
CCCTTGTCGGCCATCACCTCTTCGACCGTCCCGTTGAAATCGGTGAACGGACCCTCGGTGATCGCCACTGCCTGTCCGATGAGGAACGGAATCTCCTCCTTCGGTGCCTCTTCTTCCGCCTCGTCGACGATGCCAAGGAGGCGATTCACTTCGTCTGCACGGAGCGGCTGCGGGAACCGGTCGTGTACACCAACGAACTTGATGACGCCCTGGATCCCGCTGATCGTGTGTTGCGTCTCCTGGTTCATCTGCATCTCGACGAGCACATAACCGGGGTAGAGCTTCCGCTCGACGTTCACCTTCTTCCCGTTCTTGATCTCGACGACTTCCTGCGTCGGGACAAGCGCCTGACGAATCGGGCGCTCTTCCGCCGGCCGCGTGTCCTGCTCGATCTTCCGCACGACGAGCGAACGAACCTTGTTCTCGTGGCCCGCGGTCGTCTGCACGGCATACCAGCGGTGCTCGCTCATCAGCGCCCCGCAAATAACGACGGCAGCCCCTTCACGAGGATCAGCTGCAGTACAAAGTCGAGCAGCCCGATCAACGCACCGATGAAGAGAACGAAGAGGATGATCCGCCAGGTCGCATCGATCGTCTGGCTGCGATCCGGCCAGGTCACCTTTCCCATCTCATCACGAACGGCTCCGAGGAACGAGGGGATGGCGCGGAAAAATGCCGCGACCTTCTCGACGCCGGAGCGCGAACTGGGGGCCGCCTGGGTCCCCATTTACTTCGTTTCCTTATGAAGCTGATGCTTGTTGCAGCGCGGGCAGTACTTCTTCCACTCCACGCGCTCCGGGTGCAGCCGCTTGTTCTTCATCGTGAAGTAATTGCGGTTCTTGCACTCGCTGCAGGCCAAAATGATCTTCTCGCGTGCCATTTCCTTCTATCTCCTCTATATGCCGCCTTCCGTGCCCGCCGTCGCTTGACGCTAATGGCTAAAGGCCCTCGCGAGCCGTTAGCCATTAGCCGTTAGCGTCCAGCGACGGCGGAGAGTCGCGACAGTACGAACTGCGGCAGTCGCTGCAGTATTGGTTACTTCAGGATCTTCGCGACGACGCCGGCGCCGACGGTGCGGCCCCCCTCGCGGATCGCGAACCGGAGTCCCTCGTCCATCGCGATCGGCGTGATCAGCTCGATCGTCATCTGCACGTTGTCCCCCGGCATTACCATCT
>JANMCU010000232.1:0-12624 GCA_031361415.1 Chloroflexota bacterium | reverse complement strand
GCGCGCACATCGGCCGACGGTGGCCGATCGGCAGATTAACGATGCGTTAACCCGCATCGAAGGGTCCGTTCATCGGACCGCTCGACGCTGACCCCGTCGACGATCCGAAGCCGGGCTTCCGGCCGTGTTGCCGCCGGAGGCAGCCACGACAGACAACGTTGGGCGCGACCCGAGCGCCCCGGAGGAGGACATTGCCGTGATCACGACCCCGAAGGTGCGGCTTGCGGCACTCGGCCTGTTCGTCACTCTCGGCGCTGCCGCATGCGGCGGCGGTACCCTGGCCACAGTCTCACCCTCGACGCCTGGGGCAAGCGCACCGGCGGCGAGCAGTCCAGCCTCCGCGCCAGCCGCGACTGGCTCAGCGACGACCGGTGCCATCACCTATCGCTGCTCAAAGGGTGATGGCCAGCTGAACGGCGCCGGCTCGACGTTCATCTTCCCGCTCCTCTCGAAGATGGGCGAGGACTACAACACGAAATGCGGCGTCAAGCTCAACTACCAGTCGATCGGCTCCGGCGGCGGCGTCAAGGGTTGGACCGAGAACACCGTCGACTTCGGAGCTTCTGACGCGTTCCTCCAGGACTCGGAGATCGCCGCGGCGGCCGCCAGGGGCGAGCCCGTCGAGGTCCCGGTGACTTTCGGCGCCGTCGTGGTGGCGTACAACCTCAAAGGACTTTCGGCCCCGCTCAAGATGACGCCGGAGATCGTTGCCGGTCTGTTCCTCGGCAAGATCGTCAAATGGAACGACGCGGCGATCGCGGCAGCCAATCCGGGTGCGACATTGCCGACCACCGATGTCAGCATCGTCCATCGATCTGACGGTTCGGGCACGACGAGCATCTTCACGAAGTACCTGACGAAGGTCAGTCCGGACTGGGTCACCACGGTCGGCGCCGGAGATCCGACGAAGTCCGCTGGCAAGACCGTCGACTGGCCGACTGGCCTCGGCGCGTCAGGCAACGAGGGCGTGACCCAGGGCATCACCCAGACCGAAGGCGGCGTGGGCTACATCGAGCTCGCCTATGCGCTCAAGAACAACGTCCCGTTCGCGGATGTTGCGAACAAGACCGGCACGTTCATCACGCCATCGCTCGACTCGGTCAAGGCCGCGGCCGACCTCCCGTCGTTCCCGGCGGACCTGCGGTTCGACCTCGTCAACGGTGACTCCGCCACGGGCTATCCAATCGCCGGAACCACCTGGATCATTGTCTACAAGGACCTCTCGAAGGTTCTGAAGACCCAGGAGCGCGCCAACGCGCTGGTCGACTTCCTGTGGTGGTCGATCCACGACGGACAGAACGACGCGGCGCCCCTCTTCTATGGCTCGATCCCGGCGACGCTCCTGGCCCAGGATGAAGCCGCGGTAAGGGCCATCAACTGGGCAGGGGCTCCCATCCTCCCCTGACCACGGGCGTCACCTATCCTTTTCGCCCCGGGCCCGACTGCGTGGGCTCGGGGCGAAAGTCCATCCGGAGATACGCGCTTTGACGAACGTGTCCGCAGGCCGACTTGACCCGGGGAGCGGCACCGCCACCCTGACCCGTCGCGCCTGGCTGACGGGCGACACGATCTTTCGGCTGGCATGCATCGTCGCGACGGGGCTGACTCTCGGCCTGATCGGCCTGATGATCTCGGAAAGCGTCCAGACAACCGCGCCGGTCTTCGCCAGGTTCGGCATCGTGGGCTTCGTGACCGGCCAGCGCTGGTCACCGTCATTCGCGATCTACGGTGCGCTGCCGTTCATCTACGGCACCCTGCTCACGAGCTTCATCGCCCTCCTCGTCGCGGTTCCGGTGGCAGTGGGTGTGGCTCTTCTCGTCACCGAGCTCCTGCCGCGACGAGTGGCCGGCCCCGTCGCGGTGTTCGTCGACATGCTGGCCGCGGTTCCATCGGTCGTCTGGGGTCTGTGGGGGCTGCTGGTCCTGGTTCCATTCCTGCGGCCGATCGAGAAGGGCGTTGCCGACACGGTCGGGCGGGCGGTCCCATTCCTAGGGCCGCCGACACCCGGTCCGAGCTATTTCGCGGCAGGCGTCATCGTCGCGTTCATGATCATTCCGATCATTGCCGCGGTCACGCGCGAGGTCTTCAGCGCGACCCCCCGCCTCCAGCGTGAGGCGGTCCTGGCCCTCGGCGGCACGAGGTGGGACGTGATCCGTCGGGTCGTGATCCCGATCGGGCGGACCGGCCTGCTCGCGGCGATCATCCTTGGCCTTGCCCGGGCGATCGGCGAGACGGTCGCGGTGACCCTCGTCATCGGCAACGCGCCAAAGATCGGAACCTCGATCTTCGCTCCCGGATTCACACTCGCGAGCGTCATTGCCAACGAGTTCAACGAGGCCACGGAGCAGCTGCACCCCGAGGCGCTCATCACCCTCGGGGTCGTCCTGCTCGTCATCGCGATCATCATCAACAGCATCGGGCTGGTGATCCGCCGCCGCTTCGAGCTCGGAGCCGGCCGTGCTGGCTGACACCCCGATGTTCCTTCGGCCGACAAGCCGCGGGCGCCGCCTGCGGTCACGTCTGGTCCTCATCCTGACCGGATTGTCACTGGCCGTCGCGATCGTCCCGCTCCTGGCCGTCGGGTCGTTCATCGTCAGCCAGGGGATCGGGGTCATCCGCCCGGAGTTCTTCGTCCAGGATCCGCCCGGCGACCTGAGCCAGATTGGTGGCGGCATCCGGAACGCGATCACCGGAACCCTGGAAATGACCGGCCTGGCGACCCTGATTGCGGTTCCGATCGGGCTATTGGTTGCCATCTTCAACGCCGAGATCGGCGGCCGGCCTGCCATCGCGGTCCGGTTCATCATCGACGTCCTGGCCGGCCTGCCATCGATCGTCATCGGGATCTTCGTCTACGAGCTGGTCGTCGTCGCCCAGGGCCACTTCTCGGGGTTCGCCGGTTCGGCGGCCCTCGCGTTGATCATGCTGCCGATCATCGTGGTTTCGACCGAGGAGATGTTCCGACTGACGCCGCGACCCATCTCGGAGGGCGTCCGTGCGCTCGGCCTGAGCCGATGGCGCTCATTCCTGTCGGTGTTCGTCCCGACTGCATTGTCCGGGATCTTCACCGGGATCCTCCTGGCCGTGTCTCGAGCGATTGGCGAGACGGCGCCACTCCTGTTCACTGCCCTCGGCAACAATTTCTTCACCGCCGATCTTGGCGAGCCGACCCAGGGATTGCCGCTTCTGATCTATCGGAACGCGTTGAATTCGGCGTTTCCGGCCGCTCGCGATCGAGCGATGGGCGCGGCCCTGGTCCTCGTCGCGATCGTGCTGATCTTCAACCTCCTCGGACGCTGGCTCGTCGCTCGCCGCCGGCCGTCACGACATTGAGCGCATCATTCGACCGAAGGGAACCCATGATCACCTCGGAGCTGGCACGAATGCCTGAGCACGTCCTTCCCGCAATCAACCCGGCGACGCGAGCGGTGGCCGAGGTCTCGGCGGATCAGTTCGCCGTCGAGCTCGAGAATGTCGATGCCTACTACGGCAGCCGGCGGGTGGTTCGCGACGTTTCCTTCCAGATCCGGCAGAACGCGATCACCGCGATCATCGGCCCGTCGGGGAGTGGCAAGTCGACGCTCCTGCGCTGCATCAACCGGATGCACGAAGTCATCCCGGGCGCTCGGGCAGCGGGCCGGATCACCTACCGGGGCATCGACCTCTACGGAACGGACGTCGACCCCGCCGCCGTGCGGCGCGCGATCGGCATGGTGTTCCAGCAGCCCAATCCCTTCCCGACGATGTCGATCCACGACAATGTGGCGGCGCCGGCGAAGTTCAATGGGCTGGTCCGCGGCAAGAGCGCGGAGCATGAGCTCGTCGAGCGATGCCTCCGCCAGGCCGCCCTGTGGGACGAGGTGAAGGACAAGCTGAATCAGGGCGGGACGTCGCTGTCCGGCGGACAGCAGCAGCGGCTGTGCATCGCTCGGGCACTCGCGCTCGCCCCCGACGTCCTCCTCATGGACGAGCCGTGCTCGGCCCTGGATCCGGTCGCCACCTTGCAGATCGAGCAGCTCATGTCGGATCTGCGTGCGAACTACACGATCGTCATCGTGACCCACAACATGCAGCAGGCCTCCCGGGTGAGCGACCGGACCGCCTTCTTCACGATGGGCGACGACCGAGCCGGCTATCTCGTCGAGATGGGCGCGACGAGCCAGATCTTCACCAACCCGACGCATCAGCTGACCGAGGACTACGTGTCAGGTCGGTTCGGATGAGCGAGGACGAAATGACCCCTGACGATCCCACCGGCGACGCCATCCACGCTCAGGTCGATGCGATCCTCGATCGAGTCGAGCGGGTTCCGGAATCCGCGACCCCGGAGCGGCGGGTGGCGGGGCCGCCTCACCGCCGCGAGACGCTCGATCTCGAGATGCGCGAGATCAAGGACGACATCCTTCGAATGGGGTCGTTCGTCGAGGAGGCGATCAGGGCGGCGATCGCGGCATTGATCGGACACGACGCGGACGCCGCCCTCGGAGTCATCGTCGCCGACGGCCGAATCAACGAGATGCAGCGCGAGGTGTCGGGCCTGATCACCCGGACGATCGCCACCCAGTCGCCGGTCGCCCGCGACCTGCGCTTCCTGCTCGCTCTCGACCACGTCGGCTACGAGCTCGAGCGGATGGGCGACCACGCCGGCTCGGTCGCCAAGCAGGTCCGCAAGCTCGCGCCCGAGCCACCGCTCAAGAAGTACGTGGATCTGCCCGCGATGGGCGAGCTCGCCGCGACGCTCGTCGGAGCAATCCTGCGGGCGCTGGTCGACGTCGATGTCGACGCCGCCCGATCGGTCGCGGCCCGCGACGACGAGATCGACGTGCTCTATCACCGGACGTTCGACGAGGTCGTCAAGCTCATGCGCGCCGACCCGGACAATGTCGAGCGCGGCACGCGGATCCTGTTCGCCGCGCATTACATCGAGCGGATCGGCGACCGGGTCACGAACATCGCCGAGGATGTCGTGTTCCTCGCCAGCGGCGAAATCGAGGATCTGAATCCGTGAGTCTGCGCCCATGGGGTCGCGCAGCTCCCCTTCGACCTCGCTGAGCTCGAACCAGATTGCCTGGGAGTCCTCCTTGCCCGTTCGGATCCTGGTGCTGTGCACCGGAAACAGCTGTCGCTCGATCATGGCCGAGGCCCTGTTTCGGCAGCTGGGCGGTGCTCGCGTCGCCGTGGAGTCGGCCGGCTGCGTGCCGGCCGGGGTCGTCAATCCGCGCACGATCCAGGTCCTCGACGAGGCCGGGATCGATCACGCCTGGGCCCATGCGAAGCCGATGACCGAGTTCCTCGACCGGGAGTTCGACCACGTCCTGACCGTGTGCGACGACGCCGCCGAGGCCTGCCCGGTCTTCCCCGGGCCATCGGTCCGGACGCACTGGAGCATCCCCGATCCGGCCCGCGCGACCGGCTCCGATGCGGAGGTGCTCGCGGTCTACCGGGCGACCCTCGTCGACCTTCGCGAGCGCATCGCCGCGTTCCTCGGTACGCTCGAGGCGTGAGCCCGACAGAGCGCCGCCCCGACCTTCAGCTCCATTTCCTCCGTCACGCCGACGCCGGCGACCCGGACGCATGGGCCGGCGACGACGCGCTGCGGCCCCTCAGCGAGAAGGGCGAGCTCCAGGCGGAGCGGCTCGGCGCATTCCTGGCCGAGATCGACTTCCGGCCGGACGCGATCGTCAGCTCGCCGAAGGTCCGCGCCCGGCGTACGGCCGAGGTCGTCGGGGCCGCGCTCGGAGTCGGCGTCCGGCTCGACGACCGGCTGGCGAACGGGTTCGATCCCGCCGCCCTCGATGCGATCCTTGCCGACGCCGGCAACCCGGTCAGGCCGGTCCTCGTCGGCCACGATCCGGACTTCAGCCAGGTCCTCGGCTGGCTCGCCAACGCCGATGGAGTGACGATGAAGAAGGGGGCGTTCGCTCGGGTCGACGTCCGGGGCGCCGTCGCCGATGGCCGAGGCACCCTGCGCTGGCTCGTTGCGCCCGATCTGCTTGATCGCTCCCGGCGCTGACGCCGGGCCGTGCGCGAGCGTCAGGCCGGCTGCACGACGGGGAGCGTCCGACGATCCGAGCGTCCGAGCGCGCCGACCTGGATCACCTCAGGCGCGCCAAGCAGCTCGCCGGCCAGCGCGCGCAGCCGATCGGCTGCCGCCGGCACGATCCGGTAGAAGATCCATGTGCCGCGCCGCTCGGCCTCGATCACGCCCGCTTCCTTGAGGATCCGCAGGTGATGCGAGATCGTCGGCTGGCTGACGTCGCAGCACGAGGTGAAGTCACAGGCGCACACCTCGTCGCGACCGGTCAGCTCGCGCACGATCGTGAGGCGGGTCGGGTGCCCGAGGGCCTGGAGGAGTTGGACATCGGGGTCGATCAGGGTGGTTCTGGTGCGCGCCATGGCGGCAGTGTATCGACGAGCATCTATATTGACAAGAATCAATATATGCCGATACGATGCGCCCGCCGACAACCCGAGGAGGACCTTCCGATGCTCGACGAAATCGCCGCCACCGCCGACCTGGACCGGATCCACGACGAGGTGCGCGCGCGTTATGCGGAGGCGGCGTTGGCGGCGACGGCAAGCCGCTCCGATTCGAGTGCCCAGGCGTCCTGTTGCGGGCCGGACGGGACCGCGGTCTTCGGCGAGATCCTGTACGCCGACAGCGATCGCGCCGGCCTGCCGGAGGCGGCGATCCTCGCCAGCCTCGGCTGCGGCAATCCGACCGCGGTCGCCGACCTCCGGCCGGGCGAGCGGGTCCTCGACCTCGGCTCGGGCGGCGGGATCGACGTCATCCTCTCGGCCCGGCGGGTCGGGCCGACGGGTCGTGCGATCGGGCTCGACATGACCGACGAGATGCTCGCCCTGGCGGTCCGCAACGCGGCCGACGCCGGCGTCGACAACGTCGAGTTCGTGCGCGGCACGATCGAGTCGATCCCGCTCCCGTCCGCGTCGATCGACGTCGTCATCAGCAACTGCGTCATCAACCTCGCCGCCGACAAGGCCGCGGTGTTCACCGAGATCGCCCGCGTCCTCCGACCTGGCGGTCGGGTCGGCGTGAGCGACGTCGTCGCCGACGATGCGCTCAGCCCGGCCGAACGTGCCGAGCGCGGCTCCTTCAGCGGCTGCATCGCCGGTGCGCTGTCGTTCGCCGAATATCGGGCCGGGCTCGCGGCCGTCGGGCTCGTCGACATCGCGATCGAGCCGACCCACGCGGTCGGCGACGGCCTGCACGGCGCGATCATCCGGGCGACCCGGCCGATGGCGGCGCTGGCGGACCTCCCGGCAATGCCGATCCTGCCGCGGGCGATCGCGTTGCTGGACGCCGGGGCCGAGGGTTGCGGCTGCGGCTCCGGCGGTTGCTGCTGAGCGTCGGATCCAATCGCCATGCCCGCCGTCAAGCCGCGCGTTTCGATGATCCGTCGACCAGGCGTTCCGGGCTATTCCTGCTGCGACGACGACCGCAGTACGACGACCGCGCCTGCCGGTCGTCCGTTTCTGCTCGGAGCATTCGCATGTTGTCCCCTTCGAGGTCGATCCTCGCCCTGATCCTGGCCGCCGCCGCCTGGGGCACCGGCACGGTCGTGTCCAAGCGCGCCGTCGCGGAGATCCCGCCACTCACCCTGTTGCCGATCCAGCTCGCGGCATCACTCGTTGTCCTGGTCCTGCTGCTGCGCTGGCGGCGGATCCCGATTGCCGATCCGGCTGCCTCGTCGCTGCTCGGACGGCTCGGCGTCCTGAACCCGGGGCTCGCGTACGCGCTCAGCTTGCTCGGGCTCGCCCACATCAGCGCCAGCCTGTCGGTCCTGCTGTGGGCATTGGAGCCGATTCTCATCCTCGTTCTCGCCGCCTGGTTCCTGTCGGAGCGCGTTGGCGTCATGGTGCTCGGGCTCTCGCTGGTCGCCGTCAGCGGCATGCTCCTGGTTGCGTACGAGCCGGGGACGGCCGGCAACACCACCGGCGTCGCCCTCACGGTGGCCGGCGTCCTGTGCTGCGCCATCTACACGATCGTGACCCGTCGGTGGATCGGAACGTCCGACTCGACGGCGCCGATCGTGGTGGCCCAGCAGACACATGCCCTGGGCTTCGGGGTCGTCATCGTCTTCGCGCTGTGGCTGGCGGGCGGCGCGGTCCGGCCCGAGGCGGTCAGCCTCGCCGGCTGGGCCAGTGCGATCGGGTCGGGCGTCCTGTACTACGGCGTGGCCTACTGGCTCTACCTGTCCGCCTTGCGCAACGTCCCGGCGTCCTTTGCGGCGGCCTCGTTCTACCTGGTCCCGGTCTTTGGTGTCGCAGCCAGCTTCGTGCTGCTGAATGAACGGCTCGACCCGGGTCAGTGGGTCGGCATCGCGGTGGTCTCCGTCGCGGTGGTCGGGATCCTCCGACGAACCGAATACCAGGCGTCTGCCGTGGCGCCCCTTCAACCTTCCCGACCGGTCGACTGAGCGTGTCGCGATGCGACGGATGTCCATGCCGGGTGCGACCGACGTCGCTGTCAGGTGACGGGACTCGGTGGCTACGGTGATCTCGATGACGCCATTCGTCGCATTGAGGACCTGACCGCCATGACCCCGCTCGCCGCCGATTTCGTGCTGATCGCGACCGACCACGAGCGTCAGCGCCGCCCGCGCCACGACGCGGTCCAGCCGCGCCCCACCCGCGCGAGCCGGATCGTGACCGCGCTCGAGACCCTCGTCCGCCTCGGACGGCCGGCCACGACCCAGCCGATCTGACACGTCCGGTCCGATCTGGATCCGGATCGTCAGGCGGTCGGCGTCCCTGAATCGTCCGCGCTGGCCGGGAACGGCAGCGCGATCGGGTCGGTCGCCAGCCGGCTTCGACCGTCGGCGTCGAATCGATCGAGCCCGAGGTCCGTCACATCGAGCAGGTCGGTCCGTCCGTGAACCGCCAGATCGGCCGCCACCCGGGCGACGCCTGGACCCCACATCATCCCGTGGCCGCCGGCTGATGCGACAGTGACGCCTTCGATCAACTCGCCGTCCGGCCTGATCCCCGGACCGAGGATCGGCAGGTGGTCCGGCGTGAAGTCGATCGTGGCCGCCCAGATCTTCCGAAGGCCGAGGTCGCGGGTGACCGGCACGAACCCGGCCAGGCGGCGCCGCATCTCGTCATACATTGCCCAATCGATGGCGCGGGCTTCGCCGGGACGATCGTTCGGATCGCTCCAGCCGAAGAGCAGCCCGCCCTCCTCGAGCCGCCAGTAGAGCCCGGCGCCGATGTCGAAGACCATCGACTGGGGCACGGCGAAGGCTTCGTTGGGTTCGAGGACGGCCACGCTGTGGCGGACCGCGCCGGCCGGGATCCGCATCCCTGCCGCCTCCCCCACCGCTCGAAGGCCCGGGCCGCCTGTCAGGATGACGCGCTGGGTCGCGATCGAGCCGGCGCTCGTCTCGACCCCGACGACGCTCCTGCCGCCCGCGGCCCGAGGCTCCGTCCGCAGACCCGTGAACGTCGTCCGCTCGCGCAGCTCGACTCCGGCCTGCTGCATGGCGACCGAGTAGGCCCGGACGTTGCGTGGCGGGTCGATGTGGCCATCGGTCGCGAGATGGCTGCCACCGCGGTGGCCGGTGGGCGCCAGGGTTGGGATCTCGGCCGCGGCCTCGGCGGCCGACAGCCAGCGAACCGCCAGTCCCTCCGCCTGCTGCATCACGACCCGCTCGCGGCCGAGGCGTTCGTCCTCGTGAGTCACGGCGAGGATCAAATAGCCGAGCTCGCGGAAGCCGCTGTCGGTGCCGATCTGGCTCGCCTGACGGCGATAGAAGTCGATCGACCAGCGGCCGAGCGCGACGGTCGTCGGGGTTCCGCCCTGGGCCCGGACGATTCCGGCGGCGCGACTGCTCGCGCCCTGGCCGGCGAGGCCCGTGTCGAGCACGATGACCCGCCCGACGCCCGCCGTCTTCGCGAACCAGCTCGCCCAGCCGCCGATCGTGCCCGCACCGACGACGACCAGATCGGCCCGCTCGATGTCTGACACGACCCGAGGATAGGCGGCCGGGCCCCACGGCAGCGCGGGCCGTCGCGCCGCGCGGGCCCGCGGCCAGTCGGGGGCGGGTTCGGGGGCTGGGGCTCGGGTGGGCTCGGTTGTGCGCCAGAGGTGCGACTGGACCGGCCGGGCCTGCGATCCGGGCTCCGGTGGGCTCGGTTGCGCGCCAGGGGTGCGACTGGACCGGCCAAGCGAGTAATCAGCCGCCCAGTTGCACGCCGGACGCACAGAATGTGGTCTGTCGGCCCCCAACCCCCTCCAACGTCCGTCCAGTTGCACGTCCGACGCACACAGAGCGTCACGCCCCACGACGCTTGGGCCAACCCGGAGTCGGCGCGACTGATGATCTCGAGCGATAAGTATCGGGTGATCGCGAGCAAATCCGCGGCAAAGGACGGCCCGTCACCCTGGGCAAATGAGCACGATCCGGCGGACCCGCGACATCGGCGCCGAGCGGGCCGACCGGATCATCAATCGAGTTCGGGCGCGATGTTCGGGACGCGCGACGCCTGGCCGGTCTGAGCCAGGACCGGGTTGCGAATGCCGTCGGGATCTCGCACAGCCATCTCAGCCGAATCGAGCACGGCCGCGTGCCGAATCTCTCGATCGACCTCGCCGCACGGATCGCGGCTTCCCTTGGGCTTGACCTGTCCGTACGGACATTTCCTGGCGGAGTCAAGCTTCGGGATGTCGGTCAGGTCCGTCTTCTCGGCCGCTTTCGGGCATTGGTTGCCCCGAGCATCAGCCGGCGAAGCGAGGTCGGGGTCGGAGATGTCGGCGACCCGCGAGCATGGGATGAGGTCATCGCCGCTCACGGTCGCCAGGCCGGAGTCGAAGGCGAGACTCACGTACCTGACTGGCAGGCCCTCGATCGGCGCATCGCTCTCCGTCGACGCGACTCGGGGATCGAGCTGGTCATCCTCGTTCTCGCGGACACCCGCCACCATCGCGCCGTGCTGCGGGAGATCGGGCCAGCCGGGATGGCCAATTTCCCGGAACCGGCTCGGTCTGCCCTTGCCGCCCTGCGTGCGGGATCATTGCCTCAGGCGAGCACGATCGTCCTCGTCTGAAGTTCACCTCGGCCGTCAAGCGCGGACGCTTCCACGCACACCGCGACGATTCCGAGCCGTTCGAGGCGGGCGTACGTCGGGCGTCTACGAACGGTCCACGCGGCAACGTCGAGCTCGGCGGCGCGCGCTCGTGCGACAGCCGACGCGTCCAGGGCGTGCCACTCGATCGAGACGCCGCGGCAACCGAGCTCGAGCGCAGCCGCGATCGTGGCCGGCTCGGCGTCGTGCGCGTTGAGCCAGCGCGGCCAGAGCGGTGCCAGGCCGGCGATCCGCTCGAGCGCGCCATGCTCGAACGACGATACGACCGCCCGCTCGAGACCCGGCCCGCGCCCCGCCACGAGGGCCTCGAACGCGCCGCGCCCCGGGTCTCCCTTCAGCTCCACATCCAGGAACGCGCGGCGCGGAAGCGAAGTCAGCACCGCCTCAAGGGTCGGGATGCCAAGCGCCGCGAGCTCGTCTGCGGTCAATTCGTCGACGCGCCGATCAACGCCGTGCACGCGAAGGAGCGTGTCATCGTGGTAGCAGACTGCCACGCCACCACGCGCGGCCCGGACATCGAACTCGAGTCCGTCGCAGCCCGGGATCTCGAGCGCGGCCAGGAACGCAGGAATCGTGTTCTCGGGCGCGCGCCGCCAGTCCCCGCGGTGAGCCAGACGGAGGGCGCGGCGCGGCGCGGCCGCGGAACCAGCGACGGCGGCGGCCATCCTCAGCCGATGGCCAGCCGCGCCGCGAGCCCGAAGTGATCCGATGGGTACAGCCCGGGATCCCCGACCGCGGGGCGATCGAACACGAGCCGGCACGACTCGACCGTGATCGCGCCGTGGACCCAGATGTAGTCGAGGCAGCCGGGCGGCCCCTCGGTGTCGATCGCGGGTGCCGCCAGCCCCGACGGCCAGGTGATGTCGGGCTCGGAGTGGTTCGCTTCGAGATGGGCCGATCGATAGCCGGCCGTCCGCATCCGGGCGTACGTCGGTTCGACCGGCTCCGCATTGAAGTCGCCGACGATGACCGTGCCGTCGGCCGGCGGCGCGTCGACCAGCCAGTCGATCAAGAAGCGGGCCTGCTCGTCGCGCTCTGCCTCGTCGGCCGTCACGTGGTGGAGGTGGGTCACGACGACCCGGACCGTGGCACCGCCGGACAGCTCGAGCACCGCCCGGATCGCCGACCGGGTGAGGCCCAGGTCGAGTCGTTCCGGCTCGGAGGCTACCAGCGGCTCCCTGACCAGCAGCGCGTTGCCGTACTCCGGACGACCCGCCCAGCCCCGGATCGACTCGTAGCGACCCGTGCCGGCCGCCCCGATCAGGCGATCCTGCTGGAGGACGTAGACCACCTCCTGGAGCCCGAGGACATCGGGCTGGACCGAGGCCATGTCGGCGAGGATCAGCGGCAGGCGCTCTTCCCAGCGGTCGGCCAGGTTGCGGATGTTGAGGGTCGCGACATGCAGGCGGTCCATATCCGAAGTGTGACGCGTACCCAGCGCCCGCGGAAGCCACCGATGCGGTCGGCGCGACCGCCCGACACGGTCCGCCGAGCCGCGCATCCGAGGGTCGTGCCGAC
>JANMCU010000195.1:0-5681 GCA_031361415.1 Chloroflexota bacterium | reverse complement strand
GCAGTCGCGGGTCATCCGCAACAAGGGCGTAGTGCCTTTGCCCGCGTTCGTCGGCGGGCGCGCAAGGCTCGCTGCCGGATCGTGTACGTCTCGTAGTACGCATAGGAGACCCCATGGCTGACAAGAAGCGCGAACTCGTCGACAACGGCACGGACAAGCGATACGTTCGCCGGCGGAGCGATGGCACGTTCGGCTCCGACCAGGTCGACGTCGGCCGTTCGTCCGCGGCCGACCAGCGAACGCATTCCGAGACGGTGGCCAAGCACGGCGACGGCGATCGCGGAGACCGACCCAAGAAGAGTTGACCTCGATCGCTGGACCGGCTCTCGACGAACCTCGGCGCCTGCTCGATTCGCGCGCGCAGTCGGCTACGCTAGCGTCCGAGGGCCGGTAGCTCAGCGGCAGAGCAGGGGACTTTTAATCCCTGTGTCGTGGGTTCGAATCCCACCCGGCTCGCCACGATTTCACGCACGCGCGAAAGACACACGCGCGAACGACACCGCCACCTGACCTGCGGCCTCGTCGCTGTCCTTTGACCAACAACTTGACCGCTGACTCATGCGAGCAGCGCTGCGCCAATGCGTCTGGGGTGGGCGGCCGCTAACCGTGACCTGTCCGGCGGTGGACTCGCCCACGCGGTCGCTGGGTACCGGGCGCCCACCCACCGCGAAGGCTCTGTCGTGGGCAAACCAGCTGCGAGCGACCGAGCCCGGGCGGGGGCGATCCGAGCCGTCAGTCCGCTTCTTTGCCGCGGACCACCGCCGCAACGATCCAATAGACGATCGCGACAAGCGCTGCCAGGACGTACACCGGGATGAGCAGCACGGCCAGAAGGTCCTCGAGCGTGACGGGGTTGCGCGGACGGGCCGCAGACCCGACAGGCTGATGCGACCGAGTGAGCGACCTGCGTTGCGAGTGGATGGTCATGGACCCATCGTCGGCGCGGGAGGTGAACGTCCGATTAACGAGACGATCGATTGCGTTCCTGGAGAGGCGTCGACGACGACCCGATCGAGGAGATCACAGCTGCGGCGTCGCGTTTGCGCCAGGTCAGCCCGGCGTCGTCGCTGATCCAGAGCTCGTGGGGAACATGGCAGTCGGCCCTCGGGCCGCACGCCGGTGCGGCAACAGGCGCCGGCACGAGGGTCCGTCCATCGGCCGCGTCCCAGTCACGCGACCGGGGCGGCCGTGAACCGATACCGGTTCGCACCCAATTCGGGTCCGACTCGGTGACGAAGCGACGGTGGCCCACGACCCATCCTCGCATCCGGCGCGAGTCCCCCTGGGGCTCGCTCCGCCATCTCCGGTGGTTCTCGGTCCGCGACCCGCGCCCGACCACCCATAACGGCCGGCCGTCCGGCTCCTCCCGGGCGGTCGGCTCGACCGCCGCCCAGCATCCCGACGGAGTTCCATTCGGTGGCTATCGAACCTCCACTGCGGTCCCAGCGACCGCAGCCAGCGCGAACAGCCGGCCGTGACCGGATCGCCCCGCTCTACGACGCGGCGTTCGAGCACGACGCGTGCGGGATCGGCTTCGTCGCGGACGCCGGCGGCAAGCGCCTCGCGGAGGTCCTGCCCCTCGCCCTCGGTGGCCTCGCCGCGCTTGCCCATCGCGGTGCGTTCGGGGCCGACGGAGCCTCGTCCGATGGCGCCGGCGTCTCGATCCCGCTCGACCCGACCGTCATCGACGCGCTCGCCCCCGGCATGGGACTGGCCGCCGAGCATCCGGCGGTCCTCCAGCTCTTCCTCCCGCGAACCGGCGCCGGCGCTCGCAACGGTGCGGCGCGCCGGCTCGTCGCGGATCGCCTCGCCGCCGATGGCCTCGAGGTCGTGCTGTGGCGGACGGTACCGACCGACCCGCACGCCCTCGGCGGCGCCGCCCGGGCCTGTCGCCCGGCGTTCGTTCAGGCGTTCCTGCGGCGACCCTCGGACTCCCGCGGGGAACCCCTGACCGACGCCGCATTCGAGCGGCGGCTCGTCCTCGCCCGGCGCCGGATCGAGACCGCGGCCCGCGCGGCCGGGCTCGGCGAGGTGATCGCGATCCCGTCGGCATCGTGCCGGACGATCGTCTACAAGGGCCTCGTCGCCGGCGCCCGCCTCGCCGACCTCTATCCGGACCTGCGGGCGCCGGGGATCCGGGTGAGGTACGCGCTCTTCCACCAGCGCTACGCCACGAACACGCAACCGACCTGGCGTCTCGCCCAGCCGTTCCATTCGATCGCCCACAACGGCGAGATCAACACCGTCCGCGGCAACCGCTCGCAGGTCCGCGGCCGGGCCGCCGATCCGGCCGATGACTCGGCCGCAGAGCTCACGGCAGCCGGGCCGCTCATCGCCGACGACGGCTCCGACTCGCAGTCGCTCGACGAGCTCCTCGAGCTCCTTGTCTCGACGGGCTGGGACCTCGGCACGGCGCTCCTGACCGTGATGCCCGAGGCGCTCCCGCTGCGCCGGGCGCCACATCCGCAGGTCGCGGCGCTCCGCCGCCGGACCGCCGGGTTCCTCGCGCCGTGGGACGGACCCGCGGCGATCGTCTTCGGCGATGGGCGGCGGGTCGGCGCGATCGCCGATCGCAACGGCCTCCGACCCGCGGCGTTTGCGGTGACCCGCGATCGGCTGGTCGCCGTCTGCTCCGAAGCCGGGGCCATCCCGCTGCCGCCCGAGGACACCGTCCGTCGCGGTCGGCTTGGACCGGGCGAGCTGTTCCTCGTCGACCCGGCCCGCGGGCTCATCCTCGAGGACGTCGAGGCCAAGGCCCACCTCCTCCGCCGTCTGCCGATCCATGACGCCGCGCGAACCGCCCATGTCGATCCTGTCGTCGGCGACGACGACTCGGCGCTCGTCGTCGGCCGGCCACCGACCGGGTCGGACCTCCGCTTCCTCGCCGGCCTCCACAACGAGAACGCCCGGCTCGACATCAAGACGATGGCCCTCGAGGGTCACGAGCCCCTCTGGAGCATGGGCGACGACACCCCGATCCCGGGACTCGGCCGGATCGATCGCCCGATCGCCGACCATCTCCGCCAGTCGTTCGCCCAGGTGACGAACCCGCCGATCGATCCGGAGCGCGAGCGTGCGGTCATGGATCTGCGCGTCGAGCTCGGCCGGCGACCGGCCCTGCTCGGCGGCCCGCCGGCCGGCTCGCGGACGATCCGCCTGGAACGGCCGTTCCTCGCCGACCTGCCCGCGTTGCTGCGTGACTTCGGCGGGCCGGTTCGCCACCTCGACGCGACATGGCCGGCCGCTCACGGACCGAGGGGTCTCGCCGCCGCCCTCGATCGCCTCGCCGCCGACGCTGTCGCGGCCGCCCGCGGCCGAACCGAGCTCATCGTTCTGAGCGACCGCCACTTCTCATTCGAGCGCCTTCCGGTCCCGTCGATCCTCGCGGCCGGGGTCGTCGACGCCGCCCTCAGCGCGGCGGGCCTGCGCGGGCGGACCGACGTCGTCGTCGAGGCGGCCGACATCCTCGACGTCCACGGGGCGGCGATGGTCCTCGCGGTCGGCGCCACGGGGCTCGTGCCGTGGCTCGCGGTCGAGATGGCGGCCGAGCTGGCCGGGACGCGCGGCGCGGAGGAGCTCGATGCCGCGGCCACCGTCGGCAATCTCATCGCGGCGCTCGACGCGGGCCTGCGCAAGACCCTCGCCCGGATGGGGATCAGCACCGCCTCGTCATATATCGGCGGCAAGCTGTTCGAGACGATCGAGCTCGACGAGGTCGTCCGTTCGCGCTGCTTCCCGGCCGCACCCGCCTGGCCCGGCCGGGTCGGGTTCACCGAGCTCGCCGAACGCCAGCTCCGGCGCCGTGACGCGGCCCTGGCCATCGCCCCGGCCACGACGTCGAACAAGCTCCAGGACCCGGGGTTCGCCCGGTTCCGGGCCGACGGCGAGCTCCATCGCTACGCGCCGAAGATCGTCGCCGAGATCCAGCAGGCGTCGGGCTTCGCGCCTGCCGAGCCGGCGCCAGTGCTCCCCGGCGCGGCGCCCCGGCCCATCTCGGCAGTGGTTCGCGACGCCTTCCGCGTCCGCCGGCCGCGCCGCGCCGGCGGGTCCGCCCCGATCGCCGTCGACGAGGTCGAGTCGGCCCGGTCGATCGCTCGCCGCTTCGTCGTCTCGGCGATGTCCGTCGGCGCCCTGTCGCCCGAGGCCCACCAGGCCCTGACGATCGGGATCCAGCGCGCCGGCGGCGCCGCGAACACCGGCGAGGGCGGCGAGGATCCGGCGTGGTACGTGCCGGGCGCCGACGGCGAGCGGCACGACGCCCGGATCAAGCAGGTCGCGTCGGCCCGCTTCGGGGTGACCGCGACGTACCTCGCCCGCGGCGAGCAGCTCGAGATCAAGATCGCGCAGGGCTCGAAGCCGGGCGAGGGCGGCCAGCTCCCGGCGAAGAAGGCGACGGCGTGGATCGCGGCCCTCCGGCGCGGCCAGCCGGGGATGAGCTACATCAGTCCGCCACCGCACCACGACATCTACTCGATCGAGGACCTCGCCCAGCTGATCGCGGATCTCCGGGCGATCAACCCGGCTGCCCGGATCGGGGTCAAGCTCGTTGCCTCGCGCGGCGTCGGGACGATCGCCGCCGGTGTCGCCAAGGCCGGCGCGACGTACGTCCACCTCGCCGGTCACAGCGGCGGGACGGGCGCGTCGCCGCTCTCCTCGATCAAGCACGTCGGCGCGCCGTGGGAGCTGGGCCTCGCCGAGGTCCACCAGACGCTGCTCCGGAACGGGCTCCGCGACCGGGTCGCGCTGCGGACCGACGGCGGCCTGCGGACCGGCCGGGACCTGCTCATCGCGGCCCTGCTCGGGGCCGAGGAGTTCGCGTTCGGCACCGCGATGCTCGTCGCGGTCGGCTGTGACATGGCCCGCCAGTGTCATCTCGACACGTGCCCGACGGGGATCGCCACCCAGCGCGAGGATCTCCGGGCCAAGTTCGCCGGGACGCCCGAGCAGGTCGAGCGGTTCGCGCTGGCCCTCGCCGAGAGCCTCCGTGGCGAGATGGCCGGGCTCGGCGTACGCGAGGTCGGGGAGCTCGTCGGCGAGTCGCGCCGGTTCCTGACGATCGACCGGCGGGCCGCAACGCTCGATCTCGACGCCGTGATCGGGGCGGGCCATTGGGCCGCGACCGCCGAGCGCCGGTCCGACCCGTCGTCGGCCGGCCGCGACATCCGGCGCGGCGAGGCGAGCCCGCTCGAGCGCCGTCTCGTCGGCGCGCTCCACGGCCAGGCCGGGTTCCGGGCGGAGGGCCTCGCGCTCTCGACCGCCGATCGGTCGTTCGGGGCCGGTCTGACCGGCGCGATCGAACGCCATGAGCTCGGCGGACCGATCCACCTCGGGCTGCGCGGAGCGGCCGGCCAGTCCTTCGGGGCGTTCGCCGGGACCGGCGTCGAGCTGCATCTCGTCGGCCAGGCCAACGACTACGTCGCGAAGGGCCTGTCCGGCGGGGTCGTCATCGTCGCGCCGGAGCCGGGTCTCGCAGCCGAGCCGCACCGCCAGGCGATCGCCGGCAACACCTGCCTCTACGGCGCGACCGGCGGCCGCCTCCACGTCATCGGCCGGGCGGGGATGCGCTTTGCCGTCCGGAACTCCGGTGCGCGGGCCGTGGTCGAGGGCCTCGGCCCGCACGGCTGTGAGTACATGACCGGCGGCGCGGTCGCCGTCCTCGGACCGGTCGGGGCGAACTTCGG